>JBOHRQ010000131.1:0-4960 GCA_050732875.1 Gemmatimonadota bacterium | reverse complement strand
CTCCGTCCCTACGGCGGATACGACGACTACGCCACCTTCCTCCACGAGCTCGGCCACGCGCTCCACTTCGCGCATGCCGATCCCGACCTCCCGCTCGAGTTCCGACGCCTCGGCGACAACGGAGTGACCGAGGGCTACGCGATCACGCTCGACCATCTGATGCTCCTGCCCGGCTTCCACCGGCGCGTCATGGGGATCGGCGACCCGTCGGAGTTCCTGCGGTTCGCCGCCTTCCGCGAGCTGGTCATGCTGCGCCGTTACGCCGCCAAGTTCGCGTACGAGCGATCCCTGCATCGAACCGGCCCGGAACCGTCGCTGGCCACGGACTACGCCGAGCGGCTGAGCCGGGCGACCGGCGTCCGGGTGTCCGAAGCGCTCTACCTGGACGACGTCGACCCCCACTTCTACTGCATTCGCTACCTGCGCGCCTGGATGATGAGCGGGGCGCTCCACGAGAAGCTCAGGGAGCGCTACGACGAAGACTGGTTTCGGAACCCCCGCACCGGGGAGTTCCTGCTCGAGCTGTGGTCGACAGGTCAGTCCGAGCCGGTGGAGACGCTGGTCGAGCGGCTCGGCGTCGAGAGCCTATCCTTCGCCCCGCTCATCCGGATGGTCCATGAGCTCCTCTAGCGGGGCTATCCACTTTTCGAGCCGCTGGATCATGCTGCTCGCCATGCTCAGCATGGCGGTAGGGACCGGGAACATCTGGCGCTTCCCGCGGATCGCGGCCACCAACGGGGGCGGCTCGTTTCTGATCCCGTGGGCGATCTTCCTGGTCGCCTGGTCGGTTCCCCTGCTGCTCTGCGAGTTCGCGATGGGCAAGGGAACGCGCCGGAACCCGATCGGCGCCTTCGCCGAGCTGATCGGCCCCCGGTTCGCCTGGATGGGGGCGTGGGTGGCTCTGTGCGCGACCCTGATCATGTTCTACTACGGCGTGGTGACCGGCTGGTGCGTCCGCTATTTCGTGGCCGCGGTGACCGGCGAGCTCCCCGGCGCCGAGCCGGGCGCGCTGTGGGAGACCTACGCCGGTTCGGGGTGGGCGGTCGTCACCCTCGTCGTCTCGCTGGCGATCGGCGTCTGGGTCTGCGCGCGAGGGGTCAAGGGTATCGAGCGGGCGGTCCTCATCATGATGCCGGTGCTGATCGCTCTCGTGGTCATCCTCGCAATCCGCGCCGTGACGCTCCCTGGCGCCGGGCGCGGCCTGGCTTTCCTCTTCACCCCCCACTGGTCGGACCTCGCCAACAGCCGGGTCTGGCTCGAGGCTCTGACCCAGAACGCGTGGGACACGGGCGCCGGGTGGGGGCTCGCGCTCACCTACGCCACCTACATGCGGGCGCGCGAGGACACCACAATCAACGCGTTCATCCTGGGCTTCGGCAACAACTCGGTCTCGCTGCTGGCCGGCATCATGGTGCTCTGCACGGTATTCTCGATCCGCCCCGACGCGGCCGGCGAGATCGTCGGCGCCGGCAACACCGGCCTCACGTTCATCTGGGTGCCACAGCTGTTCGGAGCGATGCCCGGCGGGCGGATCTTCATGGCGATGTTCTTCCTGGCTCTCTTCTTCGCCGCCCTGACCAGCCTGATCTCGATGATCGAGCTGGCGGCCCGGATTCTGATCGACCGGGGGGTCGGCCGCGGACCGGCGCTCGCGGTCGTCGCCTTCGCGGCGCTGGTGTTCGGCCTTCCGAGCGCGCTCTCGGTCTCGATCCTCGACAACCAGGATTTCGTGTGGGGGGTCGGGCTCATGCTGTCGGGGCTGTTCTTCGGCTTCGCGGTGCTCCGCCACGGCGTCGATCGGTTCCGGCAGCGCTACGTGAACAGCGAGGGCAGCGACTTCACGATCGGCCGGTGGTGGAACGCGGCCATGGTGCTGGTCGTCATCGAGGCACTCGTCCTCATCGGTTGGTGGTTCTACCAGACCATCTCGGCCGAGGGCTTCCGGGCGAGCCTCGACCCCATCCAGGCCTTCAGCCTGGGGACGCTCGTCCTCCAGTGGGCGATCGTCCTGGGGCTCTGTCTCGGCCTGAACCGCTGGCTCGGCCGGCAGGCACGTCCGGTCGAAGGCACCGGGGAGCGACCGTGACGGCGTCCGCGTGGGTGACTCTGGTCGTCATCTGCGGCTTCGTCTGGGGCGGCGCCTTCACGCTGGTAACGATCGCCATGCGGAAGGAAGGCCGGAAGCGTAGGACCGGGTCCGGCGTGCCGGAGGACTGATCCGGATCGGTCCAACCCTCCTCCTTTCCGGAGGCCTCCACGCCCTCGCGGGAGTGGCCTCGGCGCAAGGGGGCGGAGAGGCGAGCCCGTCGGGGCTCGAAGCGGCGGCGGCGATCGCGGCGCTCCACACCGACCGGGACCTGGCCGCCCGCCACGACCCCGCCTGGACCCCCGTTGTCGAAGGCCGGCTCGGCTGGCGTGTCACGCCGATTGTGGCGATCGGGGTCGGGGCGTGGGTGGGGTCCGTCGACGCGGCGGCCGACACGCTGGACGAGGAGCCCCCCGAGAGCCGCTCGCTCCGGGGCGTCGGCCTGGCCCTCGACCTGGCGCCGCTGGCCGACCGTGGCGGCGCAACCCAGCCCGTCCTGCGCTTCGGGATCGAGTCCGTAGCCGTTGACGACCGCCTCGAGCGGGGCCCGGCTTTCCTCTTCGGCGTGGGCCTCGAGCGGCGCCTCGGGCATTCGTGGGCGATCGCCGGCCGCGTCGAGAACCGCTTCCTGACGATCGAGCGGGAGCCCGTGGACGGAGTCGCCACGAGCCGCGACGTCGCCTTGTGGTCGGTCGGGGTCTCGCTCGCCTGGGGCGCCGGTCGGTCGTGAGCCCGTCGGATACGCCGGCCGGGGCGCGCCTCCCGGCCGCTCCTCCCGGGCCGGACGTCACCCGCTTCCTGCTGGTCCGTCACGGCGAGACGGAGTACAACCGGGAGGGTCGCTGGCAGGGGGCGGGGTCCGATCCGCCCCTCAACCCGGAGGGCCGACGCCAGGCCCGGGAGCTTGCCCGACGGCTCGCCGGCCGGCCGGTGGCGGCGCTCTACACGTCGCCCCAGCGGCGGGCCCGGGAGACCGCGGCCATCCTGGGCGGGACGCTAGGGCTCGATCCGGAACCGGTGCCCGAGCTCCGGGAGATCCACCACGGGGAATGGGAGGGAAAGACCCAGGCCGAGGTGGTCCGTGGATGGCCCGACGAGTACCGCGCCTACCAGGCGGACCCGCTGCACACGCCGCGGCCGGGCGGCGAGACCTACGAGGAGCTGGGAGACCGGCTCTGGCCGGCCCTGAAGCTTCTCGCCGACCACCACCGGGATCAGGAGATCGTCTGTGTGACCCACGGCGGCCCCGTCCGGCTCGTCCTGAGCCGTGTCCTCGACCGTCCCCTCACCGAGCGCGACGAGTTCGGGGTCGAGAACGGGAGCGTCTTCGCGGTGGAGGAGTCGGGCGGCGTCTGGCGCCTGCCCGGGGACGCTTGACCGATCAGCCGGGTTTCAGGCGGCTTCACAACCCCGATGGTCGACCATCACGACTTCAGCCGATAGCCGATCCGGAACAGATACACCGTCCACCCGAACAGCCCCGCCGCCAGCCCTGCCGACAGGAGGAACGACGCCCACGGGCTCGTGTCAGCCACTCCCAGCACGCCGTACCGCAGGCCGTTCACCATGTAGAAGATCGGGTTGAACATCGACAGCCCGCGCCAGAAGGGCGGCAGCATGTGAATCGAGTAGAAGACGCCGCCCAGGAAGACGAGCGGGGTGATCAGGAAGTTGAGCAGCAGCATCACGTGGTCCCAGGACTCGGCCCAGAGCGCCATGATCAGCCCGGCGCACGAGAGGAGCGCGCTCACCGCCACCATGAACGCCACCGTCACCATCCAGTGGGCCATGGGCAGATCGGCGAAGAGGAGCCCGACCAGCAGCACGACCGCCCCCACCGCGAGGCCGCGCACCATGGCGCCGATCGTGTAGGCCAGGACGACCTCCCAGTACGACATCGGCGTGATCAGGACGTCATCGATATAGCCCTCGTGACGGGCCATGAACAGCGATGACGAGGAGTTGGCGTAGGAGCTGGTGATGACCCCCATCATCGCCAGCCCTGGCAGGATGTACTCGGTGTAGGGGAACCCGTCGATGAGCCGGATCCGTGAGCCGAGGGCCTCGCCGAAGATCAGGATGTAGAGAAGCGGCGTCAGGACCGCCGGGAAGAGGGTCTGCTTCCAGAGGCTCACGAACCGCGTCACCTCGCGCCGGGTCAGCGTCCAGAAGCCGATCGCCCACTCGCGCCGATAGCCGGTCCCGATCACGCGGCCTCGTCGGGGGTTTCCTGGGCGGGCTCAGCCTCCGGCGCGGCGGCCGTGTCGACGTCGATCGAGCGACCGGTAAGCTGGATGAAGACCTCCTCCAGGCTGGACTCGACGATCCGCACCTCGTCGATCCGGAGGTCCGCCGCGTAGAGGGCGTTGAGGACCTCGGGCAGGATCCGCCGCGGGTGGGCGGCGTCGATCGACATGAGCCGGCCCTCGAGGGTGGGTGTATACGGCTCGAGCGCCGCGGGAAGCCCGTTCTCGGGGAGGCCGTTGAGCTCGATCTCGAGGCGGCGGTGGCCGCCCGCCTCCACCAGCCGCTCCGGCGAGCCCCGGGTGACGATCCGGCCGCGGTCGATGATCGCCACCTCGTCGCAGAGGGTCTCCGCCTCCTCGATGTAGTGGGTCGTGAGCAGGACGGTCTTGCCCCGCCGGTTCAGCTCCCGGAGGTAGCTCCAGAGGGACCGCCTCAGCTCCACGTCGACGCCGGCCGTCGGCTCGTCGAGGATCAGGATCTCCGGATCGTGGATCATGGCCTTGGCGATCAGCAGCCTGCGCTTCATTCCCCCCGACAGCTTGTGAACCTTGGTGTCCGCTTTCTCGGTTAGCCCGAAGCGCTCGAGGAGCCGATCGGCCCGCGCGGTGGCCTCGTCGCGGGGGATCC
>JBOHRQ010000130.1:0-5059 GCA_050732875.1 Gemmatimonadota bacterium | reverse complement strand
CTCGTTCTCCCGGCTCATGGCGATCGCCGTGGCGTCCATGACCCGCAAATCCCGCTCGAGGACCTCCTGATAGGAGATCCGGTCGATGAACCGGGCGTCGGGGTCCTTCCGCGGATCGGCCGAGAAGATGCCGTCGACCTGGGTGGCCTTGAGGATCACCTCGGCTCCGATCTCGGTGGCCCGGAGGACGGCCGCCGTGTCGGTGCTGAAGTAGGGATTCCCGGTTCCACCGGCGAAGAGGACGATCCGCCCCTTCTCGAGGTGACGGATGGCCCGTCGGCGAATGAACGGCTCGGCCACTTCGTCCATCCGGATGGCGGTAAGCAGACGCGTGACGACGCCCTTGCGCTCGAGGAGATCCTGGAGAGCGAGCGCGTTGATCACCGTCGACAGCATGCCCATGTAGTCGGCGGACACGCGGTCCATTCCGTGCTCGCTGGCCACCGTGCCACGCACGATGTTGCCACCGCCGACGACCAGGGCGAGCTCCACGCCGGTGCCGTGGATCCCGACGATCTCCCCGGTCAGACGATCGACGGTCGGAGGATCGATCCCGAACCCCCGACCCCCCGCCAGCGCCTCCCCCGAGAGCTTCAGCAGGATCCGTCGATACCTGAGCCCCTTCGACTTCGGCGTGCCGTCGCCGGGCGCGCTACTCCCCGCCGACTTCGAAGCGGACGAAACGCCGGACGACGATGTTCTCTCCGAGCCGCTGGACCGCTTCCGTGACGACATCCGAGACCTTCCGGTCGGGGTCCTTGACGAACGCCTGCTCGAGCAGGCAGACCTCCTGGTACCACTTGTCGAGCCGGCCCTGGGCGATCTTCTCGACGATCTCCGCGGGTTTGCCCGACTCCTCCGCCTGCTGACGGTAAATCGCGGCCTCGCTCTCGACCACTTCCGGATCCAGTTCGTCGCGCCGCACGGCGAGAGGGCTGGTCGCGGCAACCTGCATCGCCAGCGATCGGGCGAGCTCGCCAAAATCGTCCGTCTTGGCGACGAAGTCGGTCTCGCAGTCGATCTCGATCAGGACGCCGATCTTGCCACCCAGATGAATGTAGGCCTCGACGCGACCCTCGTTGGCGACCCGGCTTGCCTTCCGGGCGGCCTTGGCCTGGCCCCGGAGTCTCAGCAGCTCCACCGCGCGATCGATGTCGCCTTCGGCCTCTTCGAGGGCGCGCTTGCACTCCATCATGCCGACCCCCGTCTGCTGGCGGAGCTCCTGCACCTGGGATGCGGTTATGGAACCCATGCTATTCCTCCCCTTCCTTGTCCTTTCCCTCGCCGTTCCCCTCCGCCTCCTCGACCGGCAGTCGTGCCCGTACCCGTCGACGAGGGCGCCGTGGCTGCTCGGAGGTGGCGGCGGCAGGCGCCGCACCGGAGGGCTGGCCCTCCTCCGCGTCGGCCTTTTCCTTCACCAGGCGCGCCTGCGACTCGATGATCGCATCGGCGATCTGCCCGGTAATCAGGCGAACGGACTTGATCGCGTCGTCGTTGCCGGCAATGGGGACCGTGATCAGATCCGGATCGGCGTTGGTGTCGACGATGGCGAGGAGCGGGATGCCGAGCTTGTTCGCTTCGTTGACCGCGATCCGCTCCTTGCGAGCATCGACAACGAACACGGCGCCAGGGAGCTCCTCCATGTCAGCGATCCCGGACAGGTTGCGGTACAGCTTGTCGTACTCGCGCTCGATCTCGATGACTTCCTTCTTGGGCAGCAGATCGAACGTGCCGTCGGTGCGCATGCGCTCGATCTCCTTGAGCCGCTTCAGGTTCTTCTTGATCGTCCGGAAGTTCGTGAGCGTGCCGCCCAGCCACCTGTTGGTGACGTAGAACTGTGCGCAGCGCTCGGCCTCTTCACGGACGATGTGCGTGAGATGGCGCTTGGTGCAGACGAACAGGACCCGCTTGCCCTGCCCGACGATTTCGGACACGACGTCTCTGGCGCGGTCGAGCTGGCGCAGGGTCTTGTTCAGGTCGATGAGATAGATGCCGTTGCGCTCGGCGAAGATGAACCGCCGCATCTTGGGATTCCAGCGGCGGGTCTGGTGGCCGAAGTGGACTCCGGCCTCGAGCAGGGCGCGGAGCTGTTCGCTGACCGCCATGGGTCGGACCTCCTCTAAGGGTTCAGCCTCCACCGGCTTCGACGGGGTCCGAGATCCGGTCGCCGAAGGCGAACCGGACACCCGCGGAACCCTCCGCCGGTGTGTGGATTCGGCCGCCCCGGGTACCCACGCGCAGCGTGGGTGATGCAACCCGGTCGGCCTGCGCTCGTCGCGGGGTTACCGCTTGGAGAACTGGAAGCGCTTGCGGGCCTTCGGACGGCCGTACTTCTTACGCTCCACCATCCGCGGATCGCGGGTCAGCAGCCCGGCCGCCTTGAGGGGAGTCCGAAGGCTCTCGTCGGCAAGGACCAGCGCGCGCGCCAGCCCGAGCTGAATCGCGCCCGCCTGCCCGGTGAGACCGCCGCCATTGACGTTCACCACCACGTCGTACTGGCTGCCGGCCTTGCTGACCTCGAACGGCTTCTGGCACTGAGTGAGGTGAAGCGACCGGGGAAAGTAATCGGCCAGCGTGCGACCGTTGATCGTCCACTGTCCCTTGCCCGCCCGCAGGTAGACGCGCGCGACCGAGGTCTTGCGCCGGCCGATGCCGACCATCTGCTTGCTCATGAATCCGTATCCTCCTGGGTCTGCGGCGGCCAGCGGTCGAGGTCGATCCGCTGCGGCAGCTGAGCCTGATGCGGATGAGCCGGGCCCGCGTACACCTTGAGCTTCCGGTACATGCTCCGGCCCAGCTTCCCCTTGGGCATCATCCCCCACACCGCCTTCTCGATGACGCGCTCGGGATGGTCCCGCAGAACGCGGCGGATCGGGGTCTCCTTGAGTCCGCCGGGGTAGCCGGTGTGCCGATAGTACTTCTTCTGGCTCATCTTGCGCCCCGTCAGCTCGACCTTCTCGGCGTTGATGATGAGGACGTGGTCGCCGGTATCGAGGTGCGGGGTGTAAATGGGCTTGTGCTTGCCACGCAGGATCTGGGCGACCCGGCTCGCGAGCCTCCCCAAGGTCTGTCCCTCGGCGTCCACGAGGTACCAGCGCCGCGTGATCTGATCGGGCGTGACGGAATGCGTGCTCATGCGAGTCTCCGGTGTCGCGGCGGCTGGCCGGGCCGGCCGGAAGTCGCCATCCAGTCAAGCTCATGAATAGAAAAGGCCGCTCGACCCGTCAACGAACCGGGCCGTTCGGGCCTCGGACGAGAATGGTACAAGATACGCTGTCGCCCGTGCCGGGACAACCTCGGCGAGCGGAAGCGCGCTTCCGTGGACAGGTTGCTCTCCGGGACCAGGCGGGGTAAGTTTCTTCCTACCATGGTACTACCAGAGTAGGAGGTCCAATGTCCAAGAGCGCGAAGATCTCCATCAGCCTTCCTGCCGACCTCCTCGCTCGCGCCGATCAGGAGCGGCGCCAGAGTGGAGAGAGCCGGAGCGAGCTCTTTCGGCGCGCCCTCGAAACCCTGTTCCGGGAGAGGCGCCACGATGCCGCAGTGCGTCGCTACGTCGACGGCTACGTGGCCGAACCCGAGAGCGGGTACGAAGTCTCGTCCGCCGACGCCTCCTCCCTGGCGGCCTGGGAAGAGGAGGACTGGGATTGAGACGCGGCGAGGTGTGGTGGGCGAACCTGCCCCCGCCGTCAGGCCGGCGACCCGTCCTTCTGCTATCCAGAAACGAGGCGTACCTCGTGAGGAGTCTGGTCACGGTCGCCCCGATCAGTGCGCGGGTACGCAGCATCCCCGTGGAGGTCGAGCTGGGCGCCGAAGACGGGTTGCCGAAGCGTTGCGCCGCCAACCTGGACTCGCTGGTCACGATTCCCAAAGCCCGTCTGGTGCGACGAATCGCGTCGCTGTCCGAGGAGAAGCTCGAGGCCGCCGGGGATGCGGTCCGCTTCGCCCTCGACCTCGGATCGCGGTGACTGGTCGGCGAGCGGAAGCGCGGGGCCTGGCTACCGGGCGGTCGCGGCAGTTTCCTCCCGCAGCACCTCCAGCGATTTCTCGAACGGCGGCTCCAGAAACCCGGCGTCGGTGAAGAACCCGGCGATGTAGCGGTGGGGCGTCACGTCGAAGGCGGGGCTGTACACCTTGACCCCTGCCGGCGCGGTGGCCGCGCCGAAGCCGTGCGTCACCTCCTCGGCCGGGCGCTCCTCGATCGGGATCTCGCGTCCGCTGGGGGTGTCGAAGTCGAAGGTCGTGCGGGGGGCAGCCACGTAGAACGGGATGCCGTGCTCCCGCGCCAGAATGGCCACGCCGTAGGTCCCGATCTTGTTGGCCGTGTCGCCGTTGGCGGCGACCCGGTCCGCGCCCACGATCACCATGTCGATGTCCCCGCGCGCCATCGTGGCCGCCGTCATGCCATCGGTGATCAGCGTGACGTCGATGCCGCTCTGCATGAGCTCCCAGGTCGTCAGGCGGCTGCCCTGGAGAAGCGGCCGCGTCTCGTCGGCGAACACCCGGATCTCCTTGCCCTGCTCGTGGGCGACATAGGCGCAGGCGAGCGCGGTGCCGTAGCCCGAGGTGGCCAGGCCGCCGGCGTTGCAGTGGGTGAGGATCCCCGCCCGCTCCCGGATCACTCCCTGGGCGGCTTCGCCGATCCGGCGGCACATCTCCCGGTCCTCATCGAAGATGGCCAGCGCCTCCTCCTCGAGCCGTTCCCAGAGGGCCGCGGTCGCCATGTCGGGATGCTGCCGTGCCACTTTTCGCATGCGGTCGATCGCCCACTTCAGGTTGACCGCGGTGGGACGCGCCACTTCGAGCTCGGAGGCGAACTCATCGAGCCGGCCGTGGAAGGCGCCGGGTTCCTCGTCGCGATAGGGAGCGAGGGCCGCCACCAGCCCCATCGCGGCCGCGATCCCGATGGCCGGGGCGCCCCGGATCCGGAGGCTCTGGATGGCCTCCACCATCTCCGGGACCGTGCGGATCTCGATCTCGACCTTCTCGGCGGGAAGCCGGGTCTGGTCGATCATGCGGACGTGATCGTCCTCCCAGCGGATCGTTTCGACGGGCATGG
>JBOHRQ010000129.1:0-5089 GCA_050732875.1 Gemmatimonadota bacterium | reverse complement strand
TAGCGCATATGACGTTTCAGGTCGAGGGTTGAAACGAACCCGGAGTTCGCGTCTATTCCACGGGGGAATCAACTGAAGAAAGGTGGAAACCCATGCGCTCCGCGGGCTTGATCGTCCTGTCCCTGGCCCTGGCCGGTCTCGGCCTCACGGCCGTCCTCGCCGGCTCGGGAAGCCCCTCCCGGCCGGAGGCCGGCCGTCTCGAGCACGCCCAGACGGCCGAAGCCACCTTCGCGGGTGGCTGCTTCTGGTGTGTCGAGGAGGCCTTCGATCACGTGCCGGGCGTGGTATCGACGACGTCCGGCTACACCGGCGGCGACACGCGTGACCCGAGCTACGAGCAGGTTTCCTCCGGCGGCACCGGGCACGCGGAGGCGGTGCGCGTCGTCTACGATCCGTCGGCGACGAGCTACCAGACCCTGCTGGACGCGTTCTGGCGCAACATCGACCCCACCGACGCCGGCGGGCAGTTCTGCGACCGCGGGGACTCCTACCGCTCGGCCATCTTCTACCACGACGACGGGCAGAGGCGGCTGGCCGAGGCCTCGAAGCGCGCGCTGGAGGGATCCGGCCGGTTCGACGCGCCGATCGCGACAGAGATCGAGCCGGCGGGCGAGTTCTATCCGGCCGAGGAGTATCACCAGGACTACTACGAGAAGAACCCGGTCCGGTACAAGCTCTACAAGTGGAACTGCCGGCGCGCGCAGCGGCTGGAGCAGATCTGGGGGGAGAAGTCTTAGAGCCCCTTGCGCTTCGCCCGCGCCTCGCGTAGGCATCGCACCGTGCAGCTCATCGACGCCGGCATGATCGCCTTCTCCGCCTGGCACGCCCTGAAGGGCAGGATCGACTTCCCGCTCACCTTCCAGGTGCCGAGGATGCTCCGCCCTCTAGTCACGAAGACGGAGGATATCTACGCCCTCTTCTGGAACGACGAGCGACTCTGGAAACGGGAACGCTGGCCCGCCTATCGCGACCGTCCCGAGATCTGGGACCACGCCGGGCGGGAGGACTTCGATTCGCTCCTCGCCGTGCTCGGGGCCCTCGGCGCGATCCAGTTCCGCAGCGACGGTCGCGAGGCGGACGAGCTCCTGGCCGCGGTCGCCCACCGATTCGCGGGCGATGAGGAGATCGTCATCCGCTCGGACGACAAGGACTTCATGCAGCTCCTGTCGGGCTCGACCCGGATGGAGGGCCGGGTCCGCGGGACGGTGCGGTTCTCGGACGTGCGGGGGATCCTGGGGGTGACACCGGCCTACGTGGCGGACTTTCTGGCCCTCTCGGGCGACACGGCGGACGGGATCCCGAAGATCGTCACTCCCTCGCTGGCGCGGCGGCTGCTCGAGAGCCGCGGCCATGTGCGCGACTGGATCGACAAGGATCTGAGGGTCGACGCGCGCGTGAAGCGGACGCTCGCGGAGAACCGCGACCAGCTCCGGCTCAACCTCGAGCTCGTCGATCTCTCGGCCGAAGCCGTCGGGCCGCCGCCCGAGCCGATGCTCGACGGATGGGCCGACATCGAGGCCGCGCGCGCCGTCGGCGAGAAGGCGGGCGTCGGCTGGCTGACGGAGGACACGCTGGCCGAGGACTATGGCGTCCTTCTCGAGTGGGGCCGGCGAACGAGGGAGCGCCTGAAAGGCTAGCAGGCGTTGAGGACGTCCTGACGACTTTCTCAACAACTTCCGTCTGCGCGCGAGCCATGTGTTAGAATGACGGCCAACCGTCGGTCTCGGGCTCCGCGGAAGACCGAGGCCATGGATCGGACCTCTCCCCCGGAGGCACCTCGATGGTCATGCCGCTCGGCGACGACGATTCGGGCATGCGCATCACGCCGATCGTCACCTTCGCCCTCATCGCCATCAACGTCCTGGTCTTCCTGATCCAGCTCATGCAGGGCGACATCGAAAGCTTCTTCATGAAGTGGTCGGTCGTGCCGGTGGAGTACGGGCAGCAGACGGATCTGCCGCCGACCCATCCGGGTCCCTTCTGGACCACGCTGTTCAGCTCGATGTTCATGCACGGCGGCTTCCTGCATCTGGGCGGCAACATGCTGTTCCTGTGGATCTTCGGGGACAACGTCGAAGAGGCCATGGGCCACGTGAAGTACCTGGTGTTCTACCTGCTCTGCGGAGTGGCGGCGGCGCTGGCCCAGATCCTCCTGGATCTCGACAGCCAGATCCCCAGCCTGGGAGCGAGCGGGGCGATCTCGGGCGTCCTCGCCGCCTACCTGATCCTGTTCCCCAAGCAGCGCGTCCGGGTGCTCGTCTTCCGTGCGATCACCCAAATGCCGGCGATCATAGTGATCGGCATGTGGATCGTGCTGCAGTTCATCAACGGCATAGGACAGATGGCCCGGACCGAGCAGACGGGCGGCGTCGCGTACGCGGCCCATATCGGCGGCTTCGTGGCCGGGCTGCTCCTGGTGTGGGTGTTCCGCGACTACGGGGAGAGGCGTCTGGGGACCTGACCGCCCGCTCCGGGGCGGAGGCCGGGGACGTGGCGCCCTCAAACCGGCGTCTGGCGATACTCCAGGATGTCGTGATCAGCGAGAAGGTCGCGGAACCTCCGCAGGCCTTCGCGCTCCTCGGCGCCCAGGCGGTAGACGAAGTTCCCGAGGTAGGCCGCCAGATCTTCCTTCGTGCCCAGCCCTCCCGCCGCGGCGGTGGCGATCTCCACCAGGTGCTCGCTGCCCACGGCGAGTGAACCCGTGAGGAACCCGGCGAACCGTTCGCGCTCGCGACGCGGCAGCGTCGTCCGCATCGCCCACACGGCGAACACGAACGGGAGCTTCTGCCACTCCCGCCACTCGGTCGCGAGATCGATCACCCGTTCCCATCCGCGACCCTTCGAGTCCGCCACCGCCTCCAGCGCCCGATCTCCGATGAGGAGCAGCGCGTCCACGGTTTCACCGGGTTCGCCATCGATGTCGTCCTCGCGGACCCACTCGGGCTCGATCCCCCACCGCGCCCGGGCCAGCAGCTCGAGAAGCCGGCGGGAGGTGGAGCTCTCCCGGGTGACGCCGATCCTCCGACCGTCCAGGCTGCGCACTCGGCGACGCGACAGGAGTACGACCGAGCGCACGTGGTCGCGTACGGCGATGCCCATGGGCGGCGACGTGAGCTCGAACGCCCCTTCCTGGCCGATGTAGTCGGCCACCGCCATGAGCCCGGCGTCGATCGAGCCCCCCGAGGCGGCCCGTCCGAGCTCGCTCGGCACCATCGTGACGACCTCGAAGGGTGGCTCGTCCCCCCAGCCGTAATAGAAGGGTTGCGCGTTCAGATACGGGATCTTGGCGACCTTCAGGACGACGCTCCTCGTGTTGGACGCGGACGCTGAATCGGCCAGGATGCTAATCTACAGGGCGGAACTGCGACGACGAATCGCGCGACCGGAGGGTGGATGCGGAGGAAGGTCGTTCTGTGCCTGACGGCTGCGATCACGCTGGCGGGCTGCTCGATGACGCAGCCCGGCGCGAGAAGAGGGCCGGACCCGACGGTTCCCTCTTCTTCCCTCTCCCTGACCGAGGCCGAGATCGACGTCCTCGCTCGGCGCCCCGACTTGCTCAGGCGCGTACGCACGGACCCCTACACGTACTTCCGATTGCTCACGAACGCCTTCTCGCAGCGGGCGTGCGCCGAGTTCGAGGCCCTGGCCGACGAGATGCCGCTCGTGAACCTCCATGGAGACGCGCACATCGAGCAATACGCGATCACCCCGACCGCTCACGGGCTCGACGATTTCGACGAGGCGGGCATCGGGCCGGCCGTGGTGGATCTGGTGCGGTTCGCCTCATCGATCCACTTCGCCTGCCGTTCCACCGGCTTCGACTGCGATCCGGAGGCAGCGGTGGACGCCTTCCTCGACGCCTACGCCACCGGCATCGAGCATCCGGAAACCGTCGTGCCGACGCCCGCCTGGGTCGAGCGGGCGCGGATCCGGGCCCCGCTTGACCGGGCGAGCTACCTGGAATGGGCGGAGTCGCTGATGGAAGGCCTCGACCCGGAGACCCGCGTCTGGCTGATGGCCAGGTGGGCGCTGTTCGCGCATCTGATGAGCCGGCTTCACCCCACGGCCCCCAACGACTACTTCAGCGTCGAGCGGCTCGGCTCCATCGACATCGGAGTCGGAAGCGCGCTCGACACCAAGTTCCTGCTGCGGATCCGCGGCGAGACCGAGGCGCCCGAGGACGACGTGATCGTCGAGATCAAGCCCATGGGCGAGGTCGCGGCGCCGTGCCTGCTTCAGTCGCCGGCGGGTGGCATGCTCAGGATCCTGCTGCCCACTGCGAGGCTGGGAAGGATCAAGCCCCGGGTCCTGGGTTATCTCCCGTGGGAGGAAGACGCGGGGGACGAGAGCCAGTGGTGGGTCCATTCCTGGGACTTCGGCTATCAGGGGCTCGACATCGGGGATCTGCGGGACCAGGCCGATCTCGAGGCGATCGCGCGGGACGTCGGGCTGCAGCTCGGGCGCGGCCACTGCAACGGAATCGCGGCGCCGCTCGAGGACCTCCACCGGCTCGCCCAGGCCCGCGCCTTCGGTTTGACCCGCGAGCGGGTTCGCACGCTGGCCAAGCGACTCGCCGACGAGGCCTATCAGAGCTGGCTGCGGCAGATGGGGCGTTAGGGGCTGTTCCCTCAGCGGTGGGGAGGCAGCTCCAAGCCGCGTTTCCTTCGCGTTTCGTCGCATCGCCGGAACAACTCCTGGCAGAGCACGCGCTCGACGTGAGGTACCAACCGACATCGGGGTTCCCGACGCATGCGAGCTACGAGGTCGAGCGGTGGCATATCGGAGGCCTGCGGCCAGTAGCGGTCGGCATCTTCCAACGTCGATGCGCCGAAGACCACCGTATCGATCTCGGCCCAGATGCAGGCCGACATGCACATGGGGCACGGCTCACAGGTGCTGTACAGGGTGCAGCCCCGAAGCGACAGCGATCGCAGCTTTTTCGTGGCTTCGCGGATGGCGTTGATCTCCGCGTGGCTGGTAGGGTCGCAGGTCTCCATGACCGTGTCGTAGGCCTGGGCTATGAGGCCGCCGTTCCGCCCGTCGTAGATCGCGGATCCGAACGGCGAAGGGAAATCGGTGTCCAGAGAGG
>JBOHRQ010000128.1:0-5150 GCA_050732875.1 Gemmatimonadota bacterium | reverse complement strand
TCCGTGAGATCGCGCCCGTCGACGCCATCGGCGGGCTCGACAAGCCGATGCTGGTGATCCACGGGACGGGCGACGTCACCGTGCCGTCCGAGCACGCGGAACGACTGGCCGCCGAAGCGGCGGCCGATCTTTGGCTCGTCACCGGCGCCCATCACTGCGGCGCCTACTTCGTCGATCGCGAGGCATATACCGCGCGGGTGACCGCCTTCTTCCAGCGCCATCTGACAGACGTCGCCGGGAGGGGCGGAATGGTCGCCGGCCGCGGGAGCGGATGACCACGGCAACCTTCGACGTGCTCCTGTTCGGGCCCGCGCGCGAGGCCGCCGGAAGCGATCGTGCGTCGGTCGAGGTCCCGGTGCCGGCCACGGCGGCCGAGGTCCTGGCGGCCCTGGGTCGGGCGCATCCGGCCCTCGCGAAGCTGCTGCCCCGCTCGCGGGTCGCGGTCAACCGGCGTTACGTGGATGTCGACGCCGGGGTCGCGCCCGGCGACGAAATGGCGATCATCCCGCCGGTGGGAGGGGGCTGATCCCCGTCGCCGGCTGATAATGGGCTCGAAACTCCTCGTTCCAGGCGGCCCGCCTCCCCGCTGACAGCAGAATCGAACCCTGCTGGACCGCGGTCGTTCGGGATGTAGGTTGGAATCCCCGATGGCCGCTCACGTCGAAACGCTTCGCGCCAGCCCGGCCCTCCGGAGCCTGCCCGAACCAGCGCTGGAGGAACTGGCGGCCAAGGCTCACGAAGTCCGGTACGAGACGGGCGACCGCCTCGTTCCGCTCGTCGACCCGCCGCCGAACCTGGGCCTGATCCTCGAAGGGCTCGGCAAGCTCATCGGCGTCAACGCCGAGGGCGAGGAGCGGATCGTCTATGTGTACCACCCCGGAGAGATCTACGGGGAGCAGCTCCTCATCGAGGACAGCGGGATCGAGGGCTACGAGGTTCTCGCGCTGCAGCCGGTACGGGCGGTTGCCTTCCGCATCCATGATCTCCTGGAGGTCGGTCACCGACACCCGGCGATCCTGGTCGGCGTGACACGCGCCCTCAGCCATCGGATCGACAGCATGAACGATCGGCTCATGGCGTGCATGTCGGAGGATGCCCGGATCCGGCTCAGCCAGCTCCTCTTCGACATGGCCGAGGATGCGGGAGCCCCGAGCTCGCGGTTCGTCGGCCTCCGACATCCTCTCACGCACGAGACCATGGGACAGATCATCGGCGCATCGCGACCGCACATCACCACGTTGCTCAGGGCGTTGGAGGAGGAGGGAGCGGTGAAGCGCCAGGGCCAGCACGGTTTGCTCGTGCGGCCAAGCCGACTCGGAGAGATCCTTGCCCGGCGGCGATACGACCTTCTGCGCGAGCATGAGGACGACGAAGAGTGGAACTGGCCCCGCCCCCTCCGCCCCTCCCGTGACTGAGCGCGGCTGGCGGTCGGAGGCTGGCACCGCCGGTCCCCGACTGCTGCCGACGGATTTCTGAGACGATGCAGACCCATTTCGAGATCACCGAAAGCCCGCTCTCCCTGGAAGCGCTCGTCGCGAGGGTGGCGGACCCCGCTGCCGGGGCCGTGGCCACGTTCGTCGGTACTGCCCGTAACTCCTTTGAGGGCAAGAGAGTACAGCACCTGGAGTACGAGGCGTACGGCGCGCTGGCGGAACGCGCGCTCGAGGCTGTCGGTATGGAAATTGCCAAACGGTGGCCTTCGGTGACGGGAGTCGCGATCGCCCACCGCCTGGGCCGGGTCGAGATCGGCGAGGCCAGCGTGGTGGTGGCGATCTCGGCTCCGCATCGCGCCGATGCCCTGGCCGCGTGCGCCTTCGGCATCGAGCACCTCAAGCGGGAGCTCCCGGTGTGGAAGAGGGAGTTCCTCGACGAGGGAGCGGTGTGGCGCGAAAACGTGGATGAGCCCCCGAACCGGGGAGGTGAGCCGCCCTGATCGTTGCGAACTGTCGCTCGCGCATTACCGAGCACGATCTCGACTTCCTGGTGGGCGAGCTCGCCCGGAGCGAAGCCGACGGCGAAGCGCTCAGGTCGCTGGCGGCCGACCCCGAAGCGGTCGACCGGCTCCTCGACAGCCGCGAGCTCTTCGAGCGGCTCCTGCAGGCCCCGAGCCTGCTCCACATCTCGCCCTACTTCTTCTACTATGTCCTCGTCCGCCGGGTATTTCTCGACCACGGCATCGACCATCGCGTGGCCTCCGACTATGTCGGGTCGCTGCTCTCCTATCACGCTGAGCGGAACGCTCCGCGGCCGGCCCGCGAGACCCTCTACCTGGTGGACCTGATCCGCGCCAGCGTCGAGGCCCGGACGCCGCAACGGGCCTTCGAGCTCCAGGCCGAGGCGGGCAACCGGGCGCTCTATCTGGCGGGCCTTTTCCCCGACTGGATCTACCACCGGTTCACCTACGGCCGGCGCCCGGTCAACCTCGACTACTACGAGGAGATGGGCCGCCGCTGCTACGCTGCTGCCGCGCGGACCGAGCCCGCCCGCCGTCACGACCTGGGCGACGTGCTGGGATTCCTGGCCCAGGAGTTCCCGATCCTCCGTCAGGCGCTGAACGATCTGGTGGACGAGCACCTGCACCTGGCACCGCGGCCGGAGACCGTCGACCGGCTCTGCCGACAGGCCCTCTATCGGGTGCGGAACTGACCCGTGGCCCTGCTCGGTGAGCTGCAGCGCGTATTCGAGAACACCTACGACCGGCGTGCCGGGATCGACCTGGAGCGCTGCGTGGTCGGCCCCCGACGCTGCGCGGAGCTCGCGTCGCGCTCGGAGTGGCACGCCGAGATGTCGGAGTCGGCGCGGTTCTTCTACTACGTCGAAGGCGGCAATCTGCGGCTGGCCCTGTTCTACGCGTCCGAGACCATTGACGCGCTCGAGGAGCGCGATCCGCGCCGCACCCTCGGCGAGGCGAACGTGGTGCCCTTCCTGATCTTCGCCGAGGAGCTGAGCCATGCCGTCCACACGACCTTCGCCTTCCGCGAGGGCGGCACCAGGCGGGTCCAGGAGGTGGAGTTTCTGGACGAGCTCGAGCTGATGGCCCGGATCGACGCCTACCTAGTTCTGCGCCACTTCATGCTCGGGCTGACCGGGCGCTACAGCGGGGAAGAGCGCGCCTGGGCGCGGCACCACGCGGTCGACCGCTGGGACGTACCCTACGAGGACGAGGCTATCGGTGGGCGCTACCGGAACGCGGCGCGCGGGGCGGCCCGCTTTCTCGACGGCTTCGAGATCCTGCCGCCCGGGCGGCAGATCGGCGAGCTCAGGCGCTTCCGCCGTCTACCGCTGGCGACGAAGCGGTTCCGCCTTCGGATTGGCTGAAGAAGTGGTCTGACGCGGCCCCTCGCATCCCGCCCCTCTTGTGGGATCGGCTGTCCGTCTACTACCGTTCGCTGCTCTCAGGGATCGGCATGACCATACCGCCTCACGCGATGGCGTCCCAGCTCGCGGTCACATCGTGCTGTTTTGCCTTGATCAGGAGTCTCCGCCCATGAATCCATCCCGCGGATCAAGGGGGACAGAAAGGCTCGCCGATCTTCGAGACAACGTCCGGCGAGCTTTTCGTGAGTTCCTGTCGATTCCTACGGCTCTGATCGCCTTCTTTCTGGTCCTGGCGGTCTTGACGACGATCCTCGATCGACGAATCCTGCGCGCATTGGATCCGGTCGGAGGTTTTCTGCGAACGTATGTGTTCACAGATACTCAAGCGACCGGGGATCTCCTGGCGACGATTGCCGGCAGCCTGGTCGGAATCACGGCCTTCTCGTTCGGCCTGTTGGTCCTCGCCGTCCAGCAGACCGCGGCCTCGATGACGAGCCACGTGGTTGATCAGTTCCTGAGGCGCCGCATGAATCAGTTCTATTTCGGCTTCTTTGTAGGGCTGGCGCTCTTTGCGCTCGTCATCCTGGCTACCGTGGGGGAGTCCTACAATCCGATCTACGGAGCATCCCTTGCGCTGATCCTCACCGGTGTCGCCTTGTGTATGCTGCTTCTGCTGCTGTATACGACGATCAATCAGATCCGGCCGATGGTCGTCATTGAAGCCCTGCACGATCTCACTCTGTCTGCTCGCAAGGCGCAGATGCCGCTGATCGAGAGGACGCGTCGCGGGGCATCCTTCGATGCGGGACCCGTCGAGCCGATCCATTCCGAGCAGCACGGCTTCGTCGTCGATATCGATCTGGATCGTCTCGAGCGCGCCCTCTCGAAAATGGGGGGCTGCGGACTCGTTCTGCGCGTATCGATCGGCGATTTCGTCGCCTTCGGAGACAGGCTCGCCGAGATCCGGGGCCAATCGCTTCAAGACGGGGATGATCTGCGGCGGGCTGTTCAGAGGGCGATCAAGCTCGAGCGCCAGCGCGATCTGCGGCGCGATCCCGCGTTCGGTATCGAGCAGCTCACGACGATTGCCTGGACTTCGGTATCCACGTCGAAGTCAAATCCGGCGCCAGGGCTGGCGACGATCCGCGCGCTGCGTGATATCCTGGCACGCTGGGCCTGTGACGGGAGAGACACGGAAGATGGTTCGGGTCCTGACGAGGTACATGACGCAGTGCTTCCGGTCGTCTACGTCGATGACGTGGTCGACGAATTGATGGATGCGCTGGAGACACTGGCCGTCGTATCGACGGAGTCGATGCAGCATCAGAGCTATGCCGAGGTAGTCCGCGCGTTGACCGCCCTGTTCGACCGGCTTCCCGCATGGCTTCAGGATCGCACGGAGGATATCATCCGCCGGATCCTGTCCGGACTCGGCGACCATGTACTGACCGCCGATCTCGATGCGGCGCTCACCGATTTGGTCCGTACCCTTCGCTCTGCCGGACGGTGGGAGGCCACCGCGTCAGTTCGCGAGGCACAGGAGGATCTGCGCACCTCGATCGGCAAGCTGAATTCCCGCTCGACAAGGGTTCCTTAGAAGGCTGATGACCGCCCCGCCGACAGCAACGGAATCCCCGGCAGGTTCGCCGTCCGCACATGCGGCAGACGGCTCCCGTAGCGCCCGTTCAGCGCGTCCACGAGGGCGTTCGTCACCAGTCCGTACCCCTTCGGGGTCAGCGTCGCCCCGTCCAGGCTGAACGCCTGGCCGGTCAGCCAGCCGGTCGTCAGCAGGACGCCATCGCTGATGATCCCGTCTTCCGCCAGCTCCTCCA
>JBOHRQ010000127.1:0-5169 GCA_050732875.1 Gemmatimonadota bacterium | reverse complement strand
GCGACCAGACGCTTCGTGTTGCGCGCGCTGATCGGCTTGACGCCGATCCCCGAATCGGCGGGGATCTTCGTCCCCATCTCCCCATTCAGGAAGCCGATCACGCGCTCGACCTCGGGTGTCCCGGCCTTCCACTCGATCCCCGCGTAGACGTCCTCGGTGTTCTCGCGGAAGATCACGACGTCCAGCTCCTCCGGCCGTTTCATCGGGGAGGGCGTCCCGGGGTAATAGCGGCACGGCCGAACGCAGCAGTAGAGATCCAGCTCCTGACGCAGGGTGACGTTCAGCGACCGGATTCCGCCGCCGACCGGAGTCGTGAGAGGGCCTTTGATCGCCACCCGGTAGTCACGGATCGCCTGGAGCGTGTCCGCCGGGAGCCAGTTTCCCGCGCCGTAGACGGAGACCGCCTTCTCGCCGGCATAGATCTCGAACCACTCCACCCGGCGGTCGGACCCGTAGGCCTTCTCCACAGCGGCGTCGAATACTCGACGCGCGGCCGCCCAGATGTCCGGGCCGATCCCGTCGCCTTCGATGAAGGGGATCACCGGCCGGGCCGGGCAGCTCACCTCGAACGCCCGCGAGTACTCGATCACCTCCCCCTCGGAGGGGGGCGTCAGACGCTCGTATCCCATCGATCGCTCCTCTCGATCAGCAAGTTTTGCGGCAGAGAGGTGGAACGGTACCGCGGTCGGACTACCATGGCCAAGTCGAAGCATCTGAAGGCGTGAATTGCCCCGGTGACCATCGTGGATGGTGAACGGCTTCTCTCGTGCGGCGACTGTTGACGGGTCGGTGAGAGCGGAGTACAATGGAAATGGTTCGGTGGGCTTTCGACCCGTCCTCCCCCGACGCCGCTTCCCAGCCACCGGCGGTTTCCAAGAAGCCCCAGCGAGCCAGTCGATGAAACCTTGTTCCCAGCGAGGTCCTCTCGAGGGTGAAGTTCCGTTCGCGCCTCGTTCTCGCGCTCTCCCTGCTCCTCCTGGCAATCGCCGCCTGCTCGAGTTGCTCGGACGAGGGGCCCACGGCCCCGCCCGACACGGGTTCGCCGCGGATCGAGGTCCAGTTCCCCGCGAGTGCCAGTTCGTTCGATCGCGATGACGACGGCCTGGTTGACCTGGAGGTCGTCTTCAGCGACTCGGGTAGCGGGATCGACGCGTCCTCGATCCAGCTGACCAGCGACCGCCCCCTCAAGGGCGGGCCGGAAGGCGGAGCCGATCTGACCGAGATCTGGACCGCCGCCCTCGCCGACTCGACCGGCCTTGTGATCGAGGAGACGGTGCGTCACCTGCTGCCCCGCGGCGAGGTCACGCTCACCGTCTCGGTCTCCGACCGGGCCGGCAACCCGATGAGCCGGCAGATATCGCTGAACCTCCCACCGGCCGCACGGCACAAGGTGATCGACCTCCAGGCGAGCCTGCTTCTGACCACCAATGTCCTGGCCACGCCCGACGGCCGGCGGGTCTACGTGACGACGGAGGAGAACGATGCGACGGCGATCTCGGTCATCGACGCCGAGAGTCTGGAGTGGGTCAAGACCGAGCGCACGACGATCCGGGGCGGCAGCCACATGGCGCTCGACCCGGCGCGGAACCGGCTCTACGCGATGAGCATCGACCATCCGTTCCTGTTCGTGTTCGATTTTGCGAGCGAGACGTTCCTGCCGCCGATTGCGACCAACGCCCGCGGTATTGGCATCTCCATCAGTCACACGCGTGACAAGGCGTACATCGGGCTCGAGGTGGAGACCGAGCTGAGCGGGCTGATCAGCGTGATCGACCTCGATCAGGGTGTGGAGGAGCGCGTGATCGAACTGGGCATCGGCAGCGCCGGGAATCCCGGCGGCCGGATGGGGATGAATGCGCTCGTCTTCGACGCCACCGAAAGTCTCCTCTACGCCAGCACGTCGAACTCGGCTGTCCAGGGCATCCTGGTGATCGATCCGGATGCAGGTCTTCTAATCAACCAAATCAGGCTGTGGCCCGAGCAGGCCATGTTTCTCGGCGGCGCGACAGACATGCTCCGGGACGGGGATGTCCTCGTGGCCACAAGCGCCAACCCCCTGGCCCCCCAGGGTCGTCTCGCGGTCGTCCCGCTGACCAATCCTGAAGGCATTCGTTTCGGGCTGACCGGAGGCCAGGATATCCCGATCAACGTGGCCGTGGCCCCCGATGGCCGCGACTACGCCTTCACATCAACCGGCGCCGTGAAGCTCATGGACAGTGCCACGCTGGAGGTGATCTGGGAGGACCCAGATCCGCCCGCCAACCGCCAACTGGGTGTCGGTTTTCATCCCTCTGGACAAGTCTTGCTCGTCTCTGGCTCGGAGCGGGATCCGGCTCCGACCGGCGCCCCCAACGAACTCACCGTCTACATCTATCGATAGAGGGAAGGGAGGCACAGCCATGACAGCAAAGACCGTAGTCGGACGGGTCTCGACAACTGCTGTGAGAGTGGACTGCACATGATACTACAGATGCATCGCTTGCCGTTCGCCCTGCTCCCGATGGCGCTCGCCGCCTGCTCGGGGTGCTCGGACGAGGGTCCGACCTCCCCGCCGGACACGGGTTCGCCCTTGATCGAAGTCGTCTTCCCGACTTCGGACACCGCCTTCGACCGTGACGAGGACGGGCTGGTCGACCTCGAGATCGCCTTTGCCGACACTGGCAGCGGGGTCGATGCCGCCACCATCCGGCTGATCAGCAACCTGTCCTTGAAGGGCGGACCGGGCAGCGGGACCGACCTGACGGAGGTCTGGGTGATCGCGCGCGCCGACTCAACCGGGCTGGTGATCGAGGAGACGGTGGATCACCTGCTGCCACGGGGCGAAGTGACACTCACCGTCTCGGTTTCCGACCGGGCCGGCAACCCGATGAGCCGCGAGATCCCCCTGAACCTCCCCCCGGCCGCCCGCCACAAGGTGATCGACCTCCAGGCGAGCCTGCTTCTGACCACCAATGTCCTGGCCACGCCCGACGGCCGGCGGGTCTATGTCACCACGGAGGAGAACGATGCCACGGCGATCTCGGTCATTGATGCCGAGGCCCTGGAGTGGGTCAAGACGGAGCGCACCACCATCCGCGGCGGCAGCGACATGGCCTTGGACCTGGCCCGGAACCGGCTTTACGCGATGAGCATCGACAACCCGTTCCTGTTCGTGTTCGACCTGGCGAGCGAGACGTTCCGGCCGCCCATCGCGACTGCGGCCCGTGGTATCGGTATCGCCATCAGCCATACCCGCGGCATGGCCTACATCGGGCTTGCTGTAGAGACTGAGCTAAGCGGCCTGATCAGTGTGGTCGATCTGGATCAGGGGATAGAGGAGCGGGTCATCCAGCTCGGGATCGGCAGCGCCGGTAACCCCGGCGATCAAATGGGGATGAACGCCCTCGTCTTCGATGCCACGGAGGATAGGCTCTTTGCCAGCACATCAGGTTCGGCGGTCCAGGGGATCCTCGTGATTGAGCCCGATGATGGTGTCTTAATCGATCAGATCGAGCTGTGGCCCGAAGATGCCATGTTCCTGGGTGACGCGACGGACATGATCCGGGATGGAGATGTCCTCGTGGCGACCAGCGCAAACCCCCTGGCCCCCCAGGGTCGTCTCGCGGTCGTCCCGCTGACCAATCCTGAAGGCATTCGTTTCGGGCTGACCGGAGGCCAGGACATCCCCATCAATGTCGCTGTGTCCCCCGATGGTCGCGACTATGCATTCACTGCGGCCACCAGCAGCACCGATCATGCGATCAAGCTCATGGACGCCACCACGCTGGAGGTGATCTGGGAGGACCGGCCCGCCCCGCCCGCCGACCGCCGGATCGGAATTGCCTTCCATCCCGACGGACACGTCTTCTTCGCTGCCGGCTCGGTGCGGGACCCTGCCCCGACCGGCGCCCCCAACGAGCTCACCGCCTACCTCTATCGATAGAAGGTAAGGAGGAGCAACCATGAAAGCGGAAACCCTGGTCCGACGGCTCGCCATCCTCGTGGTGGGCGGACTGATCACGCTCGCAGCGGCTTGCGCCGACGAGCCGGTCGCCCCCACGAGCGACGAGGCAGCAGCCCCGAGGCAGCTCGCCGGCGCCGCCGGCGCCGAGGAAGAGATCTTCGGCCTGGTCTACAACAACAAGGTCCGGATCACCGCGGCCTCGCTGACGGTCACCCTCCAGGAGGTGGCGGGGACCGGAGCCTGCATCCACCACTTCACGACGGGCACGCCGACGTGCCTAGGCTCGCAGACGATGCGGGTCAACCCGACCGGGATCCGTCCCGGACAGACCACGATCATGTGGGGCTGGTACAACAACCTCGACACCGACACCAACCCGTGCCGCTCAGGCGAGCTCGATCACAGCGAGCGTCACGACGAGAACCCGCGCGACGGGATCCCCGACAGCGGGGACGAGAAGCACTGCATCAAGCCGGGTGTCTACAAGGTGACCTTGACCAGCGGCAGCACGACGATCACGCGGACGGTGGACCATCGGCTGGTCAAGGGCACGATGGGGAACGGCAAGGCCATCGAGGACCCGACCGTGACCCATCCCGGCGCGTCCAACTTCAAGGACACGATCGTGCATCTGGATGTCGCTGCGGGGGCCTCGTATGCGCTCCAGCAGCTGGATTCGATCGACATCGACAACCCGCAGAGCACGCCGACGCAGGAGTTCGCCCCCGGCGACACGGCTGTGGCGACGAACGTGCCGATCCGGGTCAACTCCCGGGCCACGACACCGCAGTGGGACTCCAATGCCTCGATCGGACGGCTCCTGGCACGCGTGTACTGGGATCGTGCCCAGAACCCGACCGTCCGCACCGAGCACTGGAACCCCGACCAGGTCGTCAGGACGCACCCCTACACGCAAAGCCGTACTTTCGAGGTCCGTGTCGAGGCGACGACGCCGAACCGCACGACCGACACCGGTACGATCTCGTCGCGAGCGCGCAAGGTGGTGGTGACCGCACCGGTGGCAAGCGTCACCGTCTCCCCGCCCTTTGCCACCATCACCACCCAGAATGGAACCAAGACCCTCACCGCGACCTTGCGAGACGCCGCCGGGAACATCCTGACCGGCCGTCCGATCAGCTGGTCGAGCAGCAACACGACGGTGGCCACGGTCTCGGGCAGCGGCGGCACCGCGACGGTTACCGGCAAGGCCAACGGCACGGCCACCA
>JBOHRQ010000126.1:0-5224 GCA_050732875.1 Gemmatimonadota bacterium | reverse complement strand
TCGGCCGCCGCTTCGGCGGCCAGTCGTTCCGCGTGCTCGGACGGCACGGTGACGTCGCCCGTCCCGTGGATCACCAGCATCGGCTTGTCGAGCCCGCCGATGGCGTCGACGGGCGCGATCTCACGGAAGGCCGGCTTTCCGAGCCGTCGATGCCACCACTCCATGGCCGGCAGGAACAGGCGCCCGTCGACCCGCCCCCCCAGGTGCCGCGCCGCCTCGCGGATCGCCAGCCCTTCGAGGAGTTCGCGCTGGCTGGTGAAGCAGCTGTCCAGCACGATCGCCCGGACGCGCGGATCGCTCCCGCCGAAGACCGCCACCGCCGCCCCCATCGAGAACCCCAGCAGCCCGATCCGCGCGTCCGGGACCCGGCGGCCTACCGCATCCAGGGCCGCCTCGAGGTCGCGCCGCTCCCAGAGACCCATCGAGATCGGCGCCGCATCGCTTCTCCCGCGGCCCCGGAAGTCGAACAGGAGCACGTTGAAGCCGGCCCGCCACAGGTTCGTGGAGATGCCCAGCAACTGCCCCATGTGGCCTCGATAGCCGTGCAGCGAGACGATCGTCCGGCTCGTCCCGGGACGCGGCAGGAACCAGCCGCGGAGCGCCATCCCGTCCCCGGTCCGGAGCTCCCACTCCTCGTGCTCGGCGCCCAGCTCCCAGGGCGAGAACGAGAAGCTCGGATCGGGATGGACGAGGACCCGTCGATTGAGCCGCCACGACCCGAACCAGCCGACCAGAAGCCAGACCCCCAAGCTCGCCGCCCCGGCGAGGAGGAGGAGGGCGACCAGCGCCAGGACGACGGCGCTCACTCCTCGCTGGACCGGGCTTCCGCCGTGATGGACCGGTCCCGACCGCCGCGCTTCGCCGTGTAGAGGGCCCGATCGGCCCAGGCGATCAGCGCGTCCTGGTGGTGACGCGGCTCGATGAAGGCGTCCGAGCTGAAGGGCATGCAGGCCACCCCGCAGGAGATCGTGAGCGTCTGTCCCTGAAGCGCCTCGAAGTAGTGCGCCTTGACCGCCTGCCTCATCCGCTCGGCCTGCCGGAAGGCGCCGGCCAGGTTTGTCTCCGGCAGCAGGACGGCGAACTCTTCGCCCCCGTAGCGGGCCAGCAGGTCGGTCTCACGGATGGCGCGCAGGAGCACGTTGGCGAGCTCCCGCAGCACGGCGTCTCCCCGCTGATGGCCGTGGGTGTCGTTGACGTTCTTGAAGTGATCGAGATCGAGGAGGATCAGCGCGAGATCGGAGCGGTACCGCTCGGCGCGCTTGTACTCCTCTTCGAGCCGCTGATAGAAGTAGCGGTGGTTGTTCAGCTTGGTGAGGTCGTCGGTATTGGCCAGCGTGGCCAGCCGCTGGTTGTCGACGGCCGCCTGCTCGTAGAGCGCGGCGTTCGAGAGGCCGTTGACGGCGGCGCTGGCGACGACCTGCGCGAACTTGATCTCCGGCTCGGTGTAGGGTCGCAGCTCTCGCGAGCTCAGCAGCACATAATCTCCCAGGTCGGCGCGCTGGATCTCGAGTGGAACGATGAGCACCGACTTGGGGTCCGGGATCTTGTCCCGGATCTCGGCGGTCAGCGGATCGCTGTCGGTGTCGTCGACCACGACGACCCGGCGCTCGGCGAAGGCCTTCTGGATCTCCGGGTAGTCGGTCAGGTCGATGCGCAGATTCCGGATCTCGGCGTCATCCTGTGTCGCGACAACGTAGCCGGTTTCGCGGTCGGCGACCTTGATCAGCGAGGCGCGGTCCGACTGCACCACCCCGCCCAGCTCGCTGACGATCGTATACAGAACCTTGTCGCTGTTCAGCGATGACGAAACCGCCTGCGAGATCCGGAGCATGGCCGCCAGGTCGTCGTGGTAGCGCTTGACCTCCAGGTTGGTACGGATCCGGGCGACCAGCTCGTCGAAGAAGAACGGCTTGGTGACGTAGTCGCTGGCCCCTGCCTCGAGCGCCTTGACGACGTCCTGGCGACCGCTGCGGGCGGTCAGCATCAGGATCCGGACGTCCCGCAGGTGGGGATCCTGGCGGAAGGTCCGGCAGACGGTCACGCCGTCGACCTCGGGCATCATCACGTCCAGCAGGACGAGGTCGGGAGGGTATTCTCTGGCTATCTCTATCGCTTCCCTGCCATTCGCGGCCACAGATGTCCGATACCCCTTGAACTGCAACATCGTGGTGAGGGTGTCGCAGATCGAGGGGTCGTCATCGACGACGAGGATGTAGGGTTCCCCTACCGCCGGGCGGGGTTCGAGTCTGGCGGGAGCGTTCAGGCGGGCTCACTCCGTCTCGGGTTGCATGTCGAGCTGCGGCTCGTCGCCGGGCTCCGTGTCGGGCGCCTCGAGGCCGACCTCGGCCCCGTTTTCGAGCACGACCCGTGCCACGTCGCCGACCTTGTGCCCCTCCTCGAGGTTGATGAGCCGCACGCCCTGCGTGGCACGGCCCATGATGCGCACCCCCTTGACGGGAAAGCGGATGATGATGCCGCCGGTCGTGACGATCATGAGCTCGTCCCGTTCGACCACCTCCTTCACCCCCACGAGCGGGCCTGTCTTCCTGGACGGATTGAGGGTCTTGATCCCCTTTCCGCCGCGGTGGGTGACCCGGTAGTCGTGGATCCTGGTGCGCTTGCCGTATCCGTTCTCGGTGACGGCGAAGATCGCGTTCTGGTCGTTCTTGACGACCACCATGTCGAGCACGCCGTCGTCCTTCCCCTGGAGCGTGATTCCTTTCACGCCCTGGGTGTCCCGGCCCATGTCGCGCACCTCGTCCTCGTGGAAGCGGATCGCCTGGCCCTTGCGGGTGGCCAGGACGATGTCGTTCGAGCCGTCCGTGAGCTGGGCGCTGATCAGCCGGTCGCCTCCGCTCACGCGAATGGCGATGATGCCGCCCTTCCGGGGGTTCCCGTACGCTGACAGCACAGTCTTCTTGACCACGCCGTGCTCGGTGGCCATGACCACGAAGTGCTGGTCGTCGAAGGCCCGCACGCTGATGACGTCGGCCACCGCGTCCCCCGGGGCCATCTCGAGCAGGTTCACGATCGGCTTTCCCCGGCTCGCGCGCCCTCCTTGCGGAATGTCGTACACCTTGAGCCAGTGGCAGCGTCCCTGCTCGGTCAGCACCAGCAGGTAGTCGTGGGTCGTCGCCACGTAGAGGCGCTCGATCCAGTCGTCCTCCTTGGTGCCCATCCCGGTCACGCCACGGCCGCCCCGGCGCTGCTGCCGATAGGTGGAGACGGCGATCCGCTTGATGTAGCCGGTATGGCTGATCGTGACGACCATGTCCTCCTCGGCGATCAGATCCTCCATCGAGAGGTTCGTACCGCCGGCCACGATCTCGGTGCGCCGCGCGTCGCCGTACTTCTCGGCGACCTCCTTGAGCTCGTCCTTGACCACCTCCATCCTGAGCCGCTTGGACGCGAGCAGCTCCTTGAGCCGGTTGATGGTCTTCAGGAGCTCGGTGTACTCGGCTTCCAGCTTGTCCCGCTCGAGGCCGGTCAGGCGCGCCAGCCGCATGTCGAGGATAGCCTGGGCCTGGCGCTCCGAGAGCCCGAACCGCTCCATGAGGCCAGTCCGGGCGGCGTCGGTATCCTCGGCTCCCCGGATGAGCTTCACGATCTCGTCGATGTTGTCGATCGCGATCCGGAGGCCCTCGACGATATGGGCGCGCTCCTCGGCCTCGCGGAGCTCGAACTGGCTGCGCCGGACGACGACTTCGTGGCGGTGCTCCACGAAGTGCTCGAGCATTTCCTTGAGCCCCATCTCGCGGGGCACGTTGTCGACGAGCGCCAGATTGATGATCCCGAACGTCCACTCCATCTGGGTGGACTTGTAGAGGTTGTTGAGGACGACCTGGCCGATGGCGTCCCGCTTCAGCTCGATCACGACCCGCATGCCGTCGCGGTCCGATTCATCACGCAGGTCGGAAACGCCCTCGACCTTCTTGCTGTGCACCAGGTCCGCGATCTGCTCGACGAGCTTGGACTTGTTGACCTGGTACGGGATCTCGGTAATGACGATCTGTTCCTTGCCGTTCGCCTTGACCTCGGTGACCGCGCGGGCCCGCATGATGACCTTCCCGCGGCCCTTCTCGTAGGCCTCCCGGATCCCCTCGTTGCCGAATACGAAACCGCCGGTCGGGAAGTCCGGCCCCCGGACGTGCATCATCAGGCCGTCGAGGGCGATCTCCGGGTCGTCGATCAGCGCGCACAGGGCGTCCACGACCTCGCGCAGGTTGTGAGGCGGAATGTTGGTGGCCATCCCGACCGCGATGCCGCTCGAGCCGTTGACGAGGAGGTTCGGCAGTCGCGATGGCAGGACGGTCGGCTCCTGGAGCCGGTCGTCGAAATTGGGCGCGTAGTCGACCGTCTCCTTCTCGATGTCGGCCAGCATCTCGCTCGCGATCGGAGCGAGCCGCGCCTCGGTGTAGCGGTAGGCGGCCGCGGGGTCGCCGTCGACCGAGCCGAAGTTTCCCTGCCCGTCCAGCAGCGGATAGCGGAGCGAGAAGGGCTGCACCATGCGGACGAGCGCGTCGTAGACGGCGCTGTCGCCGTGGGGGTGGTACTTGCCGAGCACGTCCCCGACGACGGTCGCGCACTTCTTGTACGGGCGGGTCGGACCCAACCCGAGCTCGTGCATGGAGTAAAGGATGCGGCGGTGGACCGGCTTCAGTCCGTCGCGCACGTCGGGCAGCGCCCGGGCCACGATGACGCTCATCGAGTAGTCGATGAACGACTCCCGCATCTCGTCCTCGATGAAGCGATCCAGGATTCGATCGCGTCCCTGTTCTATCGCCATGTTCGACTCCTCACAGATTCACAGGGGATGCATGCCCAGGGGCGATCATACATCGAGGTTCCTGACGTACTTCGCGTTCTTCTCGATGAACTCCCGGCGAGGCTCGACCTCGTCCCCCATCAGGGTCTGGAACAGCTCGAACGCCTGCGACTCCTCGTCCATCTTGACCTGGAGGAGCGTCCGCGTCTCGGGATCCATCGTCGTCTTCCAGAGCTGGTCCGGGTTCATCTCACCCAGACCCTTGTAGCGCTGAACGTTGACGCCATTGCCGCCGAGACGCTGGATATGCTCATCCCGCTCCTCGTCGTTGAAGGCGTAGAACTCCTTGCTTCCTTTCCACACGCGGTAAAGCGGCGGCTGGGCGATGTAGATCTTCCCCGCCTCGATCAGCTCCTTCATCCACTGGAAGAAGAAGGTCAGGAGCAGCGTGCGAATGTG
>JBOHRQ010000125.1:0-5234 GCA_050732875.1 Gemmatimonadota bacterium | reverse complement strand
AGTTCTAAGGGTTGACTCTCGGATGGCTCGACTGAGCAAGAATATAATGAAGCCTCCTAACCGTTTCGAGAATATGCATTTTGTGAATCGGTATCCCGAGGCTCAGAGACGAGATAGTATGTTCCAGCTCTGCCGTCTGGCAGTAGTATTCGTGCTTGCGCCGATTGGAGTCCTTCATTGGGGGACCTCACTTTCAGAATCTTCCCAAGCTCAGGGCGCAGTGACGATCAATACACAACCTGCACCCGGGTACGCCGCATGGTTCAAGGCCGACGCCATCGTTGGCCTGGGCGATGGGGACCCCGTTGATTTGTGGGAGGATTCCAGCCCCAACAATAAGGACGCCAGCCAATCGACCAATACCTTCCGACCGATCTACATGACCAACATCGCCGCCGGGAAACCGGTCCTCCATTTCGACGGAGTGGACGATCGACTTGTGTCTCCGTCGGGCTCGGATTGGGGGTTGACGAACCATTTCACGGTCTTCGCTGTGGTGCGGCTCGACCCAAGCCCGGGTATGGGCGGTCAGGACGTGGTCGGCTCCAACGCGTTCTTCAACAATCTGGATCTGATCGCTCGGCGCAATGATGCCAATGGCAACTGGCTGGCTTATTACAGCAGTCCGGATGGAACCCGCAATTCTGACCTGGTTCTCTCGGCAGGGACTTGGTACGTCTTGACCTGGCGGCTCCATGCGAACCCCCCGAAGCATCTACAAATCCGTGCCAATAAGACCTATCGCCTCAACGATACCGGCTACACGGGGATCGGGGCTGGGCCATGGCAAGCTGCCATTGGAGGGCGCGAAAACGGCACCAGTCCGTTCAAGGGCGATATCGCCGAGCTGATCTTCTACACTGGCAGCCTGAGTGACGCGGATATGGAGGCCACAGAGGACTATCTCCTCGAGAAGTACGGACTGGCAGAGCCTCCACCGCCCCCCCCGGCAACTCCAACAGGGCTGATAGCTACGACTGTGAACCATGAGAGCATCGACCTCACGTGGACCGACAATTCAACGGACGAGGACGGCTTCCGTGTCGAAAGGCGTCTGGGACAGGTGGGCACGTTCGAGCCGGACACCACGCTGGGGTCTGATGCGACGAGCCACAGCGACGGATCGCTTGTGGCGGAAACGGAATACTGCTATCGGATCGTCGCCTTCAATGCCGGCGGCGACTCCGATCCATCGAACGTCGCTTGCGCGGCTACCTCCGAAGCACCGCCGGGTCCCGGTCCGGCTGGTGATCCCGCCCCCGGCTATGTGGCCTGGTTCAAGGCCGACGGGATGACCGGGTTCAACAACGGCGATCCTGTGGATGTTTGGGAGGACTCTGGTCCCAGCGAGATGGGCGCCACCCAGACCACGGCTTCCTTCCGGCCGGTTTACAGGGCCGGGATCGTCGGCGGCCGACCCGCCCTCTATTTCGACGGGATGGACGACCGCCTCGTGTCGCCGCCGGGGTCGGACATTTGGGGCCTGACGAATCATTTCACCGTCTTCGCCGTCGTACGGCTGGACCCCGCACCGGGGACCGGCGGTCAGGACATCGTCGGCTCCAGCAGCATCAGCAACAACCTCGATCTGATTGCGCGGCGGAGCGAGGTCAACGGCAGTTGGCTCGCTCACAGCAGTACCCAGGACGGAACACGCAACTCGGACCTGGTTCTCTCCCCGGGTACGTGGTACGTCCTGACTTGGAGGCTAAAGGCCTTCGAGCACCTCCAGATCCGAGCGAATAGGGTCTATCGGCTCAACGACGCGGGTTACGCGGGCTCGGGAACTGCACCTAGCGAGGCCGCGATCGGTGCGCGGGAGAATGGGACCAACCCTTCGAAGGGCGACATCGCCGAAGTGATCTTCTACGCAGGCAGTCTGAGTGACGCCGATATGGAGTCTACAGAGGTTTATCTCCTCGAGAAGTACGGGCTGTCTGACGCTCCACCCGTTCCGACAGGTCTAACCGCAACGGCGTTCCAGCAGAGGATTCATCTCGCATGGACCGACAACGCGACAAATGAGGACGGATTTCGCATCGAACGACGGGAAGGCCAGGGCGGTAACTTCGAAGAGATGTGGTCGGTCGGTGCCGAAGTTACCGAGTTCCTCGATGAGTCGGTGGTTGCCGCCACCGAATACTGCTATCGAGTAAGAGCATTCAACGATGACGGCAACTCGAGCTATAGCGAGATCTCATGTGCCACGACGGCCCCCCTGACCGCAATCGCCTGCAATCTCGACGCAGAGGACGCAGAGAGCGGTGTCGCTGACATCCTGACAAGGCCTGGTTTGGCGGAGTGGCGGACGGAAACTGGTTTATCGAGCGCTGATCCAGAGGATCTCGCGCTTATCACCGACGATGCAACATGTCAAAGCTTGTGGACCGCAATTAGCAGGAGAGACCCTTATCCCGGTGATCTTGTGACATTCTTTGAATTGGCCGATCGATACATCATTACCGAATATCCAGAGTACGATCCCAACAATGTCGCGGTTGGTTATCGACTTACCACTGTTGTCGATGAGCAGTTCCAGAGGGTGGGCCCGACACTAGCCGAGTAGTCCGGCATCGCAAACCCCATCCATCCCTACGTAATCATGATCCTCGCTCCCCGCGACTCCGTCATCGACCAATACTTGGAACTGAACAGGGGGTAGAAACCAACAGGGCGCGCCGCAGACCGCGACGCGCCCCGCCGTTTCGCTTCCGTTTGCTTCGCTGGCGAACGCGCGTGAATCGAGGACCCCGGGCCATTCGAGGGTCCAGCGCCCAAGGAGCCTACGCCCCCGCCATCCCCTGCGCCTCACCGCGTACGTACGACAGCGGGAAGTTGAGCTGGTTGAACTCGACCACCTGATTGATCATGTCTCCGCGGCCGCCTGCTCGTCGCCGCTCGCCTTGTAGGCCTCGGCGGTCAGGAGGAGCACCCGCGGGTCCTGCTGGTTGGCCTGCCCCAGGTGGGCGAGCGCCTCCGACGCCTTGCCCTCGGCCAGCGCGATCCGCCCCATGAGCTCGTGATCCTGCCGGAGCTCGAAGGGGATGGCCGGGCCCTGGACCGCCGTGTGGTAGGCGGCGGCCTTCTCCCTGGCTGTCGCCGCATCCCCGCGAGCCAGCGCCACCAGCGCCTCGTTGTAGAGGTGGTTCCGGCGGGTCGCCTCCTTGATCTCCTCCGGGACCTGGCCCGCACCTACTTCGATCGTGCTGTCAACCCCAATCTCCGAAGCGACCACTGGAATCCCGACTCTGTTGTTAGGACTCATCCCTACTCGGTCGTCCGGACGTACGAGGTCCGCGTGGAGGCGACGACACCCAACCAAGCCAACAACACGGGGACGATCTCCTCGAAGGCCCGCAAGGTGGTCGTCCAGTCGCCGACGGGCGACCAGGGGTCACCGGCACGCGGCCCGCCTTCTACAAGATGGCCAAGGGGAGCACCTTCTTCGGTGCCGAGAACGGCCGACATCTTTGTCACCGCTCCCAAGGGCGGAGCGGCGCTGGCAACTCCGCAGGCATCCGTGGCTTCAGGTCTGGCTGCCGAGACGGTGGCTGGCTGGATCGAGGGGGCGGAGGACGCCGGGACCAGCGATCTCCCGATTGCCGCGGCAGATCTCTTGTCGCAGGGGACGGTGGTCCTCGAATACAGCTACGATCACGAGACGCCGAGGGTCCTCGACATCGTGCTCAGGTTCACCTTCGATCCTCGGGTCCTGGAGGCGCTGCGGATCGAGCCGGCGGAGGGAGCGGCCAGCCTGGTGGTCGAGGAAGGACTGGTGGCGCCGGGCGAGTACTGGGTGCGGCTGTCGGGAACGGTTCCGGCGGGTCAGGGGATGATCGCCGGGTTGCCGCTCCGGCTCGTCCCGGGCGCGAAGCCGCCCCGGAATCTGTCGCTCGGTACCCTGACGGTTTACTACCCCTAAGTAAAGCAGTCCTCGGCTGACGATCCTGGAAAGGGGCGGTCGCGGTAGGGCCGCCCCTCCTTCTGGACGGCCCTCAAGAGCTTTGGTGTCCTTACTCAGGTTCCCCACCCCGCCTTGCGCGGGCGGCCCGCCTGCGGCTAGCATTCAACTCCCCATCCCGAGACACTCGCTCCATTCTCTCATCGAGCCGGAACCATGACCCGGATCGCGCGCCTTTCGGCCCGTGAGATCCTCGACTCGCGAGGCCGTCCTACGGTTGAGGTCGATTGCGTGGCCGAGAGCGGCGCTCGGGGCCGCGCGGCCGTGCCCTCGGGCGCCTCCACGGGCGAGCACGAAGCCCTCGAGCTTCGCGACGGCGATCATCGCTACATGGGCGCCGGCACCCGAAAGGCCGTGGCCCACGTCCACGAGATCATCGCTCCCGGCCTGCGGGGGATGGCGGTGACGGAGCAGGCCGCGATCGACGCGCGGCTGATCGAGCTGGACGGAACCGCCGACAGGTCGCGCCTGGGGGGCAACGCGATCCTCGCCGTCTCGATGGCCGTCGCGGTCGCCGCCGCGGACGAGGCTGGCGACCCTCTCTATGTCTCGCTGGGCGGCGGCGAGGCCGACCTTCTCCCGGTGCCGCTCCTGAACATCGTGAACGGCGGCGCCCACGCCGACAATACGGTCGACATCCAGGAGTTCATGGTCGTGCCGGTCGGACCTCCGACGTTCGCCGAGGCGCTCCGCGCGGGGGCCGAGATCTACATGGCGCTCAAGAAGACGCTCTCCGGCCGTGGCCTGGGGACTACGGTGGGGGACGAGGGCGGGTTCGCCCCGGATCTGACGAGCGACACCGCGGCGCTGGACGTGATCCTCGAGGCGATCAGGCTCGCGGGATACGCGCCGGGGGACGACGTTGTCCTCGCTCTCGACGTGGCCGCCAGCGAGCTCCACGAGAACGGATCGTATCGGTGGAAGAAGGCCGGCGGCGACCCCATGTCGTCGGACGACCTGATCGCCTTTTACGCGGATCTCGTCGACAGGTACCCGATCGCCTCGATCGAGGATGGCCTGGCGGAGGACGACTGGGCGGGCTGGCAGGCGCTCACGAGCGCGCTGGGCGACCGGATCCAGGTCGTCGGTGACGATCTGTTCGTCACCAGCACCGGGCGCCTTCGGCGCGGCATCGCGGAGGGCAGCGCGAACGCGATCCTGATCAAGCTCAACCAGATCGGCACCGTGACCGAGACGCTGGAGGCGATCGATGTCGCCCGCGAAGCCGGCTACGCCACCGTCATCTCGCACCGCTCCGGGGAGACGGAGGACA
>JBOHRQ010000124.1:0-5259 GCA_050732875.1 Gemmatimonadota bacterium | reverse complement strand
TACGCGCGACGCATCGCAGCCGGCTGGAAGGACGCGTGCCGGACGAGCCCGCCCCTCGCCCGGGGCCTCAACATCATCGACGGTCAGGTCACCCATCCCGCCGTGGCCGAGGCCTTCGACCTCCCATTCGAGGACGTGGAGCGGTTCCTGTGCGCTTAGAGGCGATACACGTATCGGCCAACCGGGAGCGCCTGCTCCTCCGACGAGTTTCGGATCACGATCTTCCGCTTCCCACTTACGCTACGGGCGGCGCGGCGGGGCTCGATCTGCGCGCTGCGGCCAGCCACGTCCTCGAGCCCGGCGAGCGTACGCTGGTCGGGACGGGCTTCGCGATCGCGCTGCCGCCCTCCTGCGAGGGCCAGATCCGACCCCGCTCGGGGCTGGCTGCGCGGCATGGGGTCACCGTTCTCAATGCCCCCGGAACCGTTGACGCGGACTACCGGGGAGAGGTCAAGGTGCTGCTTGTCAACCTGGGTAGCGAGCCCGCCGAGATCGCCGCGGGTGACCGGATCGCGCAGCTCGTCGTGGCGCCCGTATCGCGGCTGGAGCTGGTCGAGGTGGAGACCTTGCCGGAGACGGCACGCGGAGCCGGCGGATTCGGATCCACGGGGCGCTGAGAGATGACGCTCTCCATGCGCCCGTCGGGCACCCGCGTCAGCGGGTCGCCAGCGTTCTGGCGACCTCCGATCGGGATAGGAGATTCCTGATGTTCGGCTTCCTGCGTTCCAACGGATCGTTGCTCGCGAGCGAGGTGTCGGTCGACCTCGGAACGGCCAACACGCTGATCTACGTGAAGGGGAGGGGCATCGTCCTCAACGAGCCCTCCGTGGTGGCGCTCGACCACGATTCCAGGGAGATCCTCGCGGTAGGGATCGAGGCCAAGAAGATGCTCGGTCGCACGCCTGGCGGGATAGATGCCGTGCGGCCGCTGAAGGATGGCGTGATCGCCGATTTCGAAGTCACCGAGAAGATGCTGCGCGACTTCCTCAAGCGGGTCCTGCGCAACCGGCTCATGCCCGTGCGTCCCAAGGTCCTGATCTCGGTTCCGAGCGGGATCACCGAGGTCGAGAAGCGGGCGGTGCGCGACAGCGCGGAGAGCGCCGGCGCCAAGCAGGTCTATCTGGTGCCGGAGCCGATGGCCGCGGCGATCGGTGTCGGCCTTCCCGTCGAGATGCCGACCGGCAACATGGTGATCGATATCGGGGGCGGAACCACCGAGATCGCGGTCATCGCGCTCTCCGGGATCGTGAGCCAGACCTCGATCCGGATCGGGGGCGACGAGATCGACGAGGCGATCGTGCAGTTCCTCAAGAAGGACTACAACATCATGATCGGCGAGCCGACCGCGGAGCTGGTCAAAATGACGATCGGGTCGGCCTATCCGACCGGCGAGGAACAGGAGATGGAGGTCAAGGGCCGGGATATCGTGTCGGGGATCCCGAAGACCGTGATGATCAACTCGATGGAAGTCCGCGAGTCGATCCAGGAGCCGATCGCGGCGGTGGTCGACGCGGTGCGGCAGGCGCTGGAGCATACCCCGCCCGAGCTGGCCAGCGACATCGTCGATCGGGGGATCGTCATGACCGGCGGGGGGGCGCTTCTCAAGGGCCTCGACGCCCTGCTGCGCGAGAACACGAACCTGCCCATCAACGTGGACGAAGAGCCGCTCACGTGCGTCGTGCGCGGGACCGGCCGCATCCTGGACGATCCGGAGAAGTACCGCGGCGTTCTCGCCCTCAGCGGCCGCACGTAGCAACGGGATGGCCTCGGTCCATCAGGCCCGCCACCCCGAGATCGTCGCCCTCGCGCTCGTCGCCATCTCGCTGATCCTCCTGACCCTTCCCGCCGACCGGCAACAGACGGTCAGCCGCTACGCCGGGGACGTGCTCCTCTTCCCGCTGGTCTCCGTGCGCTCCGCGCTCTCGGGACACTGGGGCCTGCGCGAGGAGAACCGGCGGCTTCGGGAAGCCCTTCAAAGGGCCCGGCTCGAGTCCGCCAGCGCCGCGCTCGCGGTGCGCCAGAACGTCGAGCTGGGAAGGCTCCTCGCGTTCAGCGAGCGGCAGCCGGTGCGGCTGGTGCCGGCCAGGATCGTGGACCGGAACTTTGGCGCCCTGCCCACCACGGCCGTGCTCGACGTGGGGAGGGACGACGGCGTGATCCCGAACCTGCCTGTCGTGACCGACCGCGGCTTGGCCGGCAAGACGGTCGCCACGGGGTCCGGGCTGACGCGCGTCATGCTCTACAGCCATCCCGACTTCAGCGCGAGCGCCCTGCTCGTGGGTGGCGATCACCTCGAATACGGCATCGTCCGGCCGGCCGGGGGAGGGGTGCTTCAGCTTTTCCTTCCGTTGCGATCGAAGTCGGCCCCGGGGGATCGGATCGTCACGTCCGGGTACGGTGGGACCTTTCCCCGGGGGATCCCGATCGGGGAGGTCGCAACGGTCGAGGAGGATCCCCGGCTGGGTCTGCAGCGCATCGACAGGGTCGATCCGTCGGTGGAGCTGGGTGAGGCAACCGTCGTCTTCGTGATGCTGAGACACGGCGCTCCCGGCGAATCGGCGGGCGACGAGACAGGCCTCTTCTGGCCGGGGTACGCCTATCCGCCGATGACGGGAGAGCGCTTTGGATCCCCGCCTGCCGACTCGCTGGTTGTCGACTCGCTGGTTGTCGACTCCCTGGCCGTCGACTCCCTGGCCGTCGATTCCCTGGCTGCGGACTCCAGCGACCCCGATTCCGCCGGTGCGGCGGAGATCGGGGACAGGGGTCGTGAGGCCGGCCCGGCTCCCGGACCCGAATGACCGATGGGCGACTTCCTCGCGAGACAGGGGCTGGTGAGGCTTTCCGCGGGTCGCTTCGCGGTTTTCATCGGTGTGTGCGTGATCGGCATGGTCCTCTTGGAGGAGCCGGTGGCGGTGGGCGGCGTCGTCCCGGATCTCGGGATCATCGCGCTCACCTTCGGCGCCCTCCGATGGGGCGCTCTGGGCGGCGCGATTCTGGGCTTCGGGTTGGGCTTTTTCCGCGACATCGTTGCCCTCTCGTACCTGGGGCTGAACGCGCTCGGGATGACCGTTCTGGGGTACGGCCTCGGCAAGGCCCGGGAAACGCTGTATCTGACGACGCCGGGGATCGACTTCATGCTGCTGGCCGGCGCGAAGCTTGCATTGGACGTGCTCGTCCTGGGCGTCGCCGCGGAAGGAGCCTGGCGCACCTTCGAGACCCGTTTCTTCTGGGAGTCCCCCCTCAGCGCGGTGGTCACGGCCGCCATCGGCGCCCTGAGCCATCGGCTCCTGCGGCCGCACTAGCCGGGCGGCGTGGGATGCGGGTGGTTGCATCGCCCGTGCGAGCCCCGTATGTTGGCTCGCTATCGTATATACCCGGGGGGGAATGAAGACGAGCCTCGTCCCGCAGTCCTCCGCGCCCTTCGACCCCATCCACCGGAGCCAACGGGCGCGACTGGCTCGCCTGGCCCTGTTCGGTCTGCTCGGAATCCTGGTTGCCAATTTCTTTCGGCTGCAGGTCGTCGAGCACGCCGAACATCAGCGACAGGCGACCCGTAACCAGGTGCGCACGGTTCCCCTGCCTGCGCCGCGCGGACTGATCTACGACCGCAACGGCAGGGTCATCGCCGAGAACGTTCCCGCCTATTCCGTGTCTCTCCTGCCATCCTCCCCCGAAGAGCTCGAGACGGGGATGACGCGCATCGCCCCGATCCTCGACCTGGATCCGGAGACGGTGGACGCGCTCGTTCGCCAGTACCGCCTCGCTCCCGGACGCCCGATCCTGGTCGATGACGACATCGACTTCCGCACCCTGTCGCTGCTGGAGGAGCACAGCGAGGTCGTCCCCGGGCTCCTGCTGCAGCCGAAGCCGCGCAGGGTCTATCCCTACGGCCGAGCCACCGCTCACTTGACGGGCTATGTGGGCCAGATCAGCGAAGCTGAGCTCACCGACCGGCGGGATCGCGGCTATGCGCCCGGCGACATCGTCGGCAAGACCGGCCTCGAGCGGATGTACGAGGACGAGCTGCAGGGCGACAAAGGGGCCGAGCACCTCGAGGTGGATGTGGTCGGCCGGCGGATCGGGCCCTGGCCCGTAAGGCCTTTCGAACCGCCGCAGCGGGGGCAGGACCTCCACCTGACCGTCGACCTGGAGCTCCAGCGACAGGCGGCCGAGCTCTTTCCCGAGGGCCGCCGGGGGTCGGTCGTGGCGCTCGACCCCAACACCGGGGACGTCCTGCTTCTCTATTCGAGCCCCTCCTACGATCCGAACGTCTTCGGCGGCCGGGTGAGCGGTCGGATGTGGAACCACCTGGTGAGCGATCCGGCGCGACCGCTGCTGAACCGGGCGGTCCAGGCGCGCTACAGCCCCGGGTCCGTGTTCAAGCTCGCTGTCGCGGCGATGGCGATGACCCTGGGCGTCGTGGATCCGGAAGAGTTCGAGGAGGTCCCGTGCCGTGGGGGATACCAGTTCGGACGCCGCTGGTTCGGCTGCCACGCGGTCCATGGCTGGGCCAATCTGCAGGACGCCATCATCACTTCCTGCGACACCTACTTCTACCAGCTCGGCCTCGACCTGGGCCTGGAGGAGCTCACCCGGCTCGGGTCGGCATGGGGATTCGGGGAGAAGACGGGTGTGGATCTGCCGAACGAAAGCGACAACCTGTTCCCCGAGTCGGCGGGCTGGTACGACGAGCGCTACGGCGAAGGGGGGTGGGGTTCGGGTGTCGTCCTGAACCTGGCGATCGGTCAGGGAGAGATCGGATTCACGCCCCTCAAGCAGGCGCAGGTGGTGTCCGCCCTCGTCAACGGAGGGAAGCTGTATCAGCCCCGAATCGGGAGGACCGACGCGGCCCCTGTCGTGCTCGGGGAGCTGCCCCTTTCGGGCGACCAGCTCGAGATCCTGCAGGTCTCGCTCACCGGGGTCGTCAACGACTGGCGGGGCACGGCGTATCACCGCGCTCACAGCGTGGGGCTGCGGTACACGCTCGGGGGCAAGTCGGGGACGGTGGAGCACAACGCGGGGGATCCCCACGGCTGGTTCGTGGCCGTCGGACCGATGGAGCGACCCCAGATCGTCGTCGCCGTCCTGGTCGAGGAGGGGCGCAGCGGCTCGGCTCAGAGCCCGATCGCGATCCGGCTCGTCCAGACCTACCTCGACAGCCGGCGCGGAATCGTGCCTCCCGAGCCGGAACCGTTGCCCATCGCCCTCGGCGAGGGCGCGTCGAGCCAGCCCTGACCTTGCGAGCGATGTCGATCGACC
>JBOHRQ010000123.1:0-5286 GCA_050732875.1 Gemmatimonadota bacterium | reverse complement strand
CGCGACGTGGCCACGGTGGAGACGGGGCTCGGGCCGACCAGCATCCTGCGCGAGGAGCAGAACCGGGCGCTCCGGATCGAGGGCGACGTCATAACGGAGGTGGCATCGGTCGGGACGGTAGACGATGCCATCCAGGCCCGGCTGGCCCAGCTCGATCTTCCGGACGGCTACGGGATCGTGATCGGTGGCGAGGCGGAGGCCATCCGCGACAACAACCGCCAGCTCACGATCGTGGCGCTGCTGGCGGTGTTCCTGGTCTTCGTCGTCATGGCCGTCCAGTACGAGAGCCTGATCAACCCGCTCGTGATCCTGCTCGCCATCCCGCTCTCCCTGATCGGGGTGGGACTCCTGGTGTGGGTCACGCGCACCCCCTTGAGCGCGCCGGTCCTCCTGGGGGTGATCCTGCTGGCCGGGATCGTGGTCAACAACGCCATCCTGATGATCGAGTGCGCCGAGCAGTACCGACGAAAGAAGCGCCTCGCTCTGGAGGAGGCGATCGTCGAGGCCGGCGCCGTGCGCCTCCGGCCGATCCTCATGACCACGCTCACCACGATCTTCGGGATGCTGCCGCTGGCGCTCGGGATCGGCGAGGGGTCGGAGCTCATGCAGCCCCTGGCGATCGCGGTGATCGGTGGTCTCTCGTTCTCGACCCTCCTCACCCTGATCGTGATCCCCGGGGCCTATGTCATGCTGAACCGCGGCGGGTCGCGGTTGCATGGCTGGCTGACGGGTCGACGGGCCGAGGCGGAGCCGTCCGTGGCCCCGCGCCGTCGGCCGGAGCCCGAGCCCGCCCTTGAGCCCGTGGCGCGGGCGGGGGGAGAGCCGGCCTGACCGGGCCCGCCCGACCCAGCGGCTGCCACCAACGGGCCCTTCCTACAGACCGCTTGTAAACGCGACAGAGTATATGATACAATTCTGGTGGAATGCGCGCGTTGTTGTCTCGCGCCCTGGCGATTCTTTCTGCGTTCGGCCTGCTCCACTGCGACTCCTCGCCCCCCGTCGAGCCCCCAGGTAGAGGCCCGTCCCCCGCTTGTAGCCCAACTCCGGTAGTCGCCGATCCGCCGCCCGTTCATGATCCTTCCGCCCCCCCGCGCACGGTTCAATTCCACAAGGTTCTCGAGCGGGACGTGTCCGACGTGACGGGATTCCCGAGCGGGGTGGCAGTGACCCCCGATGGTCGCTGGCTCATCAACCTCGGGTTCACCCTGCGTACGGTCACCGTCTACGACGCAAGGACACTCGAGCCTGTTGCCGGCCCCCTGGAGGCGATCGACTCGATCCTCCTTGCCCAGCCCCATGCCGTCGTCGTGTCGCCCGATGGCTCGATGGCTGTACTGACCAATCGAAGCGGGGTGATAGGGGTCTGTCTGCCATCGCTTGAACTGCTCTTTCATCTATCAACCGCGGTCCTCAATAGTCCGCGTCATGTGGTTCCCGACGCCAAGGGTGAGAACTACTACATCAGCTCCCAGCTCGAAGGAATCGCTCGAATCTCTGCGACCGGCGAGGTGCAGGCCTTTTTTGAAGATGCCTTTGTGACGGCGGCAATGTCTCTCACACGAGACGGCCAGGAGCTTCTTGTCGTGACTGATAACGGCCGACGCCTTGTCGTCTTGAGCACGCCCGACTTGAATCCCCGCCTTTCTGTTGATTTCGAGCTATCTGTTGACGTCCCATTCAAGGGTGAGGTCGTGGTTCCGTTGCGGGACAAGCGTGCAATCATTATCGGTGGGCACCCGGTGGGTGCGGAAACCGCTGTTGGGGAACCCATCATGGCTCTCCCTGTGGATCTCGTCACCGGGGCAGTGGGATCCCCGCAGGTGCTGTTCGAGGTCGAGGGCCCCCCAGGCCCCCTCCTTCTGGGTGACGGCAACGAGTGGGTCGACGTTGGTGAAGCAACGGCCATCGTTCCGACAATGGCGGGTACGGTGACGATCGACACGAACCTGGGAACCGTGGCTTTCCACTCTGCGGCTGAGCTGGAAGAGAACGTCCCCCCCTGCTGCGACATCGCGCGCTATCCGGAGGGGGAACGCGTCGTATTCTCGGCGTTGGATAGTAGCACTCGTACGGGAGGATTCCTGATCGTCTACGATGTCGATGAGACGGTCGACGAGACACCCTAAGCGAAGAAGGGAAGGTGCAAGATGCTAAGAGGTGTCGTAGTGGGCCTTGGATTGACGCTTGCTTGGATCGTTGCCTGTACGGATCAGGTCGTGACACCCGAAGGCCCGGTGGACGCGCCGGGCCGGCGCCTTCAGGCTGCCATCAATGGAGAAACGGGAGTCAAAATCATGGTCAACGGGCAGAAGCTCACGGGCCAGACGCTGGCCTCGCGGCTCCGTGTGGAGGTCACTGCCGATAGCCCCACCTTCGACGGCGACCCTAACAACAAGACCGTGCAAAACGGTGCTGCGCCGATCCAGGCGAATAGCGTCTTTCATTGCGTTCCGTCCTGCGAGGTCCACGTCATCTTTCACGATGCGTTTGGGAGTGTGCCAACCCTGGACGCCTTCTCAGGCGTTCTCGCCGACGGAGATTACACCGTCAAACTCTTCCGGGACGGAAGCACGCTGGTGGGGTCTAAGGCCATCGCTATCAACCATCCGGACGTGGGTGGAACGAACGGCACGTTCCTGGACGAGACGCAGCAGGATCAGGTTGTGACCTTCTACCTCAACCAGAACCTTCAGCAGATCCAGACCCCGACCGTGGACGTTCCCCACACGCGGGCATCCACCCACCTGACCGCTTCGATCACCAGCCCCTCGGGCAGTGCGATCACGATTGGTATGTGCGACACGCTGAGGGCGATCGGTAGCGGGCAGAACGGGATCGGCGGAACGAAGAAGTTCGCCTGGGACTGGAACGCGACGGGCGGCAGCACGGAGACGTTCGATACCGAGTTCTCCACGTCCACTCTGGGCAAGAAGGTCTACGGGAGCCCTGGGGATGGGAAGTTCCGGCTGCTCGTCCGCGATGGAAAGGACGGTATCAGCCCCTTCTTCGGCGGGCACTATGCTGTCACGCCCACCAAAACCGTCCATGTGACCGGCGACTGCGCCCGCGCCGCCGGTAACACGATTCCAAGGAGCATGAGCGCGGGCTCGATCAATCTTGTCGGGATGATCATGGACAACGAGGGGACGACGACATGGTCTAGCGCGTCGGGCTACCGGCTCGAGCTGTGGCGTGACGGTGTGTGGACGCCCCTCTCCGTCCCTCTTTCCTCGAACGTATCCCCGGGGGGGACGCACTCATTCATCTTCAATCTCAAGGCTCCGTCGCCTGGCACCTACGCCGTTCTGTATCGCATGTATCACCTCGGGGTCACGAACTTCTTCGGGGACGCGAACGGCTGGAACTCAGTGACAGTGACCTCGGGAGGAGGGGGTGGCTTCAGCGCCAGCGAGCTGGAGCCGGTAACCGCCGAGATCGGGGTTGACCCGGCGAAATGGACGAGCGCCGCGGCTAGTTCGGAAAGCGGCCCGCTCATTTTGGACAAGGCATCACTGGCGGGATCTCGGGTCGCGATTCTCGAGTACAATTATTCGCTGCCGATTACCGCTGGGATCGATGTCGCCTTGCGCTTCGCCTACGATCCCCTCGTTCTTACCCCGGCGGTCATGCGGGAGGGTACCGGTTCGGCGTCTCTCACTCGTCTGGCAGGGCTGGCGAAGCCGGGGGAGTACTGGGTTCGACTCACCGGTACGATCCGAGGCGGCAGCGGGGAGATCCTCCAATTCCCCTTCATCTTGGCTCCCGGGGCGGAGATCCCGGACAGCTTAGGGAGCCTGGCGCTTTACTCGCTCGGGCCGTGAGATCTCTCTCGGCGGGGGTGCGGAGATCCATCTAACCGGAGGCTGATGGCTTCGACTCGGACCTCAGCGAAGCGCTCTTCCGTTCGAGGCCCCTAGGGCGTCCCGCAATCGCCTTCCCCCGCTCCTCCGGCGAGCCCATCCGCCCTTCCAGCCGATCCGCTAGGTGGGGCATCCGATCGTGCCCCCAGAAGAGCTCTCCCTCCCAGACGAACGTCGGCACGCCGAACACTCCGGCCTTCAGCGCCTCATCGGTGTTCGCGCGGAGCCGCTCCTTGATGTCCGGACTCGCGATCCGCTCGGCGAGGCCGGCCGCCGGGAGCCCGCACTCGTTGACGGCCGCAATCAGGGTCTCCAGGTGCGTCAGCGGCTGCCCCTCGCCCCAGCAGAGGCTCGAGAGTCGCACCGCCAGGTGAAGCGCCTGCGGGTCTTCCTGGAAGACGCACACGGTCCGGAGCGCCGCCAGCGAGTTGAACGGGTGCTCGGGCGGCCCCACGAGCGGGACCCCCAGCCGGTCCGCCGCGCGCACGATGTCGCGCGTCGTGTACTCGCGCTTAACCGGCTCCTCGGCCGGCCCGATGAGCCCCCGCCGTTCGAGGACCGCCGCATAGAGGATCGGCCGTACGGTCCACGCGATCCCATGCTCCTCGCCGAAGGCCTCGACCTGGGTGAGCGCGAGGTACGAGTAGGGGGAGATGAAGTCGAAGTAAAGACGGACGGAATGCTTCACGCCCGCTCGTTGGGGCTCGCGGTCGGCCGGTGACGCTTTCAACAGGTTGCGACCTCAATATCCGTCTGCTCGAAATCGGTGCCCACGAACAGGAGCGGTTCCCCCAGCGTGATCGCCAGCGCGTACGAGAAGCAATCGCCGAAGTTGAGAGCCGCCGGGTGGCGTCCTTTACCGAATCGTCGGTAGGCTGCGCGCGCGATCTCGGCGTGATCGGGGGTCACGGGGGCGATGTCGACCCCGAGGCGATGCACGAAGAGATCGACCTCCTTCTCACCGTGCTCACCGTAGCGGCCGAGCATGACGATCGCTGCCTCGACCAGGCCGACGGTGGAGATGCGCCGCTCGGGCGCTTTTTCCAACGCGTCCACGAGGCGCGGCGAAACCGGTTCGTTTCGCAGGACAGCGACGACCGCGGAGGGGTCGATCACCACGCGGCGTCAGTCCGGGATGCCGTGCTCGTCGTAGCCCAGGATCTCGTCGTCGGAGCGCCCGTCGAGGACCGGGAGGCGGGCGACCCGCTCCTGCATGCGCGCGATCTCCTCTCGAAGGCCGACGGAGCGTCGGCTCCCGGTAACCCGCCGCAGTCGCTCGCGGAGAGCGGTCAGGACCGCGTCGGTCAAGGTTTCGCCGGTGGCTTCGGCGAGCTCCCGGGCAAGACGGTCCGCCTCTTCGTTCTTGATGCTGAAGGCCATGGGTTGATTCTAGATATTGATCTTGATTCAAGCAAGTCGAGTCGGC
>JBOHRQ010000122.1:0-5335 GCA_050732875.1 Gemmatimonadota bacterium | reverse complement strand
GCCCTCGCGCGCCGCGGGGAGGCGGTGGCCTTGGCGCCCGTCGCGGTCGAGATCCGCTCGATCGCGGTCGAGCGGTACCGGTATCCGGATCTGGACGTCCTGATCGAGTGCGGCCCGGGCACGTACGTGCGGGCGCTGGCGCGCGATCTGGGCGAGGCCCTCGGAACGGCGGCGTACTGTCTCGCGCTGAGGCGTTTGCGGTCCGGACCGTTTGCGGTCGACCGGGCGCTCCCCCTGGACGCGCTGTCCGAAGCGTCCTCCCGCCTGCTGCCCGCCGGGGACGCGGTTCGCGACCTTCCGCGAGTACAGCTGGACGAGGCGGGCGCCCGGGCGATGTCCCAGGGGCGGGTCGCGCGCCTGCCCGGGCTTTCCGCCCCCGGCTGGGTGGTCCTCTTCGGCCCGCGGGGCTTGATCGGGCTGGGAGAGATTGTCGAGCAGGGCGACGGCGGGATCGTCCGGCCGCGGCGGATCCTCTATCCGGATGGAGAGGGGCGGTGAGCCGCGAGCCCTACCTGCCCGGCCGTCGCCGGACCACGATCACGGTGGGCACGTTCGACGGCGTCCACCGGGGGCACCAGGAGGTGCTTCGCGAGATCGTCCGGCGGGCGCAGTCAGCCGATCGCGCGAGCGTCCTGGTCACCTTCGAGCCTCACCCGCTCGAGATCGTGGCCCCCGAGCGCGCGCCGCGCCTGCTGACGACCCCCGAGGAGAAGCTCGAGCTGTGGCCGCTCTTCGACCTGGACTACGTCCACGTCCTCGCCTTCACGCCCGAGCTGCGCGAGATGTCTCCCAAGCGGTTCGTCCGCGATGTGCTGGTGGACCGGCTGCGGGTGGGGGAGCTGGTCATCGGCTACGACCACGGCTTCGGCAAGGATCGCAAGGGGGATGTGGAGACGCTCCGCCACCTGGCGGCCGAGCTGGACTTCACCGTCGACGTCGTCGGGGCGGTGGCGGTCGGTAAGGGGGCCGTCTCGAGCACCGGCGCTCGAGGGGCGGTCGAGGCCGGTGACCTGCAGGAGGTGGAGCGGGCTCTCGGCCGACCGTATTCGGCGCTCGGTCGGGTGATCCCCGGGGCGGGCCGGGGTGCCGGGCTCGGCTTTCCGACCGCCAATCTCGAGACCGACGCCCGAAAGTGCCTTCCCCCCGCGGGCGTCTACGCGGTGTGGGCGGAGATCGATGGCCGGAGATGGCAGGCCATGGCGAACCTCGGTCCCCGGCCCACGTTCGGGGACGATCGGCCGGCGTTCGAGGTGCATGTCCTCGAGTGGCCGGGAGCGGCGCTCTACGGGGCGCGGTTGAGGGTCGAGTTCGCTGCGCGCCTGCGCGATGTGCGGCGCTTCGAGGGGCCGCAGGAGCTCACCGCGCAGCTGGAACGGGACCGGGAGCGAACCCGCGAGGTCCTGGAGCCGGAGGCCCGGCGGCCGACGGGGGTGGCCTGAACCACGAATCCTCTTTATTTTCCAAGACTTTCAGAGCTTTTTCACCCATGCCCGCTTCCAGGAAACACATCCATGGCACTCGATTCGACAGAGAAGGCCGGGATCATCGAGGAGCATCGCCTGCACGAGGCCGACACGGGCTCGGCGCGGGTCCAGATCGCCATCCTCACCCGGCGCATCAACGAGCTCACGGAGCACTTCCGACAGCATCCGCAAGACCATCATGGTCGGCGCGGGCTGCTCAAGATGGTCGGTCGCCGTCGTCGTCTGCTGGACTACCTCAAGCGCAACGACCTGGAGGAGTACCGACGGCTCCTGGGAGAGTTGGATCTACGGAAGTGACACCGCGGGCCGGACGGTGAACCGTCCGGCTCTTCGCGTCAGGATGCGGAGACGAGAACGGCGGCTTTCGGCGTGAGATGTACGCGGCGCGCGGATCGATGGAGGGTGCCGCGCATATCTTGCGCACGAATCCCATCGCCTCTCCTCGCTTCCGCTCCTGACGGGAGTTTCACTCACACGCAGCGTGGTCGATCATCCGGCCTACACGCACCGTCAGGGAGAAGCGCATGAACACGATCCGGAAGACCGTTCACATCGGCGACACGCCGATGATCATCGAGACCGGCAAGGTCGCCCGCCAGGCACAGGGCGCCGTGACGGTCCAGTACGGCGACACGCTGGTCCTGTGCACCGCCGTCGCCAGCCCCAAGGCGGATCCAAGCCGCGGCTGGTTTCCCCTGTTCGTCGAATACCGTGAGAAGATGTACGCCGCCGGGAAGATCCCGGGCGGCTTCTTCAAGCGCGAGGGACGGCCGGGTGAGAAGGAGACCCTGTCGGCCCGGCAGATCGACCGGCCGTGCCGGCCGCTCTTTCCCGAGGGCTTCATGCACGAGACCCAGCTCGTCTGCCAGGTTCTCTCCTACGACGGGGAGAACGACCCCGATGTCCTGGGAATCGTCGGCTGCGGCGCGGCGCTCGCGATCAGCGGCATCCCCTTCCAGGGACCGGTGGCGGGCGTGCGGGTCGGGATGGTGGACGGCGACTACGTCGTCAATCCGACCAACGAGCAGGTCGAAACGAGCCCGCTGGACGTGGTCGTGGCCGGGACGTCGGACTCCGTCTCCATGGTGGAGGGCTCAGCCAGGGAGGTCGACGAGGGAACGCTGCTGGGCGCGATCCGCGCCGGGCACGAGACCATCCAGCAGATCACCGTGGCGATCGAGGAGCTGAAGCGGGAAGCCGGCCGGCCCCAGATGTCGTGGTCGCCGGCGGAGGGCGACGAGGAGCTCGCCGGGCGCGTTGAAGAGCGTGCCCTGGGCGGGGTCCGCGAGGCCATGCAGATCGCCGACAAGGAGGAGCGCGACCAGGCCCTGAATCGCGTTCGTGAAGGGATCGACGCCTTTTTCGCCGAGGAGCTGGGCGAGGAGTTCGCCTCCAGCGAGAAGATCGTTCGGAAGGCGTTCGATGACCTCGAGTACCGCGTCATGCGTGACCAGGTGCTGGATGAAGGCCTGCGCGCCGACGGACGCGGTCCCGAGGACATCCGGGGCATCGAGATCGAGGTCGGCATGCTCCCCCGCGCCCATGGGTCTGCGCTCTTCACCCGCGGAAGCACCCAGTCGCTCGGGGTGGTGACGCTCGGTACATCGTCGGACGAGCAGATGATCGACGACCTCGACCCCAAGTGGGACAAGACGTTCATGCTCCACTACAACTTCCCGCCGTTCTCGGTGGGCGAGGTGGGACGGTTCGGCGGCACCGGCCGCCGGGAGATCGGCCACGGCGCGCTCGCCGAGCGCAGCCTTCGCGATCTTCTCCCGCCCCACGACGAGTTCCCATACACCATCCGCATCGTCTCCGACATCCTGGAGTCGAACGGCTCCTCCTCGATGGCGAGCGTCTGCTCGGGATCGCTGGCGCTGATGGATGCCGGCGTTCCGGTCCGCAAGGCGTGCGCGGGAATCGCCATGGGGCTGGTGAAGGAGGGCGACCGGGTGGCCGTCCTCAGCGACATCCTGGGGATCGAGGATCACCTGGGCGACATGGACTTCAAGGTCGCCGGCACCCGTGACGGGATCACCGGCTTCCAGATGGACATCAAGATCAAGGGGGTCTCGTTCGAGGTCCTCGAGCGCGCGGTCGAGCAGGCCCGCCAGGGCAGGCTCCATATCCTGGAACGCATGGATGCGGCGATCCGCGAGCCGCGTGAGAACATCAGCCGGCACGCCCCGGCCATCCTCACGATCAAGGTCCCCAAGGACAAGATCCGTGAGGTGATCGGGTCGGGCGGCAAGGTCATCCGCGGCCTCCAGGAGGACACCGGGACCAAGATCGACATCGAGGAGGACGGTACCGTCCGGATCGCCTCGGTCGATCGCGCCGGCGGCGAGGAGGCCCTGCGGCGGATCGAGCAGATCATCGAGGAGCCCGAGATCGGCAAGATCTACGAGGGACCGGTGAAGAGCATCACCGCCTTCGGGGCCTTCGTCGAGATCCTGCCTGGCCGCGACGGACTGGTCCACATCTCGGAGCTCGAGCACCATCGGGTCGAGAAGGTAGAGGACGTCACCTCCGAGGGTGAGATCATGCGCGTCAAGCTGATCGGCATCGACAATCAGGGACGCGTGAAGCTGAGCCGCAAGGCGCTCATCGAGAAGCCCGCCGGAGACTCGGGTGGAGACAACGGCGGGCGGAGCGATGGTGGCGAGCGGGGGGGAGACCGGGGAGGGGAGAGACGGGGTAGGGGTGGTCGTGGCCGGCGGCGCGACCGCGAGCGGTCCTAGCGTTCCGCGAGCCGGGCTTCGGGGGGGGCATGCGGATCGGCGTACCCAGGGAGATCAAGAGCCAGGAGAACCGCGTCGCGCTGCGTCCGGTGGGGGCCGAGGTCCTGACCCGGGACGGCCACGAGGTCTGGGTCGAGCGGGGCGCCGGGGAAGGTTCGGGCTTCTCCGACGAGGCGTACGGAGAAGCCGGGGCGCGTCTGGTGGGCGGCCCCGGGTCGGTGTTCGCCGAATGCGAGATGATCCTGAAGGTCAAGGAGCCTCTGCCCGAGGAAATCCGCCGCATCCGTCCGGGTCAGATCGTCTTCACGTATTTTCACTTCGCGGCCAGCCGCGAGCTCACCGAGGGCATGATCGAGAGCGGCGCGGTGGCCCTCGCCTACGAGACCGTGGAAGAGGACGGAGCCTTGCCCCTGCTCGTGCCGATGAGCGAGGTGGCCGGGCGGATGGCGGTCCAGGAAGGTGCGAAGTATCTAGAGAAGCTCTCGGGGGGGCGTGGCATCCTTCTGGGCGGCGTTCCTGGAACCCCTCCCGGGGAGGTGGTGATCCTCGGCGGCGGGGTGGTCGGCACGAACGCCGCCAAGATGGCGGCCGGGCTAGGGGCGCGGGTGACCATCCTCGACGTGTCGCTCGATCGCCTGCGGTACCTGGAGGACGTCATGCCGGCCAACGTGGAATGCCTGTTCTCCGACGCCCATACGGTCCGCGACATGCTCGCCCGGGCGGACCTGCTGATCGGAGCGGTGCTGCTTCCGGGGGCCAAGGCGCCTAACCTGGTCACCCGCGCGGACCTCGAGCGGATGAAGGACGGAGCCGTGATCGTAGACGTGGCGGTGGATCAGGGAGGCTGCATCGAGACGTGCCGGCCGACGACGCACGCCGATCCGGTCTTCATCGTGGACGGTGTGGTCCACTACTGCGTCGCCAACATGCCGGGAGCCGTTCCCCGCACCTCGACGATCGCGCTGACCAACGCTACCCTGCCTTACGCGCGACGCATCGCAGCCGGCTGGAAGGACGCGTGCCGGACGAGCCCGCCCCTCGCCCGGGGCCTCAACATCATCGACGGTCAGGTCACCCATCCCGCCGTGGCCGAGGCCTTCGACCTCCCAT
>JBOHRQ010000121.1:0-5408 GCA_050732875.1 Gemmatimonadota bacterium | reverse complement strand
GAGGTGGCCGACCATGTGCCAGCGGACTCCCGAGGCGCCTTCCGCGCGCAGGTCGGGGCCGAGCTTGGCCAGCGCCTCCTGGACCCGATTCTCCCCGATGTCCGTGAGTCCGGCGCGGATCGCCGCGAGGACGGCCTCTGCCGGGTGCCCCTTCGTGATCGCGACGATTCGCACCTCGGCCGGGTCGCGCCCTGCCCCCGCGCACGTGTCGGCGATCGTCTCTCGAACGGCCGCCAGGCGATCGGCGACCCGCTCGTAAGGGGGAGTCCCACCGATCGCATGCATGACAGGCCGGGAATTTAGACCCCGGTTCGGGGCCCAGCAACCGAATCCGAACGGCTTAAACCGCGCCTTTCCTTTGCCGGTTTACGATCTGAGCCCCTATACTTGATCCTCCAGGTGATACCAAAGTCCGGAGAACGCCCGATGCCCCGCTCGGCCAGCCTGCTCCTCGCCGTCCTGATCGCCGTCCTGCTTCCGGGGCGACCCGCCTCGGCCCAGTTCATCGACGAGCACTTCGCGCCGGTTCCGGCGGTTCCCGACTCCGGCACCTACCCGGCCGCGGTCCAGCAGGCGGTCCTGGAGGGGTATCGGCAGCTCGGGGAGGTCGCCTCGCCCGCCGACGACATCCATCTCGAAGCCGCGGCGGAAGCCTTCGAACGCGCCCTCGACGCCGATCCGCGAGCCATACACGCGCTCAATGGCATGGGTATCTACGAGCTCGGTAAGGACGAGCAGTGGCTGGTTCTCCTGGAAAGCCTCAAGAAAATCCTGAACCGCGACCATATCTCGATGGCGATCGACGCCTTCGAGAAGGCGCTGGCGATCGATCCCGGCTTCCACGCCGCCCGTTTCAACCTGGCGCTGGGCTATCGCCAGGCGCGGGGCGAGGAGAACTACAGGAAAGCCATCGCCGAGCTCGAACGGCTGCTGGTCGACGTCCCGGAGTTCCCGCAGGCCGGCTTTCTGCTGGCCGCCACCTATCGGGACGCCGGGAACCTGGACCTGATGGCGGCGGCGGTCGAATCGATCCCGGCGGGTCCCGCCCTGCCCGCCGCAGGGCGTCAGCTGCTGCTCGCCTACGCGCTCATCAACGCGGAACAGGAGGCCGAGGGCGCGCAGGCCTACTGGGCCGGGCTCGACGCCATCGCCACCGAGCACGAGTCCGAACTGTACTGGTTCGACATCCGGCCCATCGCCGGGTCGGAAAGCGACGCGGAGTTCGGGTCCCTGGATGTGGAGGGGCGCAAGCAGTTCCTGCGCGACTTCTGGCAGCGGCTGGCCGACAGCTCGTTCGTCACCCTCGATGATCGAGTGGCCGAGCACTATCGGCGCCTGGAGCACGCCTACCGGAACTTTCGGCTGCCGCTCCCCGAGCGGCGGCACTACTCGGGGGCGGCGGCCTACGTTCCCGCCTGGCAGACGGGCTTCGACGACCGCGGGGTGATCTATCTCCGGCACGGCCCGCCGGACGACACCGCCTCCTACGCCGGCCCCGAGGTCCAGCAGAACGTCTCCTGGAAGTACGAGCGGCCGGGAGGCGATCCCCTCGTCTTCCATTTCGTGAGCGATGAGGACATCGGTGACTACAAGCTGGTGCGGCACCTGGGGGACGCGATCATCCACGGCGCCAGCAAGATGACGGGCCAGACCATGCTCAGTCAGACGTGCGGGATCAACCGCGGCTCGACGTGCGACAGCTACGACGTCCGCATCCTGGCCTCCGACCGGTCGGCGCTGCGCGAGCTCTACGCCTCGCGAGGCGTTCTGGATCCGTACTACAACCGGGCTTCCACGTCCCTCGACGCGCAGATCCTCCAGTCCGAGGAGGTGCGCCTGGCGGCCGACATCGACATCGGGACGACGACGAGTTCCTATGAGCCGGCCGCCGCGGGTGACCTTCCGGCGCCCGTCTATCCGGTGCCGTTCAAGGATCCCGGGGGCCGGACGACCGTGGCCTTCTACTACGCCCTGCCGACCGCCGAGATCTCCGTCCTGCCGCATCCCGGAGGCGGGAGCCAGGTCGACTACCGCTATCAGCTCGTGGTGAGCGGCCCGGGAGAGGAGACGGCCGCCCGGCAGTCGGATGACGTGACCGTGGCCTCGTCTCGACCGATCCCTCGCGAGGCGGGGGTCATGCTGCCGGGCGTCAACACCGTCAGCATCCCCCCCGGCGAGTACCGGTACGGCATGAAGATGACCGATCTGAACTCCGGCCGTTCCGGCATCACCAACGGAAGCATCACGGTGAACGACTTCAACGCCGCCGGGCTGTCCCTGTCCGGGATCGTGCTCGCCAGCCGCGTCGAGCCCGCCGCCGATTCCGACAACCCGTTCGTCCGCTGGGACCGGATCAAGGTCCTGCCCCTGCCATCCAAAACATTCCTGCGGTCCCAGCCCGTCTTCGTCTACTACGAGGTGTATGGCCTCTCGGGGACGCAGGCCAGCTACCGCACGACCTATACGCTGGAATCGCGGGAGCCGGACCGGAACATCGTGGCGCGCTTCTTCTCCGCGGTCGGGGAACTCCTCACCGACGACGAAGAGGAGGGGGCGATCACCTATTCGTTCGAGCGGTCCCTGGGCGAAGACATCGATCCGCTGCTGGAGTACTTCTCGCTCGACGTTTCGGAGTCACCGGCGGGCGAATACCTGCTGACCGTAGAGGTCGAGGATCTCGCCACGGGGGAGCGGCAGCGGCGGCAGGTGCCGCTCACCCTGGTGGGCTGAGGGGCCGGGCGTTGACAAGGTAAGCCCGGGCGATGCTTCAACGGCTGGCGGCGGAGTCGCCGGGCGCAGGCCTGGCGCTCCCGCCGAAGGCGACCCGGTAGCCGCGGACCTCGCGGCCGCCGTCCTCGCGCTGGACGATCACGAAGATCCGCCCGTCCGGGGCGAAGGTGGTTCGTTCGACAGCTCCCGGGACGTCGACCCGCACCAGATACTCACCACGCTCGTTGAACACGTCGTACGCCGTCGCCCCCCCGGCATCCCCGCGTCGGGTCCGCACCCAGAGCCGCCTCGAAGGGTCGACCGCCAGCTCCTCGATGACCGGCCACAGCGAATCGGGCCGGGCGGCCTCGCGAAGCAGCTCCTCGTCGATCCCGGGAGCCTCCTGCTTCAGACGGGCCAGGTTCTCCTCTTCCTCCCGACGCAGCTCCTCGAGGCTCTTGACGATCGGCTCCCGGTCCAGGTCGATGACCCGCACGGTCCGCCCGGCGGGGTCGAGAACGCGCACGGGATAGCCGTCGTAGAACCCCACGTAGAGCCGTCCCTGGCGATCGGCCGCGGTGTGGTAATGGACGGCCCGCGCCTCCTCCTTGAGGGAGGCGCCTGGGGGGATCCGCACTTCGTAGACCGTGGCCAGCGAGTCGTACGGAGCCCCCATGTGCAGCACCACCGAGCGTCTCCCTTCCGCGTCCCATTTGTGAAGGTAGAACTCGCCGAAGCCCGGCAGAGCGTGCACATCCAGAGCAACCGCCGGCGTCACCTCGACCGAGGAGCCGAAGGTTCCGATCGTCAGGTAGGTGTCGATCGTGTTCCGGCCACGATCGACGACCAGGACGGTGTTCCACGTGGCCAGGTCCATCTCGAGGGCGGATACGATCTCGCGGTCCTCGTCACGGGCGCCGAAGCGCAGCAGAAAGCCGCCGGTCGGATCGTACTTGAGGATGCCGGAGGGGGCCGCGAAGTCGAGGACGTAGACGTTGCCGCCCTGCTCCACGGCCAGGTCGCGCGGATGCCCCAGACGCCCGGCATCGAAGAGCTGGAAGACGGGATCGAGTCGAACCGCGTCGCGCGGAAGAAGGGGCCGGTCGGCGGGCCGCTCCGCGGCCTCGGCGGGCCGCCCGCGCTCCGTCTCCCCCCCGGCGTCCCCGCAGCCTGCCAGAAGGACCAGCGAGACCAGGGCGGAGACCAGTCGCTTCACGGGGACACCCCCAGCCGAGCCGCTTCCCAGGAGCGGGCAACCGATTCGTGGAGATCGAGGATCGCCGCCCCGGGGTCGGTGGCCTCCTGGATCGCGGACGAAACCGCCACCCCTGTAGCGACGCCCATATCGAGCACCCGGGGCAGGGTCGCCGCGGTGATCCCGCCGATCGCCAGGACAGGGATCTCGAGACCCGGAACGGGCTTCGCGACTTTGCCCGCCACCGGATCGAGCCGTGACGCGCCAGGCTTGGTCCGAGTCGGGAAGAAGGCTCCCAGCCCGGCGTAGTCGGCGCCCGCCTCCTGGGCGGCCAGGAGCTCCCGTCGACCATGGGTCGAGACGCCGATCAGGAACCCCGGCGGCGCCAGCTCGCGGGCGACCACCGGCGGCAGGTCGTCCGGTCCCAGATGAACACCGTGGGCACCCGCAGCCAGGGCGACATCCAGCCGGTCGTTGACGATCACCCCGGGCCCCACGGCGGCCAGTCGGGCGATCCAGCCGCGCGCCAGGCTCTCCAGCTCCCCGGCGGACAGCCCCTTTCCGCGCACCTGCACGAGATCCACGCGCGACCATGCCCCGTCGGGCATGGCCCAGAGGCGCGCGGGCGGTCCCGCCGTTCGCGCGTCGTGGACAAAGCACAGCAACGGCCGCGATCGGTCGAGGGCCGGGGTCATGGCATGGGAAGCCAGGTCAGTCGGTCAGGGCTGGAACCCGACTGTGGTCCGGTAGGTGCGGATGTCCTCGACGATCCTCTCGTAGCCCCGGCCGCCGGGCAGGAAGGATGCCCGTCCCGAGCTCACCTGATCGACCTGGGTCTGAATCTGCGGATCTCCGGGAAACCGCTCGTCGGTGGAGTAGATCAGGCGGTAGTCCCCGTCGCGGCGAAAGTCTCCAAAGGCGAAGGTCTCGCCCTGGCTGCTGTAGTTCCAGATCTGGTAGGGCCCGAGCGTCGCCTCGACGGGCCGGTCGATCCGCTCCGTGGGTTCGCCGAACAGTAGATAGATCCGGCCGCGATCGGTGTCCCGGCCCAGCCGCTGGCTGCTGGCGAAGAACTGATCGGTATAGGCTACCCGCTGCTCGAAGATCTCCTTGGCCTCGTTCTCCGGAGTGGCCGGATCTCCGATCGAAGGATCGGCGTCCAGGCTGTTCCAGAACCGGTTCAGGAACTGGACCTTGCCCTCCGGGTTCAGCGTCGCCAGCAGGTCCCGCTGCTGGGGCGTGAACCAGATCTCCATGACGTCCACGACGCTGTCGACCTGGGCTGGGCTCAGGTCGGTGTAGTACTTCAGGGGCGGCCCCTGCGCCTCCGGCTGGGGGGGCGCGAGGAAGGCCAGCTTCTCCTGGGCGTCCCGGACTTCGAAGGCATCCTGCATCCCGATCGACTCCGGGCAACTCGTGCACTGGACGACCAGTTCGTACCGTCCGGGACGGAGCCCGCCGATGTTGAAGGCGCCAAGGTCGAAGTTCTTGCCCTCCGCGACCT
>JBOHRQ010000120.1:0-5412 GCA_050732875.1 Gemmatimonadota bacterium | reverse complement strand
AGCACGAGGGCGACCAGCGCTTCCGTGCCTCGGCGTTCGGTGATCGCCCCTGGATCGGATGGCCGGCCGAGTGCTTCGGGGACGAGGTGAACGGCGAGTCCGTACAGGACGCCGGCCGCCACCCACGCGAAGAAGACGGTCATGAGGAGGTGGGAGGGGAGCCGCTCGAGCAGGAAATCGAAGATGTCGCCCACATACCACTCGAAGACGGGATCGGCGGCGCTGAAGAGAGCGCCGAACACGAGCAGGAACGGGACCGCGACCAGAGCGCCCCGCAGAAGGGGAGCGTGCGCGCGAACGCGGCCGCCCTCCGGGGATCCCCGACCGCGCACGAGAACGGCGACGGCACCCAGCGCGAAGAGCGCCGCGTCGGCGAGCGTGACGACGGGCGCGAGGGCGTACCGCAGGACTCCAGCTTTCCAGGGGTCGCGCAGGAGGGGGAGCGAGATCGAGGTGATGTAGGCTGCCGCGAAGAAGGCGAGGAGAACCGGAGACGCCCGCCAGGCGAGGCCCGCCGCGCAAGCGACGGCCAGGAGAAAAGGCCAGCGGGGAGCCTCCGTATCGCTCTGGCGAGCGGCGAGCAGGAGTCCGGCCAGCGCCAGGAGGACGAGCCAGACGGTCGCGTTCAGCCCCCACGGGGTCTCCCGCAGAAGGAGGTCGGCTAGAAGGCCGAGCCCGAGGGCCACCCATGCGATCCTCGAGGCTCTGGAGCTTCGGGTATCCAAACTACTTGACATTACAAAGCACCTCCGCAAAAAAAACCGGGCCCGGCGGGAACCTATTCCCGGTGCCGCGCCGTCCGGATCAGGGATTCCATGTGGCCCAGATAGCGCTCCAGAGCCGTTCTGCCCTCGGGCGTCAGCCGGAACTCGGTATGCGGCACGCGCTCCTGGAAGGATTTCTCCTGCACGATGTAACCCGCCTCTTCAAGCTTCCGGGCGTGGGCGCTCAGGTTTCCGTCGGTCGTTTTGAGGAGTCGCTTGAGGTCGTTGAAGCTGAGCCGCTCCTCGACGGCGAGCGCGCTCACCATCCCGAGACGGAGGCGACCGTGGATCAGCTGGTCGAGGCCGAGCGGCCCCTCGCCCTTCGCGAGCCCGCCGATCGCCCGCAGTCCGCCGACTGGACGGACGCGCTCATCCGTTCCGTCCGTCCGCCGCTTCGTATGCCCGGCTCTATCCGCCATGCCTCATCGCGATCACGACGCCGAAGACGATGTTGATGGCGCCGAACCCCAGGCCCAGCAGGAGATCGCCCGCCGCCGGCACGAGGAGCGCCGCCGCGCCGAGAACGAGGAACGCCAGCCCCTGGATCGGCACGACCGGAACCGAGAACGCTCCTGCGGCCACAATTCCCGTCCCGTAGAGGAGCAGCCATACGGCCGGGACCAGCGTCGGATCGCCGGTCTGGAGGAGCGCTGCGGTCAGAAGCGCACCGACCACGACGGGAGGCAGGAGCCCGAGCGCGAACTTGCGTCCCGGGCCGGAGACGAGCGGCACGTCGAGACGCCGGGCCTTGCGCGCCATCGTCCAGAGGCCGATTGCCGAGGCGATCGCGGCCGCTGCCACCCAGACGGTGAGCCAGCGCCCCAGGGACGGCTGGGCCGCCCCGATCAGAGCCGCCGCGAGCGCGGTCACGCCCATCGCCACGCCGCCCCAGCCGGGCACGGCGGTGAAGGCCCCGGCGCGCTCCATGGTCGAGCGGATGAAGCGCAGATCGTCGACCGCGTGGTCGGTGAGCTTCACGGTCCGGGACTCTCTCGCGGGGCGCGCGGTCGTCATGCGCACCAGCCTAGCGCAAGCGGCAGATCGTTGTCAAGTACTTTGTATTGCGGAGTTAACGCCACGACGGGGTACCCGGCGAGCTATGGGTTGGACGCGCTCCGTGCTCCGGAAGAGCTTGTACTCCCGTGTCCGACCGCCCCGAGCCATCCAACGCAGGCCGACTCGTCGAGCGCTTCCGCGCCGCTCGCGGGGATCCGCGTTGGGCGGTCCTGGAGGGGTTTCATCCGTTGAAGCACGCGCTGCGGTTCGGAGCCGAGATCGTGGTGGCGGCCACAGTGGACCCCGACCGCGTCACCGGCCTCGCCCGGGCCCTCGCACCCGAGCTGATCGGCCGGATCGAGACGCGCCTCGTACCCGTCCCGCCGCAGGTGTTCGAGCGACTCGTCCCGACGCCTCCGTCGACGGCCGTCGTGGCGATCGCCCGTCGCCCGGTGATCGGACTGACCGACGTTCTCGCCGCAGCGGGCGACGCCCCGGTGGTCCTGCTGGAGAACCCGGCCCGGCTGGGCAATCTGGGGGCGGCTGTCCGGGTCGCCGCCGCGGCGGGTGCGGCGGGCCTGATAGCGGTCGGTTCGCACGATCCGTGGCATCCGGAGGCGCTGCGCGGCGGGGCCGGGCTCCAGTTCGCCCTGCCTGTGGCGAGGGTGGACTCACTGCCGACGGGAGATCGTGGTCTCGGCTCGCGGCAGCTGGTCGCGATCGACCCGACGGGAGAGCCGCTGTGCCGGGACCGGATCGCGCCCGGAGCGGTCCTGGCCTTCGGCTCGGAGCGTCAGGGACTCTCCTCGGAGCTCCTCGGGCGCGCCGAGCTCCAGCTCGCGATTCCCATGCGGGAAGGCGTCTCGAGCCTCAACCTGGCCACCGCGGTTGCCGTCCTCCTGTACGCCTGTCGATCGAGAGAGGCTGCGCCGGGTCGATCGGCCGAGTGAAGCCACCGGATCGTGGGCGTTCGCGCCCGGGACGACCCGCTCCTAGTATTGGGCGATGCGCAAGCGGGCGGACTACGGCCTCGACGCCCCGGGGATCGTGCTCGGTCTCGCTCTGGGCGGCGCCGCCTGCCTGGTGTTCGGTCCGCGGATCCCGGGACTGTCGTGGCTCGTCTGGCCGGGCGGCTTCCTCATCGCCGAGGCGGCCCTCATGCTATGGAGCAGCCGCCACGGAAAGCGGGTCGAGGCCGAGCGGCTGCTGGAGCGGGTCGCCTGGCGGGGCGATGAGACCGTGCTCGATGTGGGGTGCGGGCGCGGGCTCCTGCTGATCGGCGCGGCGCGACGCCTGCCCACCGGCCTCGCGGTCGGGGTCGACCTCTGGAAATCGCGCGACCTGGCGGGGAACGCCCCCCAGGCCGCCCGCGCCAACGCCGCGGCGGAAGGGGTGGCCGACCGGGTCGAGATCACGACCGGCGACGCGCGGAGACTTCCGTTCACCGACGCGGCCTTCGACGTCGTCGTCTCGAGCCTCGCCCTCCACAACGTCCATTCGGGTGCCGACCGTCGCCGGGCCATCGAGGAGATCGCCCGCGTCGTGAAAGCCGACGGCAGGGTCCTCCTCCTCGACATCCGGCACACCGGCCAGTATGCCCGCGCCCTCCGCGACCGCGGCTTCGTCGTCGAGCGTACGCGTCCCCACCTCTGGACGTTCCCGCCCTCGCGTCAGGTGATGGCGCGCCGGATGGAGTCGGTGGACGTCACCCACCCGGTTCCGTTGGCGGATGGGATGGAGGATCGGCTCCCGAGCCCGCCCGGGCGCCCTTTCAAGGAGCGAACCAGAGCAGGATCGCGAAGAGGATCACCGTGATCGTGACGACCCGCTTCACCCAGGCGTGGCCCTTGAGCACGGTGAGCCGGACCCCGACCAGGCCGCCGGCCACGTAGCCCGCCGCCAGCGGGGCCCCGAACCCCCAGTCGACTTTCCCGCCCAGCGTGAAGAGGACGAGGGCGAGCGGCGTGAAGATCAGGACGATTAGCACCTTGAGCGCGTTCCCGCGCACGAGGTCGAGCCCCAGGAGCGTAGTCGCGGCGAGGAGGAGGAAGCCGACCCCGGCCTGGACGAAGCCGCCGTAGATTCCGATCGCGAAGAAGAGGAGAACGGTCCCCACCCGGCGCTCGAGGCCCGGCTCGACCGGCCCCCGGCCCTCGCGGCGGCGCCCGACCGGGTCCCACAGGGTCCAGAGCGACACCAGGACCATGATCAGCGCGAGGAGGCGCCGGAAGGCGCGGTCGTCGATCTCGATCGCGGCCCACGTCCCGAGCGCCGCTCCGGCCAGGGCCGGCACGGCCGCGGTGATCAGCCAGCCACGGCCGATCAGCCGGTGACGTTGGAAGCCCCATACCGCGGCCACGCTCTGGGCCAGGACCCCGACCCGGTTGGTGCCGTTGGCGACCGTCGCCGGGAGGCCGAGGAAGATCATGACCGGAAGGGTGAGGAACGAGCCGCCGCCCGCGATCACGTTGAGCGCGCCGGCGACGGCCCCGGACGCCACCAGGGCGAGGATCGCGGCCCAGTCGGGGATCAAGCGGTCAACTCGAGCGTCATCTCGATGTTCGACCTCTCGTACTCGTCCCCCGGGCCCAGGCGCGTCGTCCGGAATCCGTGCTTGCGATAGAGCTCGATCGCCGGCGCCAGGACGGTGTTGGATTCCAGGAAGATCCGACGGGCCTCCCGGCCCCGCGCCCATTCGATCGCCGCATCCATCAGCCGATCCCCGAACCCCTGCCCGCGGGAGGCCGGCCGGACGGCCATCTTCGAGAGCTCATAGATGCCGTCCTCGTGAAGGATCAGCGCGCAGGTCCCCACCACCTCGTCGCCGTCGAGGAGGAACAGGACCTCGCCGCCAGCGTCGACGATCGCCCGACGCGGGTCCCCCAGGACCTCGCGGTCCCGGTCCTCGATCCGGAAGTGGCGCTCGATCCACTCGAGGTTGAGCTTCTCGAACCAGGGCGCGAGATCGTCCCGATAGGTCTCGACGCGGATGGTCACGGCGGGAAGATACGATCGGTGGGCCCGGTGTGGTGAGCCCGCACTCACGACGCGCGGGCGACCTCAGCGGCGATTTTATGCCCCCATCTCCGAATCCGTTTCACGGGTGAGCACAGGGTAACGGGCGCATTGCCCGGCCAACGGAACGGATCACTCGCCGGAGGTGTTCATGTCAAGTCCGACGTACCGCAGCACGGTGTGGAAACCCTTCAGGGAGTCGGTGATCGTGACGGTTCTTTGCGTGGTCATGCCGCTCGTCCTGATCAGCCAGACGATCGGACTCCTCTACTCGGGCCCGCTGGGCTGACCCGCATGCCGGGGGAGACCGGCTCGGCGGTCGCCCACCCCGTCGAGGGGTGGGTGGAGCGGTTCGGACCCGAGCTCCGGGTCCACCTGGGCCGCATGCTGTCCAGCGACGAGGACGCCGAGGACGTGCTCCAGCAGGTCTGGATCGCCGCGTATCGTCGGCCACCCGAGGACGCACCCGGCTCCAACGTGCGGGCGTGGCTCTACCGGGTGGCGACCAACGCCGCGCTGGACTCCCTGTCGCGGGAGCGGCACCGCCGGCGGAAGATCGGCGAGTCGGGTCCGGACACGGGGATGGGCGAGACGAGCCCGCCGCCGGACGCCGCACTCGGTAAGCTCGACGAGGAGG
>JBOHRQ010000119.1:0-5501 GCA_050732875.1 Gemmatimonadota bacterium | reverse complement strand
AGGCGCCAAGGAGCCAGTTGCGGAAGACGTCGCCCGGATCCGTCTCGTGATAGAAGACCTCGACCCACGACTGGATGTCGTCGGCGCGACTCAGCCGGCCGACGTCGTTGATCTCGAAGTCCGGCGAGTCCATCCACAGGCCGTGGTTCCAGCGCCAGTGACCCGTCCGCTTGCCGCCCCGAAGCGCCATCGACCAGCCGGTCATGGTCTCGCGGGTCGGGTCCAGCTCGACGTGATCCTGGTCCGGGCGCTGAAAGAAGTGGGCGCTGCTTCGCTGGATGCGCCCGATGGCCGCGGTGTCGCCGGACACGTGGCTGAACCCGACGTGGCCCAGGATCTCGTACCAGCCGTCCGTGAAGCGCCTGTTCCAGTCGATGCCGCCCGCGAAGGCGTGCTCGGGAACACGCGCCGCAAGCTCCGCGTGTTCCGAGAAATCGCGGTTCATGGCGGTGAGGGTCAGGCCCAGAGTCGACGCGTCCTCGCCGAGCTGCTGCTGCAGGCGTAGCACGCCGTATTCGGTCAGCGGCTCGACCACCACCTCGTCGACTGCGCCGCTCTCGACATCGAAGGTCCGCGCCCGCTCGTCGTCGGTCACGGCCGCCAGCGCGCCGACGGTGAGCCCCGAAGGCAGGCGACCGGTGACCTTCCCGGCGCCGAGGATCGTGGTCGTCCGCGGAGTGTCGACGAAGTCCCCGCTCGCGGTCCCGTGCGGCTGGGCGCCGATCCGGCGCGAGTAGTAGTACTCGGGGCCGATCGCCAGGAAGTTCTGCTGGCCTTCGGTGAAGAACGGCCGGCGCTCGTCGAAGAATGTCTCGAAGGCGGTCAGGTTGACTTCGGCGGGGTCCGCTTCGACCTGGCCGAAGTCGGGGTTCACGGCGGCATCGAGCGTCAGGTTCGGTCCCAGGCCCATCCGGAAGTCGAGCCCGGCTCGCATATCCCGGTCGACCCGGTCGGTGAACGGGTCGTCCCCGTCGAAGAGAGCGTCGGAGGTGACCGCGACTGAGCTCGCCACGTAGGGGATGAGCTCGATCCGTCGCGAGGACGGGATGTCGCGGATTCCTACCAGCTCGCCGAATCGGGACGCCCAGCCGGTCTGGTCGCGCGGCACGACGATCCAATAGTCGTCCTCGTTCAGGGTCGGGATGTAACGGTTGATGTTGACGCCCCACACCAGCTCGGCGCCCGGATTGAAGCGGAGCTGGGAGAAGGGGATCCGCATCTCGACGGTCCAGCCGCCCTCCTCGACCAGCGTGCGTGCCGACCAGACGGGATCGAAGGTGAAGTCGCGCTCGTGCTCGTGGTCGACCGGGTGGTAGTAATCGATGCGGACACCCGCGGCCGTCACCGCGAACGAGTAGGCCGTCCGCCGATCATGGAAGGTGTCCAGAGAGACGATCAGCCGCTCGGCCTGCCCCGATTCGTCACGGCGGGTCATCAGGTCGGCTATCGCCGCCCGATCCGAGCCCTGGAGACGGGCGCCCACGTAGAGGGCCGAACCGTCGTACAGAAAGGCGACTTCCGTGCGCACGCTCGCCAGCGCGCCGTGCTCGGGCTCCTTCTGGGTGAAATCGGTGAGCCACCGGGCCGAGCCCCAGGCCTGGTCATCCAGGATCCCGTCGACTTGGATCGATCCGCCGGTCACCTGGACGGCCTCGGCGCGCCGGATGTCCGTCGCCGGCAGGTCGGTGCCGCCCGGAAAGGGCTGTCCCTCTGCCGCATCGGGCGCTCCGGTCAGGCCGAGGGTGAGCAGGAAGCCGGTGGCGCGGTGGTTGATCACCGCCCGGTCGCGACGAAGAGGATTCTCATACCGGACGAAGGCGCCTCACGGCAGGTGAACCGGGCGTGGAACCGCGACCAGCGTCGTGCGTGTCCGGACGTCGGGGGTGTCATCCGTCTCGTGCTCGCTGGTCTTCGAGCACGACTCCTTTTCGACCTCCATCGTCACGTTCACCCGCGAAAGCAGGCGCCCGTCGGCCACCGTCGCGATCGCTGTCCTCACGGTCATGTCGAGAGGCGTGAGCTCGGACGCGGCTGCGGGCTCCGCGGCCGGTTCGGGCTCCTCGGCCGACGGGGTCTTCGTGGCCGGTTCGGGCTCCGTGGCCGGTGCGGGCTCGGCGGCGGGCTTCGCGGCCGGATGGCCGGCCCGCGGCTGGGGCGCCGTCACGCTGGGCGGCAGGGGCAGGACACCACCCGGGTTCTCGGCGACCGGCGCAGGGGGAGATTCAGGATGCACGACCGCCAGCGGGAGGATGAGGAGGGCGGTCAGCGTACCATGGCCGAGTGCCGCGCGTCGCGAGACCCCGCCCCGGGGCCGACCCGACTCGAGCACCGCCTTCAGCCGATCGGCGAGGGCCGAGCCGTCGGCCATTCCGAGAGCCGGGCTCCCGAGGGCCTCCATGGAGCGCCAGCGGGCCACGGCGAGTAGATGGGTGGCATAGTCGCACGGCGGCGAGCCGGCGGCGATTACCCGGTTGTCGCACGCCCGCTCGCGCTCGAGCCGGAGCCGTCGCGCGGCGAGCCATGCCAGTGGATTGAACCAGTGAAGAGCGCACGCGACCCGTGCGACGATCTGGCTCAGGCAGTCGTATCGCTGGACGTGTGCGAGCTCGTGAAGGATGACATCGCGCTTCAGCGCCTCGCTCCATCCATCGGCTTCGCGGGGGAGCAGGATCGTCGGCCGGAAGACGCCCCACATCATGGGCATCACCGAGTGCCGCGAAAGAAGCAGCCGGACGCCGCGGGTGACGCCCAGCTCGCCGGCCAGACGTGTGGCCAGGGCCGACCAGGGACCGTAATCCATCCGGACGGCGTCGCGGGCGAGCCACCGGACGCGCGCCCAGCCGACGACGAAGATGGCGAGAACGAGCAAGCACCCGACCGCCCAGGCCGTTACCCATACCTGCGGGGAACCGGTCATCCCGCCATCCACCGCCGCACCGCGATCGATGGCGGACGCGGCTGTCATCGGCATCACGGCGAGGTCCCATCGGGGAAGGAGCATCGCGAGCACCGGCAGCGCCACGACCCCGGCCGTTCCTGTCGACCAGACCAGGTGACGGACGGCGGGAGACCGCGATCGCATCGAGGCCGCCATGGCCCCGGTCAGCGCCAGGACGATCGCTCCCTTGATCGCCATGTCGAGCAGGATCGATTCCATGCTATCGCCCCTCCCTCCTGGCCTCCTCGATCATGTGCGCGAGACGGTCGAGCTCCTGCTTCGACAGGTTGGATGCCGAGACGTCCAGGAGGGTTGCCACCGCCTCCTCGAGCGAATTGTCGAAGAACGTCTTGAGGACGCGCTTCACGGCCGAGCGACGGGCCGCCTCCACGGGAACCGTCGCCCGGTAGACGTAACGTGGTCCATCCTGCCGATGTTCAAGGTGCCCCTTCTCCTCGAGCACCCGGAGCATGGCGCGAACCGCACTGTAGCTGGGGGGGTCGGGGAGGCGTTTCTGCACCTCCGCGGCCGTTACCTGGCCCAGTTGGTAAGCGATGTCCATGATCTGCCGCTCTCTCCGGCTCAGATCGACGTGTCCTGGCCTTCTCATCTCGACCTCTCGGGTGGCGTTTGCAGCTGTGCTGCGTTTCTAGCATGTTATCTTTCTAGCACGAAAGGGGACAGGATGTCAACCCCACCTGCTCCCCCGTGTCTCGGCCACGGGGTTCGTCAGCCCGGCCTCCACCCGCTATCTTGAAGTCATGATCTACTTTCTGGTCCCGGTCTACGACGAAGAGGGGACGATCGGCCTCGTCCTCTACAAGCTCCGCCAGGTCATGGAGAAGGTGCGCCAGGAGTACCTGGTCATCGTCCTCGACGACGGCTCGGCGGACTCCACGGCCAAGGTCGTCGAAGCGTACCGCCCCAGGGTGCCGGTCAAGATCCTCCGTCACGCCCGGAACCAGGGCTTTGGGCCGAGCCTGGACCGCCTGCTGCGGGAAGCCGTGCGGCTGTCCCGCCATCCCGAAAGCGACGTCGCGATCCTGGTCGAGGCGGACTTCTCGCTCTCGCCGGATCCCGTTCCCGAGATGATCCGCGAGATCGAGGCCGGAGCCGACATCGTGATCGGGTCGCGGAAGCGCCCCGAGCGTACGGTGGAGGCGATGCCGTTCGCGCGTCGGTTCAGCGACTGGGTCTCCTCGTCGGTTCTGCGCGCGGTGATGCCGATCCCGGGAGTGACCGACTACACGTCCAGCCTGCGCGCCTACCGGGTCGGGACCTTGAAGAGAGCGGTCACCGCGCACCAGGAAGGGCTGATCACGTCGCCGGGCACGTCCGCCAACGTGGAGCTCCTCCTCCGGCTGGCCCGCTTCCACCCCGCCATCGCCGAAGTCGATGTCTCGCCCCGCTGCGACATCCGTGCACGGCCTTCCCGCCATCGCGTGAAGAGCGCGCTGAAGGGGGAGCTCGGCCTGACCGGCCGGGTCGATCGGGTCACCGCCCCTCCACGCTGACCGTCGCGGGCACGGCCGACGCGCGCGCCCGGGCCACTGCAAGGGAACACGGGCCGGCTCCCCGCCGTATTACCAGTCGATGAAACGCTGGCTACCCCTCATGGCACTGGGCTTCCTCCCGGCGCTGCCCGCTGCGGCTCAGACACAGGTCTCGCACGCCCGCGAGCTGGCGTTCAAGCCAGGCGAACGGATGGAGTACGCGGTCTCCTACGGACCCGTGCCCGCCGGATCGATGGCCCTTGAGGTCGTGGAGCTGACCTCCTACGAGGGGCGGCAGGCCTACCATTTCGCCTCCGAGATCGAGAGCAACCGCGCGGTGTCCTATATCTACGAGATCGCCTCGGAGGAGGAGGCCTGGCTCGACGCCGACGAGCTCTACTCCCTCAAGTACAAGCGCGAGTCGGTCGAGAACGATCGATCGCACGATCGGGATTACACCTTCGACCAGGAGCGTCACCTTCGCATCGAGCCGGACGGCGACACCCGTCCAACCAGCCCGCGCGCGGTCGACCAGCTCTCGATGATCTTCTATCTGCGCCTGCTGCCCTACGGAGAGGGCACCAAATTCACGCTCCGCAACCAGGCCGATCCGGACGACAATCCGATCATCATCCGGGTCCTGAAGAAGGAGCGTCTGAAGGTCCCCGCCGGCACCTTCGAGACGTGGGTCGTCGAGCTGCATCTCGTGACCGACAGCGGGGTCTTCAAGAAGGGCGGCGACAACCGCATCTGGCTGACCGCCGACGAGCGCCACATTCCGGTCAAGCTGTCGAGCAAGGTCGGATTGGGGAGCTTCCAGGCGGAGCTGGTGAGCTACGAGCCGGGCCAATCCATCTCGGCCCGCTAGGGGGCGTTGAAAACGCCCTGCCAGGTCGTCCGCGGATCGCTCCGTTGACGTACCAAGCGTACCCTTCCTAAACTCCCTGTGCCGTTCCGCGCGGCCCGACCGCGGCCTTCACGAACCTCCGCGCCCGACCCCGAACGCCAGTGACGTCACGCTACGAGGCGGCCGACCTCGGGGCGGTCGCCCCGATCCCCTTCGCCGACCG
>JBOHRQ010000118.1:0-5529 GCA_050732875.1 Gemmatimonadota bacterium | reverse complement strand
AGGTCGAGGCCATCGCGGTCACCGTGAACCCGGAAAATCAGGTGGATGTCTCGGAAGGGGGCGTGGTCGAGCTGATCGACGAGGAGCAGATCGAGAACCTGCCCACCCTCGGACGGGACTTCACCGATTTCATCAACCTGTCGGGGCTGGTGAGCCCGACTCCCGAGGTGACCACAGGCGGACAGTTCTCGCTCGGCGGTGGCCGCACCTCGGCCACCAACGTCACCGTCGACGGCGTCGACGCGAACAACTCCTTCTTCGGCGAGAACCGCGGCTCCTCCAGGATCCCGTTCACGTTCTCGCTGGAGTCGATCAAGGAGTTCCAGATCATCACCAACGGATTCGACGTCGAGTACGGCAACTACACCGGGGGGATCGTAAACGCCGTCACCAAGGGAGGGACCAACGAGTTCCACGGCTCAGCGTTCTTCTTCGGGCGTGACGAGGCGCTGACCGGAAGCGGCTTCGACGGGCTGCCGCCCGAGGAGTTCCAGGCGACCCAGTTCGGATTCCGGCTGGGCGGCCCTATCGCGCGTGACAAGGCCCACTTCTTCGTCTCCCTGGACGGACAGCAGAAGGACCAGCCCATTTTCTCGATCGTCCCCGAGCGTTGGTGCCCCCCCAGGTTCGACGACGCGGGCGCCCAGATCGCCTGCGTGGGCGCGGCCGACTCGATCGCCCGCTTCAAGGACATCCTGAACCGGGTCTACGGTGTGCCGCTGGACGAACTCGAGAACAACATCGGCACGTTCGAGGAGACCGAGGACGAGCTGGCGATCTTCGGGCGCGTGGACTGGCAGCTGAACGATCAGAACCTGCTGACCCTCAGGCACAACTACACCGACTTCGAGTCGCTGAACGACCGGCTCTCGGAGGAGGAGGCCCGCACCTACGGCTCCACGTTCGAGAACCAGGCGAACTCCTTCGTGTCCGAGCTGACGTCGGTGTTCGGCGACCGGGGGGAGGCGTACAACAACTTCCGGTTCCAGTTCTCCTACGAGGACCGGCCGCGTCCGGCCAACAACTTCCTGCCCGAGATCGACGTCGAGATCCACGCCGACGCGGCGGATGTCGAGTACTTCGGCGACGGGATCGTGTTCCGGAACCGGCTGGAGGAGAAGAAAATTCAGTTCATCGACAACCTGACCTGGCAGCTCGGAGACGCCGGCCGGCACACCGTCAAGCTGGGGTTCAACACCATCTTCACCGGCATCGAGAACCTGTTCTGGCTGCTCGGGACCGGGAACTTCAACTTCGACAGCCTCGAGGACCTGGAGAACCGGAACGTCGACAGCTATACGCGCTTTGTCCGGGAGGATCGGCAGGCTCCGTTCGCCGAGTTCGGCGTTTACGAGTACGCCTTGTACGCCCAGGACGAGTGGCAGGCGTCCGACAAGCTGCTGCTGGCGCTCGGTCTCAGATACGACACCGACGCCTTCCAGGACCGCGGCCCGCTGGCCCCGGAGCTCGAGGCGGCGTTCGGCCTGAACACCACAGTCGTTCCCGAGGACCGGAACAACATCAGTCCGCGGGTGGCGTTCACATACGACGTTCGTGGCGACGAGACTTCCGTGATCCGGGGTGGAGTCGGCCTCCTCTACGGCCGGCTGCCGTTCGTGCTGCACGGCAACGTGATGCAGGCCTCGCCGGCGCTCAGGAACCTGTTCTGTCCCGGTTCCACTGCACCCGAGCCGGACTACGACTTCTTCCGTCAGGCACCGGACGGCTCCAACAACCCGTTTGAATGCTCCGAGGCTCGCGAAGGCGATCCGCCAGAGTTTGCGGTCTGGGACCCGGACATGGAGAACCCGGAGTCGTGGAAGTTCAACCTCGGGTACGAGACCGTCGTGGCCGACGGCTGGCGGCTATCGGCCGACATGCTCTACGGCCGGACCGAGAAGAACTTCAACGTGAACCAAGTGAACCTGAACGACGAGTTCTTCCGGACGGCCGTTGACAACCGCCCTGTGTTCGTCCCGGCCGAGGAGTTCCCCGCCCACGACTTCGCCTTCCAGACTACGCCGCGCGCAAACGAGGAAATCGCAGGCGTCTACTTCAACGAGTCGACCGCCGAGTCCGAGGCCTGGAGCCTGACCCTGAAGAGCGCGAAAAACTGGGACGCGCTCGGGCTTCGGCTGGACACCTCGTACACCTACAACAACATCTACGACAACTCGTCGTTCTTCTGCTGCACATCGAACGAGGGCTTCCGCATCAAGCCGACCGCCGGGAACCCCAACTTCATAGGGAATCCGGGCGACGACCTCGAAGGCACGTGGGGCCACGCCGATTTCGAGCGCCAGCACATCTTCATCATGGCGGGGACCTTCCAGGGTCCGTGGGGGATCGACGTGAGCGGCATCTGGCGTAGCCAGAGCGGCACACCGTGGACGATGACGGCGGACGGCGACATCAACGGGGACGGCGAGGAGTTCAACGACCGGGTTCCCGTCTTCGACGACCTACTGTTCGAGGACGCCGATGAGGCGGCCGAGTTCCAGGCCTTCCTGGACGAGGACAGCGAAGGCGGGGAGTGCCTGCGCGACAACCTCGGCCGGATCGCCGAGCGCAACTCGTGTCGCAATCCCTGGTTCCATTCAGTGGACCTGCATCTGTCGAAGGGATTTTCCTTCGTCGACGGGCAGGAGATCGAGGTGATCGCCGACCTGTTCAACGTGCTGAACGGCCTCAACGAGGACTGGGGCCAGTTCAACGCGATCTTCGGCTCGGCGGTGAACCCGCTCGAGAAAGAGGGCTACGACGAGGCCTCGAACCGGGTGATCTACTCGGTCAACAACGGGTTCGGGGACGTGGACCCGGTAGGGTTCAACCCGCTGCAGTTCCAGGCCCAGTTGGGGGTCCGGTACAGCTTTTAGTCCCCAAACGCCTCGCTGACGCGATTGAAGCCCCCGGCCGACGTGGTCGGGGGCTTCGCGCATCTCCGACCGGCGGCCGTGCGAGCGCGCGGGCTGTCGCGCGCGCCGCGCACGTCGGTCTATATTCGCGGCCCCCGATGAGCCGTCGTCCTCCGACAAGCCGCGCCCTTCCTCACGTTCGCCGGATCATGGCGCTGCTGACGCTGGTGGCCTGGGCGCCGGTCTCGTTCGCCTGCGCGGCGGGCCGCGAGCCGGTGTCCACTTCTCCAGGCGCCTCGCCGACCGCCTTCTCCGATACCGTACGCATCACCCTCCTCGGAACGACCGACATCCACGGCCGACTGGTTCCATGGGATTACTATGCCGGAGAGGAAGAGCAGCGCGGCCTGGCCCGGGTGGCGACCCTCGTCGACTCGATCCGCGCGGCCGAGCCCAACACGATCCTGGTCGACTCGGGCGACCTCCTGCAGGGGAACCCGCTCGACTACTACTACGGCCTGGTGGAGCCGGCCCCAGTCCATCCGGTCATCCGCGCGATGAACCTCATGGGCTACGACGCTGCGGTTCTGGGCAACCACGAGTTCAACTATGGACTCGAAGCGCTCGCCCGGTCGCTGGAGGACGCGGATTTCCCGTTTCTGGCGGGGAACGTCTTCGTGGCCGGCACCGACTCCCTCGAGTGGCCGGCCTGGACGGTCGTCGAGCGCGCCGGAGTCACGGTCGGGATCCTCGGGCTCACCACCCCCGGGTCGGCGATCTGGGACCGCCGCCACGTCGGGGGGCGGCTCGACTTTCGCGACCTGGTGGCCTCCGCAGAGCGGGTCTGGCCCGAGCTCGAGGCCGCCAGCGACGTCCAGATCGCGATCATCCATTCGGGGATGGGGCCCGGCTCCTCGTACGACGAGGCGGGGACCGGCGTCCCCGAGGAGAACGCCGGCCGCCGGCTGGCTGAGACCCTGCCGGGGCTCGATGTCGTGTTCCTCGGCCACTCCCATCGGGATGTCCCGGCCGACACGGTGAACGGGGTCGTCTTCACCCAGGCGGGCCAGTGGGGCGAGGCGCTGGCGGTCGCCGGGATCGTGGTGGCGCGCGAGAGCCAGGGATGGCGCGTCGTCGATCGCCGGACCGGGACCCTCTCGACCGAAGGGGTCCGGCCCGATCCAGCCTTCATGGACGAGATCGGACCCTGGCACGAGCGGGTCGTGGATTATGTCGCCGACACGATCGGCTGGACGCCGGACGACTGGTCGGCGGCCCGGGCCCGGCTCGAGGACACGCCGATCCTGGACCTGATCCAGCGGGTCCAGCTGGACGCCACCGGAGCCGATCTTTCGGCGGCCGCCGCCTTCGTGACCGACGCGAGCCTGGGCCCCGGGCCGATCACGATCGCCGACGCGGCTTCGGTCTACGTCTACGACAACACGCTCGAGGCGATCGAGATCACCGGCCGCCAGCTCGAGGACTACCTGGAGTACTCCGCGAAGTACTTCCACCGAGTGGGGCCGGATGGCCGTCCGGTCGAGACGGCGGACGACGACCTCGCGGTCGACTCGGTGCCAGGCTACAACTTCGACGTGGTGGCTGGGGTCGAGTACGCGATCGACCTCACTCAGCCGGTCGGCTCGCGGATCGAGGACCTGACGTACGGCGGTCAGCCCGTGCGGGACGATCAGGCGTTCACTATGGCGATCAACAACTACCGCCGAGGGGGCGGCGGCGGCTTTTCGATGATCGCCGGCGCGCCGGTCGTGGTCGAGGATGGCGGGGAGATCCGCCAGCTCCTGATTGACTGGGTCGCCGCCCGCGACACGATCCGCGAGGAGGACGTTTTCGTTCCCTCGTGGCGTATCGAGCCCGCCGCGGCCGTGGCCCGGGCCGGCCGGACTTCGGGCGGCTCCGCGCGCCGGGGCGCGACCCTCGACTCCCTTCTCGCCACCCTGCCGCCGCCGCTGCCGGCGGGCTCGGACTCGGTACGGCTGGCGATCATCGCCACCAACGACTTCCACGGCGCCCTCGAGCCGCTGACGCCGGCCTGGGCCCAGGGCGACACGATCGGCGGCGCCGCCACGCTGGCGAGCTACATCCGGGCCGTGGAAGGGCGCTATCCCGAAGAGACCCTGCACCTGGACGGGGGAGACGTCATGCAGGGCACGGTCGTCTCCAACCTGACCCACGGCCGCTCCACGGTGGACGTTCTGGAGCGGATGGGAGTGGACGCGGCAGCGATCGGCAACCACGAGTTCGACTGGGGGATCGACACACTGCGGGCGCGGCTCGCGCAGGCCGACTTCCCATGGCTCTCGGCGAACATCTTCGTGAAGGCCACCGGCGAGCGTCCCGAGTGGGTCGAGCCCTACGCCTGGATCGAGCGGGCGGGTCTCAGGATCGCGCTGATCGGGGCGACCACCGTCGGCACACCCGAGGCCACGCTGCCGACCAACGTCGAGCCCTATGAGTTCCGCGACATCGCCAGCGTGGTGAACGAGCTCGCGCCGCGCCTGAAGGCCGGGGGCGCCGATCTGATCGTGCTCGTCGTCCACGCCGGAGCCGTGGCAGTCGGAGAGGGGCAGTACGAAGGCGAGATCGTGGATGCGGCGGGGAGGATCACCGCGCCTCTGGACCTCATCGTGTCGGGCCACACCCACTCCGAGGT
>JBOHRQ010000117.1:0-5538 GCA_050732875.1 Gemmatimonadota bacterium | reverse complement strand
TGGCGCGGCTTCGTCAGGGGACCCCGCCTCGCCGTTCGCCTGATAGATAGCGGGGTCGAAGGCGAAGGCGAGGTCGAGCGTCACGGGTTTCAGCCCGAGCGCGGCCTCGATGGGCGACTAAGTTCCGAATGCTTCACCCCATCCCCATCGAACCCGGGAGCCAGCGTTGCCCGTCCGCGTCGTAGAGTTCCGCAACTACCGCCTGAGACCAGGCGTCCGCGAAGCCTTCATCGGCTATTTCGAGGAACGCTTCCTCGACAGCCAGGAGGATGCCGGGATGCGCGTCCTCGGCCAGTTCCGCTTGGTCGGCGAGCCCGACCGCTTCGTGTGGATTCGGGGGTTCGAGGACATGGCCTCGCGCCGCCAGGCGTTGGAGAGGTTCTACGGGGGCCCCTACTGGGAGCGATGGAAGGGTCCCGCCAACGATATGATGGTCGAGTGGGACCGGGTCCACCTGCTCCGGCCGAGCGGCGGGTCCTGGCCCCTGGCGGACCGCATTCGCCACAGTCCGTCCGGAGGACCGGACGAACGGGCCAAGGTGGTGGCGACCTTCTGCCGCGCCAGCCGGGACGGACACCACGAAGGCTTCGAGGAGCGGATCGGCTCCGCGCTCGAGGACCGGGGCCATGCCCTCCTCGGCGGATTCGTCTCCGAGACGGCGGAGAACGACTTCCCGCTGCTTCCCGTCATCCAGGCGCCGGGCCTACTCCTGATCCTCTCGCTCCATCAGGACCGCACGGAGGATCGGGCCTGGAGACCGGCCCGGGTGGAGCATCCGGAGATCTCAGAGGTCCTGGAGCTCGAGCCCACCGACCGCTCGGCCCTCGGTCGGCCAGCCCTGGGCGCCACCTGAGGCCGATCGCGGTCCAAGCGTCCGGTCTTGACCCTGTACCACCCTACAGGGCGTATGCTGTACCATCCGGACGGGATGGATCGCGAGAGGATGATGACGAGAGGCGAGATAGCCCGGCGGGCGGGCGTCGGCGGCGAGACCGTGCGCTTCTATGAGCGCCAGGGCCTCCTCGACGAACCGCGCCGCACGCGGTCCGGCTACCGCCAGTACGATGCCGCCGCTTTGAGGCGCCTGAAGTTCATCCGCCGGGCCAAGGAGCTCGGGTTCTCCCTGCGCGAGATCCGCGATCTCCTCACGCTACGCCTCGATGACAACGCCGACTGCACCGACGTCCAGCAGCGGGCCGAGCAAAGGCTCGCGGAGGTCCGCGCAAGGATTCGGGATCTCAGGCGAATGGAGGCCCGGCTGAAGGAGCTGACCGCCGCCTGCGGCGCCAATCGGAAGAAGATGGAATGTCCGCTCCTGGACGCGCTGGAGGAGGCAGGGGAGTGAGGCCGGTCGTCGAGCTCGTGTACGAATCAGGCTGCCCGCATGTCGAGGGCGCGCGGGAGGTCCTGGCCCGCGCGTTATCCGAGGCGGGCCTTCCGCCCGAGTGGATCGAATGGGATGCCAGCGATCCCGAGGCGCCCGAGCGCTGTGTCGGGCTGGGATCTCCCACCATCCTGGTGGACGGGCGCGACAGGGCTGGGGGACCTGGCCCGGCCGGTCGATCGTGCCGTCTGTATCGGGACGAATACGGGGCGCTCAGCGGTGTCCCCTCACGGAAGGCCGTCCTGGGCGCATTGCTGGCCGCTCAGCGCGAGAGATCGGTCGTATCGAGGCTTCGTGTACGCTGATGCCGGCATCGGGGGGAGCCCGTCCGGCAATGGAGAGGGTTCGGTTCAGCGGCGACCGGTCGCGGTCGCGGCGACCGGCACGGGGGGTGCCCTGGCCTCGCTTGCGGCGAGCGCCTGCTGCGTTCCCGTCGTCTCACCGCTGATCATCGCCGTGGCGGGGGCCGGCGGGGCCGCCTGGGTGGCCGGGCTCCAGCCCTACCGGCCGCTCATCCTGGCCGGGACGGCCATCCTGCTCGGCTATGGCTTCTGGAGCGCCTACCGGCGGTCGGAAGCCTGCCCGGGCAACCAGGAGACGGCCGGACCCAAGCGGGCGGCCCGCCTGTCCAGGGGAGCGCTCTGGATCGCCGCGGGGATATGGCTGGCGTCGCTCGCGCTGCCCCTCTTCGCGTCCGGTTTCTAGGGCTTTGGGGGATTCCGTGTCCCAGAGGCAGAGCTTCGCATGGTTCCGATCCCGTGCTCTCAGCGGGCTGGTCGGTACCGCCGCGGTTCTCTCGGGCGCGTGCGGCGCCGATGGACCGGCGCCCGGGCACGTCGTCCTGGACGGCACCCTCAGTACCCTTCGCGAGGCCTTCAACGCCGACTCCGGCAAGGTGCGGGCGATCCTCCTTGCCTCCCCGACGTGAGGCGTCTGCCTTCGGGGGGTCTCCGAACTCGAAAGGACGCTGCTGCAAGAGAACCCAGGACAAAACCTCGCCGTGTACATGATCTGGTCGCCGCAGCTGGGTGCCGATCGGAGCCATGTTCCCGGCGCTGCGCGCCTCATGTCCGATCCCCGCGCCACCCATTACTGGGATCCGCAGATGCTCGTCGGCGACGCCTTCCGTGGAACCGCTGACGCCGACCAGCCCCTGTGGGACTTCTGGATGCTGTTCGATCGACCTGCCCGCTGGAAGGACGCCGCTCCGCCCGAGCCGGCCTGGTGGGAGCACCAGCTCCAGGGGCTGCCGGAAGAGTGGCATCTCGACCCCGATCGATTCGGGCGGATGGCGACGCGGCTTCTCGACGCTTCCGCGCCATGATCCAATCACCCAACCTGCCGGGACGCTCGCGGCCTTCCTTCCAGGAGCGCCGGCGCAAACAGACATCTTGCCATCGAGTTGCGCGGCCATTGTCACTCGAGCCCGATCGCCGGCACGTACTCCCCGACCAGCTCCCGCTCCCACCATCTTCCCGTCGCCCGCCGGTCCGCAGCCGTCGTGAACCGGTAGAGAAACAGCCGCGCCCGGACGACCCTGGGCGGCCCGCCGGGGAACGGGTTCCGCCCCAGGAGCCCGAGCACCAACGGGTCCCCCTCGAGCAACCGGACCAAGAGCGGCACGAACCAGGGATGCTGCCAGTGCGATCCCATCGCGGCGAACCACAGGAGCCAGTCGAGCCTGAGATGATACGGCGCCAACACCGGCGGCCGGCGATCCAAAGCCCCCGGCTTGGCCTTGAACTCGTACTCGCGCCACTCGCTGTCCGGGCCAGCGTCCTGATCGGCACACCCCTCGATCACGATCTCGTAGCGCCGGCGGGTGATCGAGCCGAAGGCGCCGTAGGTGTTGACCAGGTGGTAGGGCTCGAAGGAGGCGTTCATGAGCTGGCGCCGGCGGAAGAGGTTCCGGACGGGACGCACGCTCAGAACGACGACCAAGGCCAGCAGCCCCCACACCGCCATCTCGTGCCCCCCAGCCCGCGGGCCCACCGTCGGGATATCGACAGGAACGAGCCACGCCAGCGCGCGGTCGTTGAAACACGCGATCGCGAGCACCAGCGTCAGGTGGTTGAGCCACGCCAGGTTCCCGCTCAGGATGAGACTCCCCTGGAAGAGCACGGTCAGCCCGCCCGCGACCCAGCACAAAGGCGCCGGCAGGAAGTACCCGAACGGCACCGCGAGCTGGACGAAGTGAGTGAACGCCACCCCCGCCCGGTGGACGACGCGCGGCGAGCGGTGGAGCAGCCAGGACAGCGGGTTCGGCAGCGGCTGGGTCTCGTAGTGGTAGTAGAGGCAGGTCAGATCCCGCCAGCAGGGGTCGCCCCTGAGCTTGATCAGGCCGGCTCCGAACATGACCCGGAAGAGGACCCACCGGTAGAGCCAGATCACGACCTCGGGCGTCTCGCTCCCGGCGCCGCCCAGGAAGATGGCCAGGAAGCCGGTCTCGAGAAGGAGGGTCTCCCAGCCGAAGGCGTACCACGTCTGTCCCACGTTGGTGAACGACAGGTAAAGCGCCCACAGAAGCAGCCAGATCGCCATGCTGACCGGCGTCCCGAACCGCTCCGAGAGCCCGGAGAGCGCAACGACGGACAACAAGACGCCCGTCCAGGCCAGGCCCATGGCGAAGCGGTCCGAGTAGCGGAGCAAGAAGAGCCCGGGCGCCTGGCGCCAGCCCCGCCCCCGGAGCCACTCCGGCACGGGCAGGAGCCCCCGCTCGCCCAGGAGCGCCCGGAACTGGTTGGCCGCGACCAGGAAGGCGATCAGGTAGACCAGGGCGAGCGCGCGCTGGAGGAGGAAGCGGGTCAGCCAGTAGTCGTCCATTCAGCCGCCGACTTGAAGGAAGCCGAAGAGACGGGCGACAGAGGGGCGCTCAGCCGGTCGGTCCGGGTCCCGATCGCCGGATCGAGAAGGCGCCGGGGCGACCCGGTGCAGCACGAGCAGGAGGTGGGCGGTGAGCCGATCGGGCGAAGACGAGATCATGCGAGCGGGCGGAGGAAGTCCGGTCACCTCCCGGGATCTGGGTCGGGCCGAGGGCAGCTCGTGCGTCGCATCACCCAAGATAGGCCCTCGGGCGGCCCCCTGGCCCCGTGCAATCACGCGCGCGGGGCTTCTCCGGGACCGCTCCTCGCCTCGACGCCCTCGCCGACGGGCGTGACCCCCGCGGCAGCCTTTCTACGCTGTACCAAGAGGATGGGACCCTCTGGACCCCCGGAACCGGGGTCCGGACGAGCCGGCGGTCGCGCCCGACGGACCCGCGGGAATCCTACCTCAGCAGGTCATTTGACAATCGCCCTAAACCTGTCCTAGACTACCACTTCACGGGTTGCCGGGGGGGCGCCCCTCACAATCAGACCGACCAATGACGGAGACGCACGACCGCGCCAGCCAGATCCGGGATCTCCTGGGCCAGCTTTCGGGGGTCGAGGGGGTGGACGTCGAGGAGGACCCCGACGGCGGGATCCTCTCGATCGAGATCCACGTCGCGGAGGCGGGCGAGGCCCGGCGGATCACGCGGAACGTGGAGTCCGCCCTGATGACGGGGCTCGGCCTGATTGTGGACCACGAGCGGATCCGGGTGGTCCAGAACGGGGGCGGCCCGACCTGGAACGGGCCGGATCCGGTCAGATGGGAGCAAGTCCCGGCACGAACGTTGCCGGAAGAACAGGGGATGGGACCGTCGGAGCCCGAGGCGGAGGAGGCCGAACCCCTCGAGAGCCGCCGGGTCCGGCTGGCGGCCGTCCGCTGCATGCCCGACGGCGAGCTCTACGTCGAGGTGACGGTGGACCTGGAGATCGGCGGGCAGTTCTACCGCGGCAAGGTGCGCGACACCGACATGCCGCGGACCCGGATGCTGGCGGCGGCCCGGGCCACGGTGGGCGCCTTGGGCAGCTCGCTCGAGGCGGGGACGGCGCTGGCCCTGGAGGGGATCGAGGAGTTCCGGGTCGGCGACGCCCGGGGCGTCCTGGCCATCCTGAGGGCCCGGGTCGGGCACTCGCGGCCGGTCTTCCACGGCGCGGCGATCGTTGATCGCGACGCCCTGGACGCCACGGCGCGGGCCGTGCTCGACGCCCTCAACCGGTTCTGGCTAGCGCGTGGAGAGGCGGGGTAGTCCGACCCCCGCCATGACGACGAACCTGCAGACAAAGGGGCCA
>JBOHRQ010000116.1:0-5643 GCA_050732875.1 Gemmatimonadota bacterium | reverse complement strand
CTTGGCGGCCGCCAGCGCCAGGTCGGCTGGAACACCTTGTTGGGCGTCACTGGAAAAACAGCTCGACGCCCTCGGCGAACCTCTAGCCTTCGCTCTTCAGCTTCTCACGGCGCGCTAGCTCGGCCGGCGAGGGTTCCCGTTCGCCGCCGACGGTGGCAGTCTGCACTTCGCCATCGCGCACGTAAGTCGCGTGGATGATGCCATTTGACGAGACGGCGCTATGGGTGAGCTTGAAGGCGCGGGGCTCGCTGTTGTCGGCGAAGAGGCGCTTGCCCTTGCCGAGCAGCACCGGGAACGTGAACGTGCGGATCTCGTCGACGAGACCTGCGGCGAGCAATGAGTGCACAAGCTCAGTGCTGCCTTGTGTGACGAGGGCCGGGCCGTCTTCCTGTTTCAGTTTCGCGACATCCTTGGCGCCGTCGCGCAGTTCGACTGAGCCCTTCCAGGTGAGGTCGGCGCCTTTGCGTGTCGCCACGTATTTTCTGACGCGGTTGAATACATTGGCGATGTCGTCGTATGACCCGCCTTCGGCAAAGGGCCAGTACGCGGCGAAAATGTCGTAGGTGCGCCGGCCGAGCAGGAGGTCGAACGGCTGGCCGAAAAATTTGCCCAGCTCTTCGCCGAACACCGGGTCGACGTCTGCGAACGGAGCGACCCAGCCGCCGAACTTGAAGCCGCCGGTGGGGTCTTCTTCCGGCCCGCCAGGGGCCTGCATCACGCCATCCATCGAAACCATCGCGCCGACTATCACTTTTCGCATGGAGTTTCTCCTTGGCTCCTGCCTACGAAGAAAGACCCCTGTTCAACCCGACAACCGTGACGTCCAACGGTTGAACCAAACCGCCCCGCGGGCCGAAGACCGGAGGGGGTCCCTCAGACGGCAACTGGCCACCGCGAGTACGCCCCTGTACCGGTCACATGTGCTCATGGGGAAGTCTGCTGCCCGAGCTCTTGGGCAAGCCCGATGAGAATTCCTTCGGGGCCCCGGATGTAGCAGAGCCGATAGGTGTCTTCGTACTGGACCACTTCGCCGACGAGCTCCGCCCCGCGTTTGCCGAGCCGGGCGAGCGTATCGTCGATGTCCTCCACGGCGAACATGACACGTAGGTAACCGAGAGCGTTCACCGGGGCGCTGCGGTGATCGGCGACCACAGGCGGCGCGAGGAATCGGGACATCTCGAGCCGGATGTGGCCGTCCGGTGTACGCATCAAGGGCCTCGCTAGACGCCCCAGAGCGCCCGCGCCTCCTCGGCGAGCAGGTCGGGTAGCTCTTCCGGCCAGAACAGCTTCCCCCCCTCGACGAGACGTACCCCGCGGGATTCGGGAAGGGTTCGGTCGAGCCATTCGGCCCACACCACCGGGAAGAGCTGGTCGGCTGTGCCCCACACCATGCGGGTCGGCGTGGTGCACCGCTGGAGCGCCGGCTCGATAGCGAGAAGCGGATTCGGCTCGAACGCTGCCAGGTAACGATTTAGCTGCGCCCTGCGGAGCGGCGACTCCACCAGCGGGCTGAAGTAGTAGTCGATCGCCTCGTCGGTAAAGTTGGCCGGATCCATGTAGGCGGATCCGCCGATGCCGTTCGGCGAGCGTGCGTACGCGTGATCCTCGAGGTGGCGCGCCATTTTCTGATCGTAGTCACCGGCCCGCGCAGTCTCGATCGAGTTGTGCAGCTGAGCGGGCGGGCTGTTCTCGTGCACGTCGCAGTTGGTGAGGAGCAACGTGCGGACCCGGTCCGGGTGCTGTACTACGAAGAGTTGCGCGATCGTCCCGCCGCTGTCGTTGGCGACGAGGTCAACGGCGGGGATCGAGAGTTCATCGAGGAACGCCGCGAGCATGTCGGTCTGTGCCTGGGGAGATAAGTCCTGCTGGTCGGGCGCGTCGGTATAGCCCAGCCCCATGAAGTCTGGAGCGAGGCACCGCCGGTGCGACGCCAATCGCTCGAGCGAGCCACGCCATTGGAATCCGTTCAGCGGGAAGCCGTGGAGGAAGAGCGCGGCCGGGCCGCTCCCACGCTCCACGGCCGCGATCCTCCCGAATGGAGTCGGGACGAACCGCCGCGATGCACGGAAGGCCGCCGCATCCAGCCGCATCGACCCCTCCCGCCGGCCTCGCACCGACCGGCACGCCGCCGGGAGCGTCGCTGCCCCGGCCACCGTGACGCACGTCCACAGGAAATCTCTTCGTTTCATCGCAGCTCCCCCTTCCGGTTTTGATCTCTTGCAAAAGGCCGGTACCTGTCACATGTACTCATCGGGAAATCTGCCGCCCGAGCTCTTGGGCAAGCCCGATGAGAATTCCTTCGGGGCCCCGGATGTAGCAGAGCCGATACGTGTCTTCGTACTGGACCACTTCGCCGACGAGCTCCGCGCCGCGTTTGCCGAGCCGGGCGAGCGTATCGTCGATGTCCTCCACGGCGAACATGACGCGTAGGTAACCGAGAGCGTTCACCGGGGCGCTGCGGTGATCAGCGACCACAGGCGGCGCGAGGAATCGGGACATCTCGAGCCGGCTGTGACCGTCCGGCGTACGCATCATGGCGATCTCGACGCGCATGTCGCGCAATCCAGTGACGCCATCTGCCCAGTCTCCTTCGATTTGGGCGCGCCCCTCGAGCTCGAGGCCAAGCTCGGTGAAGAACTCAATGGCGGCGTCGAGGTCTTCTACCACGATGCCGACGTTGTCCATACGCTTAACCGTCATGATGCCTCCTTGGCGTCTAACGCATTGTAATTGCGCTGCGAAGGCGCGCCAGCGCCTTCGTCTGCAGCAACTTCTTGTTAGATACCATGGATCACTGATCGGGCATCAACACTAAGACCTGATCGCGGTTACATCGTTGATGCCGCCACGCAATTGCCATTTTGTTCGAAACCAACCGCTAGTGTGGGACAGAGGATTTCGCGTCTCATTGCGGCTACCGTTTGTGGCATCCTTCATCCATCTGCTTCAGTCTCTCCGTCAGCAATTCCTGTTCCCGGAGGTTTTGCGTCAGGGCGATGGCGCGCAGGGTTTCCTCGCGCGCCTCAGGGAGGTTGCCCATTTTCATTAGCAGGTCTCCGCGAACACTGTGGAGCAGATGATGGCGAGCCAGCGCAGAGTCAGCACCGTGGGCGGCTATGGCATCGACTGCTGCAAGTCCAGCGGCCGGGCTTTGCGCCATACCGATGGCAACAGCTCGATTCAACGCCACGATGGGAGATGGCGCGATTTGCATCAGAGCGTCGTAGAGGAGAACGATCCGGTCCCAGTCGGTCTCTTTGGCTGTGCGGGCTCGCATGTGACAGGCAGCAATCGCCGCCTGCAAGGCATAGTATTCAGCTCCACCGCCCAGCCTTTGCGCGTATTCGAGCGAGGTCATACCGCGCTGAACCAGGGCGTCGTCCCAGAGAGAGCGATCCTGATCCGGCAGCAAGACCGCCTCACCGTTACTTCCCCGGCGAGCCGCAGTGCGCGATGCATTGAGTTCCATCAGAGCCACAAGTGCGTGAACTTCAGACTCGTCGGGAAGAAGTTGTATCAGCATGCGTCCGAGCCGTAGCGCCTCGTCGCAGAGTGCAGCCCGCATCCACTCCTCTCCTGAGGTCGCGGTATACCCCTCATTAAAGATCAGGTAGACGACGGAAAGCACCGACTTCACCCTCCGTAGCAACTCGTCCCCGCGCGGCGTCTCAAAGGGTACATGAGCTTCCGAGAGAGTCTTCTTGGCGCGAAAGATCCGCTGTCCCATCGTTTTCTCGGATACAAGAAAAGCCCGGGCGATCTCCGCCGTATTGAGCCCGCCGATCAAACGCAACGTAAGCGCGATGCGTCCTTCCGCCGGAAGGACCGGATGGCACGCGGTAAAGATGAGCCGCAGCACGTCATCGTCGATCACCTGATCCAGTGCCTGGTCCATCGCCTCTCCGAGCCGTTGCTGTTGCACCGTAAGCTCCCGAGCAATGTCCTCGTGCCTTTGTACAAGTATCTGCGCACGGCGCAGACTATCGATGGCACGCCGTTTTGCCACCGTCATCAGCCAGGCAGCTGGATTGTCGGGGATACCTTCTTCGGGCCACCGCTCGAGGGCTGCAACCAGCGCGTCCTGGGCTAGTTCCTCGGCAATGCCGACATCGCGGGTGACGCGGGCAATCGCAGCGATGAGCCGGGCAGACTCTTGCTTCCACACCGCCCCGATGGTCCCGTGGACATCGCTCAAGGAGGATATTCCGTTCCGTCCGACCACCGTTGCGTTGGAATGACGAACTGGGTCAGGCGCTCCAGGGGGTCCGCAAAACCAATGACGGGAGAACCAGGCAGATTGGCTCCCCAGATCGCGGGATCGGTCTCCGAATAGAAAAACATGAGATGGGGAGGCCAGTGTGGCACGCTGTCGCCGCCGAATCCCTGCTTTGACATCATGTAGCACATCGCTCCAGGCTCCATCGGTGGCAGTTTCTTCTTCTCGATGGCGGCGGCGATGGTCTCGGTCAACTGGGCCTTCGTTTGTCCTGCCAGAATCCAGCCCGTCTCCTTCGTGACGCGTAGGAGATAGGAACGCGCGGCCGGGGCATTGACACATATGGAAACCCGCACTTTCGGATTCCAGAAGTCGGCATCCGGTGCGGATGTCCATCCACGCCCCACGATACATACAAAACCATTCGTGCCTTGGACGGCCGTTTCGAAGCCATGACGGCCAAGGACCAGTACCTCGGCATCGCGTGAAATGGACTCTGGCGCTGCACTTCGCGCCAGGGCAATTTCCGCTTCCCGGTCCACCATGAGGTATTGGTCGATCGGGGCCATCCTCGGGTACGCTGTCGCTGCATCCTGCGCCAACGCCTCATGCGCCCAACCGAGCAGGACAAACAGTGCGATCATCACGAAACGCATGTGCTGCGCGTTATCTTTCCCGTTCAGGATATGCTTGCCATTCCGCAGGAATGGCAAGGAACTCTCTCACCTCGACCGGCACCCTGCAAGCGACGGTGGCCTTGCGCGCCCACTCCACCGCTTCGGCCATGTCGGCACACTTCAGCAGCCACAGACCGCCCATATGCTCCTTCGCCTCGATATACGGCCCATCGCTGACGACCACCTCTCCGTCGGCCTGCCTGCGCACCGATTTCGCCTTCCCCGCCGGTTGCAGCCCACCGGCAAAATCCCTCACCCCGGCAGCGATCATCTCCCGGTTCAGCGCGCTGATGTCACGCATCATCGCTTCAGCGTCCACGGGCAGTTCATAGTTCTCAGGATGTTGAATAGCAACCAGATATTGCGGCATGTCGTCTCCTCCAATGGTCTTCAGCCCCGCTAGTTGCGCCGCCTTCAGCGATGAGCCGGCCAGACTCCAGCTTCCACACCGCCTCGATTGTCCCGTGGACATCGCTCATGTTCGCCTGACTCCTGCACCGCCAAACCATGCCTGCCTCACTCACTATGCTGGCCCACAGGCGTTCCGTCGGACCAATTTGTGAGCGCGACCAGGAATACCAGCATCGGCGGCAAGCCTTTCACCTGGGATTCTGCCTGTGGCGAGAAGTACCAGTAGGGACTGGAAAGCACCGGCGAGCCCGCTGCGTTGGCACCCCAGTCTTCACTGTTCCTGACGTCCGTGTAGAACATGACATGAGGTCCGTTGTGTTCTCCCTGGTCGGTCAGGTA
>JBOHRQ010000115.1:0-5691 GCA_050732875.1 Gemmatimonadota bacterium | reverse complement strand
CCCAGCGGGTGGGCGAGGAAGTGGAGCGACTCCGGGAGGCCGGGATCGAGTGGGTCTACAAGAAGGTGGACTCGGTCCTGCGCGGCCACGTGGTCGCCGAGCTGGCGTCGGCGCTCGATCGGTCGGGATTGCGGAGGGCGCTGCTCGTGCCCGCCAATCCGTCCTTCGGTCAGGTCATCCGGCAAGGCCGCTACCGGATCGACGGCCAACCCCTGAACCAGACGCGGTTCGCCTTCGACCCCGAGCATCCGGCCCGGACGGACGACGTGCTCGAGCTGCTGGGCCGAACGGACGACGTGGATGTCGCCTACAGAGAGGATGGCCGCGACCTTCCCGAGTCGGGCATCGTGGTGGCCGGGGTGGACGCTCGCCATGATCTCTTCGAGCTCGCGGGTCACCTGGACACGCACACTCTCGCGGCCGGAGGGGCCGAGTTCTTCGCGGCGGCGCTCGCGCGGCGCCTGGGGCGGGACGGAAGCGAGGTGGCGCGAGCGGTCGGGCCGCGACCGCCAAAGGCGCTGTTCGTCCTGGGCAGCCGATCGGAGCACGGTCGAGCCCTGCTCGCCCGGGCTCGGGTCGACGGGGCTCGGACGGTGCTCCTGGAGGCTTCCGCCGGTGCGGAGGGGACGGATGGGGAGCCCATCGACGATCCATGGGTCGAAGCAGCCCTCGAGGGCCTACGGGTGGGGGACGTCGTCGTGGTCGCCGTCGACCGGGATGGAGTGGATCCGTCGTTGCCGTTGCCGGTCCATCGCCTCCCTCGCCGTCTCGCCAGCATCGCCGAGGCTGTGCTGAGAAGCTGGTCCGGCGACGACCTGCACCTATTCGTCGAGGGCGGCACTACGGCTTCCACGATCGTCCGCCAGCTCGGGTGGGAGCGCCTGCGGGTTGTCGGGGAGCCCGAGGGCGGGGTCGTCACGCTGGCGGTCGTGGGGGAACGGGAGCGGCACTTGACCGTGAAGCCCGGCAATTATCCCTGGCCGGAGACCATTCGGCGATGGTTCGAGTGAAAGGCCGGCTGTCGTGAGGGTCGCCGGCTTCGTCGTCGTCGCCTACCTGGTCTCCGTGTCGCTGGTCGGGCTCTACCTTTCGCGGCGCCAGAAGACGACCGAGCAGTACTTCCTCGGAAACCGCGGCTTCCCCTGGTGGGCCGTGGCGTTCAGCCTGATCGGGTCGATTATCGGGAGCACCACGTTCATCGGCCACCCGGGTGAGGTGTTCCGCACGAACATGTGGAACATGCCGCTGCATCTGATGCTGATCCCGGTCATGATCTTCGTCGCGAAGTACATCGTCGTGTTCTACCGCCGAACGCTCAAGATGAGCGTGTACGGTTACCTGGAGAAGCGTTTCGGCTACGGAGCCCGCGTTTATGGGGGGCTGGCGTTCATCATCAGCCGGATCGTGGACATCAGCGGAACCCTCTATTTCCTGGCCGTAGCGGTGGGGCTTCTCACGAGCTGGGATATGCCCACGGTTATCATCGTCATCGGGGTCCTGACCGTTCTCTATACGTACCTCGGAGGGATCACCGCCGTCGTGTGGACGGATGTGGTGCAGGGGGTCGTGCTGATCGGGAGCGCCCTCGCGTGCGTGCTGTACGTCCTCCTCGCCCCGGAGGCTACTCCTGGCGAGCTGGTCTCCACGGCCTGGCAGGGAGGCAAGTTCAGCTGGGGGAACTGGCAGTTCAGCTGGGTGGAGGACAATGTGTGGGTCCTGATGCTCCTCGGAATCGTTTGGGCCCTGCAGCGATACGCGACGGATCAGCACATGGTGCAACGATACCTGATCGCGAGAAGCGATCGCGAGGCGCAGCGCGCGGCCTACATCGGGGGCATGGCCGCGCTGCCGATCTGGACCTTGTTCTGGGTCTTTGGTGCGCTCCTGTGGGCGCACTATCAGCTCGCCCCCGGCACCCTGCCGCCGGAGGTCCTCGAGAACCAGACGCGGGTCGTTCCCTACTTCGTGCAGACGAAGCTCGCCTCCTCGGTGCTGGGCCTCATCGTGGCCGGGCTCGTGGCGGCGGCGGTGTCTTCCCTGGACTCCGACATCAACAGCGTGGCAACCGTGGTCGTGGAGGATTACTACGAGAGACTCCGTCCGGAGGCGACCAATCGGCAGGCCCTGCGGGTCGGCAAGACGGTCGTGCTCGTGGTAGGCGCTCTTTGCATCTTTGCCGCACTCCAGTGGATCGGAGTCCAGTCGGCGATCGGATTCATGTTCGATCTGATCTCCGTAGCATCAGCGGGAGTGCTAGGCCTTTTCGTCCTGGGGATTTTCTTCCGGCGGGCCACCGTGCGTGGGGCCTGGGTCGGAATCGCGGCCTGTGTCGTGTTCACGGCCTGGGCGACGTTCACTTCGGTGGAGTTACCCGCCCTGGGGCGTACGCTGCTCGACCTGGGCTCCGCCAACTATGAGCTGAACCCCAAGCTGATCGGCGTTTTCAGCAGCCTGCTCCTGCTCGGCGTGGGCCTCCCGGCCAGCATTGTACTGGGTGGGGGGCGCCTCGAGAGCGAGAGGCTCACGATCTGGAGTATGATCCGCGGGCGCGAACCGCTCGGAGCCTGGAACGAGCCTGGACGTGCGGAAGAGCCGGCGAAGGCAGAGGTGGCGGAATGAAATACTTCTTCCTCGGCGACACGGGCGTCCAGGTCTCGTCGCTGGCGTTGGGGACGATGACGTTCGGCGGCGCCGCGGATGCAGAGACCTCGCGGGCGATCTTCGAACGTTGCCGCGAGGTCGGCATCAACCTCTTCGACTGCGCGAACGTGTACGAGAACGGCCTCTCGGAAGAGATCCTGGGGGAGCTCGTGGCAGACTGCCGGGGCGAGGTGCTGGTCACCAGCAAGGCCTTTTTTCCGATGGGCGAGGACCCGAACGCCCAGGGCGCCTCGCGACGCCATCTGCGGCAGGCCGTGGAAGGGAGCCTCCGGCGACTCCGAACCGACCGCATCGACCTGTATTTCATCCACCGCTTCGACGGGAAGACCGAACTCGAGGAAACCCTTCGCGCCCTCGACGACCTCGTGAGCGAGGGGAAGATCGTGTACACCGCCGCCAGCAACTTCGCCGCCTGGCAGGTGGAGAAGGCGCTCGGGATCTCCGCACTGCGGGGCTTCGTCCGGTTCAAGGCCCTCCAGCCGATGTACAACCTGGTCAAGCGGCAGGCGGAGGTGGAGATCCTGCCGATGGCCGAGGCCGAGAACCTGGCCGTCTTTCCCTACAGCCCGCTGGGCGGAGGGCTCCTGACGGGGAAGTACGCACGGGAGACACAGCCGGAGAGCGGCCGGCTGGTCGAGAGCGAGATGTACCGGATCCGTTACCGCGATACCTACGACACCGCCGAGCGGTTCGCAACGTTCGCCAAGGAGCACGGCTGGGAGCCGGCGACGCTGGCCGTGGCGTGGGTCGCGAGCCATCCCGCCGTCACGGCACCGCTGATCGGAGCCCGGAACCTGAAGCAGCTGGAAGACTCGCTGGCCGCGCTGGAGATCGACATGACCCCGGAGCTCCGCGCCGAGATCTCCGCGCTCTCGCCCGATCCCCCGCCTGCCACCGACCGCAACGACGAGCGTAGCGAGAGCGGCTGGCTCGCACGCTGAGATGGCCAGGTTCGCCTAGGGGCGGCGAAGTGGCTGTGGCGAAGCTCACCTACCGCCTGCCACTGACGCTGCGTTCAGACGCCAGAGACCCCCGGATCGATCAGATGGCGCGCGTGCGCCATCCGCACCGCGCGAACGGCCTCGGCGATGGACGAGACGAGGATGATCACCGCCACGATCGCGATCACCGGCTTGAACGCGACGTCGAGCACGGTGAACGGACCGTCCGCCACGATGCGGAGCGCGACGAATGCGCCGAACCCGTCGATCACGGCCTCGATACCGTGGGCCAGCGGGTCCTTGAACCCGCGGAAGATCAGCCACACGTCGTGGAGGATCCCCCCGACGAGCCAGACGTCGAGTAACGGGAGGAACGTACGGTAGTTGGGATCGAGGACCGGGAAGGGACCCCATTCGTCGCCGCGGATGATCAGGATGCCCAGCCACTCGGGTGCGAAGTGGAGGGTGGCCAGGAAGAAAATTCCGGCCACAATGCTGATCGTGTGCCCGATGCGCGAGACCCGTCCAGGGCGGGGAAGCTCCGCGAGCTTGCGCGGGTCCCAGGCCCGCTCGCCGGCCGCGTCGCTGAGCCCCCTCGGGCGCCGTCCTAGGCGCTCGATCGCCGCGAACACGACGACCAGGACGCCGAGGTTCGCCAGCGCCCCCATGAGCACCTCGTACAAACCGGTCTCCTGGGTGAACTCGAATCGGAACGGGATCACAGAGATCGTCGTGTACACCACCTCGATCGCCCACAGGAGCGCCAGGACCGCGTACACCCCGAGCACGATCATGACGCCAGTCCGGAAGGCCGGGTAGAGCGCCGGGCCGATCAGATACTCTCGATCGGGGGCGTAGCGGCGGGCGACGACGCTGGGATCCCCGAAGGCCGAGATCCGATCGAGCGCGATCTCCTCCGCCGGACGACCGGGCTCGCCGGCGATCCGCTCCTCGATCTCGTCGGTGAGGAGCGATCGGAGCTCCCCGGCCACGTCGGCCCGTGCCTCTCGGGGAAGCTGGCGCGCAACCTCGCGCACATAGCGTTCGATCCAATCCTGCCAGTTCGTCATCCTGAAAGTCCCTCCATGACCTCGTTCATGTCCCGCCATTCCGAAGCCAGCCGGGTGCGGACCCGCTGCCCCTGCTCGGTGATCCGGTAGTATCGGCGCCGCCGGCCGTCCTCGACCCGCCACCGGCTGGAGAGGAGCCGCTGGTCCTCCAGCCGCCGGAGGAGGGGATAGAGCGTGCCCTCCTCGATCTCGAGACCCCGTTCGGCGAGCTCCTTCCGCAGCGACCAGCCGTACTCCTCCCTCCCCAGCGCCCCCAGGACCGCCAGGACGATCCCGCCGCGGCGGACCTCCTGGAGCAGCCCGTCGAGAGCGTCGGGGCGCGAGCCGTCGGATACCATGCGCTGCATTGTACCATGTGGCGCACAGTATGTCAAGGCAGGGTCGAAGCCGGGCTGGAGCGGCTGCGCTAGCGCTGCAAGGCCACGATCCGGGCCCTCGCCCGCGCCACGATCGGCTCGAGCGCCGGATCAGCGTCTGTCCATAGCTCGATGAAGCGAGAATAGTACCGAATGGCTCCGTCGCGATCGCCAAGCATTTCGTGAATCTCGGCCCGGCGCAGGAACGACGGAGCGAGGTACGGCAGATCGTGGCCGGTCGGGTCCGGGAAGGTGGCGTACCAGTCCAGCGCCTCGTCGGCCTGCCCGAGCCGGCGGTAGACCTCGGCCCGCAGGAAGCGCTCGCACGAGCGTGGATAGTCGACGAGGGTCTCGAAGACGCCCCGGTGCGGCAGCCGCACGGCGCCCAGTAGGCCCAGCGCACGGGTCGGCTCGCCCGTGAGGCGCGCCGTCCATACCCGCAGCAGACGGGCGAGCGTGGCGGCGTCCTCGGGGGTCCCTTCCGCGCCCGGGCTCTGCAGCATGGAATCCAGGCCGCCGAGGGCGGCTTCGAGGCCGGTGGAGTCGCGGAGCTTCAGGGCGATCACCCCACGCAGGTAATGCCGGCGCGGCTCATAGAGTCCCTGCCAGACGATGGGCGGGAACTCCGCGCTCCGGTACCAGATCGGATCCTCCTGGGGAGGG
>JBOHRQ010000114.1:0-5705 GCA_050732875.1 Gemmatimonadota bacterium | reverse complement strand
GGTTTCGTCTACGACCTCTGCGGCTGCGAGAACGAGGCCTTCTTCGGTGGCGAGAAGCCCGTTCTTCTCCACAACAGCCGCGTTCGCGACCTCTTCGAGCAGGGCAAGGCGCACGCGCCGTGCATCATCTTCGTGGACGAGATCGACGCGGTCGGGCGGCACCGTGGCGCGGGCCTCGGCGGCGGCCACGACGAGCGCGAGCAGACCCTGAACCAGCTCCTGGTCGAGATGGACGGGTTCGAGTCGAACGAGGGCGTGATCCTGATCGCCGCCACCAACCGGCCCGACGTGCTGGATCCGGCGCTCCTCCGGCCGGGTCGCTTCGACCGCCAGGTCGTGGTCGACCGGCCGGACATCCGCGGCCGCGAGGGAATCTTCAAGGTCCACACCCGCGACATCCCGCTGTCACCCGACGTCGATCTCAGGACCCTCGCCAAGGGGACTCCGGGGCTGGCCGGCGCCGACATCGAGAACATCGTGAACGAGGCCGCGCTCCTTGCCGCGCGCAACAACCGCAAGTCGGTCACGATGATCGACTTCGAGGACGCCAAGGACAAGGTCATGATGGGCGCCGAGCGGAAGAGCCTCGTCATCACCGACGAGGAGAAGCGCTCGATCGCCTACCACGAGGCCGGCCACGCGCTGGTGCGGATGATGACACCCGCCGCGGATCCCGTCCACAAGGTGACGATCATCCCGCGCGGGCGAGCGCTCGGCGTGACCCACTTCCTGCCGGTGGACGAGCGACACATCTATACCCGCGAGTGGTGCGAGAACCAGCTCACGGCGCTGCTCGGCGGCCGCGCCGCCGAGGTGCTGGTCCTCAAGGCGACGACGACGGGCGCCGGCGACGACCTCCAGCGGGCGACCGACCTGGCGCGTCGCATGGTCACCAAGTGGGGGATGAGCGAAGTCCTCGGACCGCTGACATACGGGGACGAGCAGGAGCCGATCTTCCTGGGCCGGGAGCTCGCGACCCATCGCGACTACTCGGAAGAGACGGCCCGGGTGATCGACCAGGAAGTGAAGAGCATCGTCGCCAGCGCCTTCGATCGAGCGGTCGGGATCCTGACCGAAAGCGAGGACGCCCTCCATCGGCTCGCCGAATCCCTGCTCGAGCGCGAGATCCTCGACAACGAGGAGATCCGGCAGGTGATCGCCGGGGAGACGCTGCTGGAGGAGGAGCCGATCGAGGACGAGCGCGAGAGGAAGGGGCCGGGCGCCCGCGATCCCGAGCTCGCCGAGGTCCAGGATGAGGCTTCGGACGAAGAAGGGACGGCGGAGCGCGGCGGCCGCGTGCCGGCCGATTCCACCGCCCGCGCCAGCCGCGTCTCGAAGCCGGCGTCACGGGAAGGGGGGCGGGCGACCGAGGAGTCGCCCCTGCCCAGCGACCCGTAGGGATCAGCCTGCACCGCCCCGCACACCCGGCCTGGCGCATCCGTGATGGAGAGCTCCGCTTCAGGCCCGTCCCCCTGCTGATAGGCATTGTCAACGTGACCCCCGACAGCTTCTCGGATGGCGGGGCGCACCTGGAGCCGGGCGCGGCCGTCGAGCACGGCCTGCGCCTGGTGGAGGAGGGGGCCGACCTGCTGGACGTCGGCGGCGAGTCGACGCGGCCGGGTGCGACGCCGGTGGATCTCGATCAGGAGCTCGATCGGATCCTCCCGGTCATCGAGGCGCTGGTCGACCGGGCCGGAGTCCCGGTTTCGGTGGACACGACGAAGTCGGGCGTGGCCCGGGTTGCCCTCGAGGCGGGCGCCCGGATCGTCAACGACGTGAGCGCGCTGCGCTTCGATCCCCAGCTCGCGGAGGTGGCGGCCGAATACGGGGCGGGCCTGATCCTCATGCACATGCGCGGCGAGCCCCGGACGATGCAGGCAGATCCCCGCTACGACGACCTGCTGGGCGAGATCGGGGCCGAGCTGGACCAGGCCGCCGGCGCCGCCCGCGAGGCGGGGGTCGATGCCGCGGCGATCGTTCTCGACCCGGGAATTGGCTTCGGCAAGACGATCCAGGACAGCTATCGCCTGCTGGCGGGCATCGACCGGCTCGGCGGATGGGGCTATCCGATTCTGATCGGCCACTCGCGCAAGTCGTTTCTCGATCCCGAGCGGCGACACCCCGCCGGGGAACGGCTGCCCGAGTCGATCGCGGCCGGGGTCCTGGCCGCCCTCGGCGGGGCATCGGTGCTGCGGGTTCATGACGTCGCCGGGCATCGGCGGGCGCTCGAGGTACTCGAACGCTGGGGGGAGGCCCGCGGGACGGTGGCCGTCGAAAGGGAGGAGCGATGATCGAACACTGGTCGCGGATGAGCTTTCTGAAGCCCGGGATTCTCGATATCATCGACGTCGCCGTCGTCGCGTTCATCGTCTACAAGGTCTTCATGCTCGTCCAGGGAACCCGCGCGCTCCAGATGATGCTCGGGTTCGTGATCCTGGTCTTCGCGGCCTACGTGACCCAGCTCCTCCGGCTCGAGGCGCTCAACGCCATCTTCCAGGCCGGCCAGCTGGTCTGGGTGATCGCCATCCTCATCGTGTTCCAGCCCGAGCTGCGCTCGGCGCTGGCGCGGATCGGCCGGACGCCCTGGCTGCGCTTCCTGGCCAAGTTCGAGGAGAGCCCGGTCATCGGCGAGGTGGTGAAGGCCGCCGCCCAGCTCAGCAAGGAAAAGCGCGGCGCCATCATCGCCATCCAGCGCGAGGTCGGGCTGATGGAATACGTCGAGAGCGGCAAGCAGCTCCAGGCGGCGGTCTCGGCGGAGCTGTTGGGGACGATCTTCGCACCCTATACGCCGCTCCACGACGGGGCCGTGATCATCGAGGGGGACAACATCGTGGCCGCCGCGTGCATCCTGCCGCTGACCCAGTTCCCGGTCTACGATTCGGCCATCGGCACCCGGCATCGGGCCGCGATCGGGCTCTCCGAGGAGACCGACGCGGCCGTCGTCGTGGTGAGCGAGGAGACGGGTCAGATCTCGCTCGCGGTCGGTGGCAGGCTGGAGAAGAACCTGTCGCCGGAGCAGCTCACCGAGAGGCTGGAGAACCTCACGCAGGCCCGGGCCCTCACGTAAGTCCTTACCGTTTGCAGTTGCCCGGCGATCGTGGCGTGTCTAGCTTTTAGGTTTCCTTTTATCTTATCCGCGCGTCAGCCACGCGAACGATCCCAGCCGGACAATCGGAGGAAGCTTTAGCCGATGCGGACGCTCAGCCGCGAACGGCTCATCTACGCCGGCCTCGCCTTCGGGGTGGTTCTCGCATCCTACCTGTGGACGCTCGCTCCCACGCTGACCTTCTGGGATGCCGGCGAGTTCATCACCACCGCGAAGATCCTCGGCATTCCCCACCCGCCCGGGACCCCCCTGTTCGTGATCCTCGGGCACGTCTTCGGGCTCCTCCCGCTCGGGCTTTCGTTCGCCGTCAAGATGAACGTCATGAGCGCGCTGGTGTCCGCGATCGGCTGCTTCTTCTACTTCCTTGTGCTGGCCTCGGTGATCGGTCGCATCGACCGCGCCATGGGATGGGATCTTCCCCCGCGCCTGGTGAACGCAGGCGCGTTCGCCGCGGTTCTCGTCGGCGCGTGGGGACAGACCCAGTGGTCGAACTCCACCGAAACCGAGGTCTACTCCGTCGCCCTCGCGACCATCGCCCTCGTCACGTTCCTCGTCTTCTACTGGTCCGACCACCTGGAAGAAGGAAAGGACTGGAACCTGCTCCTGCTGGTCGTCTTCCTGATGGGGCTGTCGATCGGCAACCACCTCATGGCGCTTCTCGTGATGCCCGCCGTCGTGGTCTACGTCCTGATGACGGTCTGGGACCGCTATCGTGACTACCTCCTGAGCCTGCTGGTCGGCGCCTTCGGGCTGTACGTGACCGTCATGCGCGGTTTCTCGGTGGACGGGATCCTGGTGGGGGAGTCGTTCGTCAACCCGGCGGCGCTGCTAGCCGGGCTGGTCGTGCTCGGCATCGGCCTGTGGTGGATGTCGCGGACCGGGGCGCTCCCGTTCTTCGCGGGGGCGGTGCTGCTGTTCGTCGCGGCGGCCTCGGTGATCTTTTTCCTCAAGATCCGCGCGGGTCTGGATCCCGCCGTGAACGAGGCCAATCCCGAGACCTGGAAGGAGCTGCTCGCCGTGCTCGCCCGGAAGCAGTACGCGGTGCGCCCGATCCTGCCGCGCTCGGTGGATTTCCTGCGCTTTCAGATCCCGCTCTACTTCGACTACCTGTTCGGTATGGTCGGGCCGTTCGAGTCGCGGACCGCGGGCCAGTTCGGCCGGCCGTTCCTGTCGATCGTGGTGACGCTCCTGGCCGTGGTCGGATCCATCTTTCACTTCCGCGCCGACCGGCGCACCTGGGTCTACTTCCTGCTGGTCTACCTGACGACCTCGCTGGGCCTGCTCGTCTACCTGAACTTCCCGCTCGGCAACAGCCAGGCGCTCGACGTGGCGGGCCTCCCGCGGGAAGTCCGCGAGCGCGACTACTTCTTCGTGGTCTCGTACGTGTTCCTCGGGATGTGGGCGGGCGTGGGCGCGTTCGCGGCTCTGGGCACCGCCCTCCGGAGCGCCGGCCGGCGGGCGTTGTCCCGGCCCGCCGTGGCGGGCGCGATGGTGGCCCTTCTGCTGCTCCCGGCCGCGGTCTTCGCGCTCAACTATCACGAGGCCGACCGCAGCGGCAACTACATCCCCCGCGACTTCGCGTACAACGTGCTGCAGTCGGTGGAGCCGGGGGGGATCCTCTTCACCAACGGCGACAACGACACCTTCCCGCTCTGGTATCTGCAGGAGGTGGAGGGCATCCGCCGCGACGTGGCGATCGTGAACCTGGCTTTGATGAACACGACGTGGTACCTGGAGCAGCTCGCCGGCGAGGCGTTCACCGCCGGGAGCCCCCCCGAGGTCCTGGACTCGCTTCCACTGGCCGAGCGGCGAATCGAGGTTCCGCAGCCGGACCGGATGCTCATCGACTACAGCGGGCAGCCGGACGACCCGCTGTCGCGGATCGGGATCGTGGTGGACGAGCCGGTGACGGTCGACGTGGCCGGGATCGAGCTCTCTTTCCCGGCCAACTCGATCCTGCGCCGGCAGGACATCGCCGTGCTCCAGGTGATCCGCAAGAACCTGGGATACCGGCCGATCTACTTCTCGGTCACCGTCCCCGAGGACGCCAAGGTCGGGCTGCGGGATCACCTGGTGCGGGAGGGAATCGTCGACCGGGTTCACGACCGGCCGGCCTCGGACCTCGCGCGCGCGGGCGAGCAGATCGTTCCCATGCAGCCCCCCGAGACGTCGTGGGTCAACATCCCGCGGACGGATCAGCTGCTGAACGAGGTCTACCTGTATCGAGGGGTGGAGGACGAGGACGTCTTCAAGGACGGGACGGCGCGCGCCTTGATCGGAAACTACGGCGCGACCTTCCTGCAGCTGGCCTCGGCCTATGCCCGCGTGGGGGAGACCGAGGAGGCGATCCAGGCCCTCGAGCGCGGCAACGCCATCCTGGCCCGCGACCCGCTCGACGATTCGTACCTGAACAGCCTCATCAACGTGTTCGCGCTGAGCGGTTCGTACCGGCAGCTCGACAGCCTGCTGCAGTCGGCCGAAGAGCGGAGCGGAGGGAGGCTCGACGACCGCCTCTACAAGACGGCCGCCTACAACGCCGCCGTCGTCGGCCATTACGACGTGGCCGACCGGCTGCTGGAGAAGTACTTCCGCGAGAACC
>JBOHRQ010000113.1:0-5782 GCA_050732875.1 Gemmatimonadota bacterium | reverse complement strand
TCCTCGGAGGGGACCACCGGCCGACGCGTCAGGATCGCGACCTCGGAACGCTTGTCGCAGCGGCATACGGGGAAATCGGGCGGGCACACGCAATCTGCGGCCAGCTCGCGGAAATACCTCTTCACCATGCGGTCCTCGAGCGAGTGGTAGGCGATGACAGCGAGCCGGCCTCCGGGCACGAGCCTTTCGGTGCCGAGCTCGAGGCCGCGGGCCAGCGAGTCGAGCTCGTCGTTGACCATGATCCGGAACGCCTGGAACACCCGCGCCACCGATTTGAGCGGATGGGCGCTCGAGGGGATCACCGATTCGACCACCGCCCGCAACCGGCCGGTGGTCTCGATCGGCGCCCGCTCACGTTCCCGGACGATGGCCCGCGCGATCCGCATCGCGTGACGTTCTTCGCCGTACTCGCCGAGCACCCGGGCGATCGTGGAAAGTTCGGCGCGCGACAACCATTCCCGCACAGGTTCCCCTCTGGGCCCCATCCGCATATCCAGTGGAGCGTCCCGGCGGTAGCTGAAGCCGCGCGCCTCATCGTCGATCTGAGCCGAGGAAACGCCGAGGTCGAGCAGGGCACCGTCCAGGCGCACCCGCTCGAGACCCGGCGTCCGGTCGACCTCGGCGAAGTTCGTTTCGTAGATCTCGACCCGATGTCCGAAGCGCGCCAGGCGCTTGCGGGCCGCGGCGACGGCGGCCGGATCGCGATCGAGCCCGATCAGCCGCCCGTCCGGGTCGGATGCTTCGAGGATGGCCTCGGCGTGACCGCCGCCGCCGACCGTCCCGTCCAGGTACGTACCGCCGCTCGTAGGTCTCAGCAACTCGATCGTCTCCGTCAGCAATACCGGTTCATGAAACGAAGGCTCGGTGGCGGAAATCCGCGTCATGGGCCGATGCGCGCGCCGGACAAGGCGCGACGATGGCGCCGCCCCGCCACCGATCGTCACAGATACCGGAGCAGCCAGCCGTCCAGCTCCTCGCCGGAGCCGGCGACATACTTCGCGTAGCGTTCCGGATTCCACATCTCGATCACCTCGCCGGCTCCCACGAACGTCACCTCGGCCTCGATCCCGACGAGCTCGAGCAGGCGCTGAGGCGTCGAGATCCGCCCCTGGCCGTCGACCGGCGTCTCTACGGTGTTCTGCATCATCTGCAGGTACAGCCGGCGCTGTCTGGGGTCGACCCGCGCTTTCTGGCGCTCGAGACGCTCCACGACCTTCTCCCACTCGGGAAGGGGGTAGAGGAACAGGCAGTCGCCCCCGATGCCGCGAGTGGCGACGAAGCACTGCCCGGCCTCTCCGTTCCGGAACCGCGCCGGCAGGCTGACTCGGCCCTTGTCATCGAGCGAGTGGGTGAACTGACCCAGAAATGGCGTGGCGACCCCTCATGCTCCAGACGTCCGTGAAGACCCATTGCATCCCACTTCATCCCACTTGGTCCCACATTGTAGAGGAATCCGATGGGACCTGTCAAGCGTCCGCTCAAAAAAAAGCCGCCCCTGTCTCCAGGGGCGGCTGGGCTGCGCGGAATGTCCGCGCGAGACGTTCGGCCCGGTCAGCGCTAGGGCGTCTCGGGCTGCGGCTCCATGCCCGGATCGGGCTCCACGCCCGGCTCGGGCTGCGGCTCCACGCCCGGATCGGGCTCCACGCCCGGATCGGGCTGCGGCTCCACGCCGGGCTCCACGCCCGGATCGGGCTGCGGCTCCACGCCGGGCTCGACGCCCGGCTCGACCGCCGGGGCCTGATCGCCCTCCGTGGCGGGAATGCCGGTCAGCACCGGCACGCCGCTCAGCGACTCGGGAGCGCCGTTCTCGGTGGCCAGGATCAGGATCCCGAATGTGTCGAGCTCCGTCGTACCTTCGAACATCGCGTTCCCCTGGGGGTCCAGGCTCAGCGAGCCCGCCAGCGTCGACTCCTGGACCTTGTCACTGCTCGGAGCGATCCAGACGGTGTACGCGTTGACGTCGCGGCCCTCCTCGTCCAGATCATCCACCGCGGGCAGGCCCGTCACCTCGACCACGAACGAATTCGCGGGATCGCCTTCCGTCACCATGACGGTGGCGGTGGCGTCGGGGGCCGTCTCGTTGGGCTGGAGGACGAATTCCCAGTCGTGGGTGGAGGCCACTTCGTCGGGAGTCTCCTCGGCCACCGTATCGGGGGTCTCGGGGGCCACCGAGTCGGGGGTCTCTTCGGCCGGCTTGGCCGGCTCTTCCTCCTGGGCGACGACCGGCGCGGCGAACGCCAGAAGCGCCACGATGCCCAGCAGGCTAGCGAATCTGGTCATGATGTCTCCTCTCGAGGGTCGAAATGGATTCCTTTTCTTTCATTTGGGGGTGACATGTTGTCCGGCCCATACCCCGGGGTACCGCCTGGGTTCCTGGCGCTGCTCCCCGGCTCCACTCTCCGCTCGGGGACGACCTCGTAATCCGCGTCGATCTCGAGCTTCCGCCGCTCACGCTCCGTCCGCTTCCCCTCGCGCCGCAACCGCCAGGCCCCCCAGAGCGCGGCCCCGGCCAGCTTGAGGGCGATGGACCAGGGGCCGCCGCGAAAGAGCCAGCGCACGAACCAGCGCCCCAGGAAGAGCCGCTTCAACAGTCCCACGATCGTCACCGCCTCGAAACGAAGCCTTCGGCCGGAGTCTCCGGCGCGACAAGGTCTCCATTCTAGCCGATGAATCCGCGTGGCGCCGCCCGCGGCTCGGGACGTTGTAGTGCGGACGGCCGATTCACTCCGGTGCCCGCCCCCGGTCCAGCAGGGCCCGGAGCGCCTCGGCGCGGCGCGCCGCCTCGAGCCCCTGAGCCGCGCAGTCGGCGAGCCCGACGCCCCGGTAATCGGCACCGGCCAGGAGCACACGGAAACCGGCCCCGAGCTCCCGCTCGACGGCCGCCACGCGATCCAGGTGGCCGACATCGTACTGCGGCATCGCGTCCACCCAGCGGTCGACCCGCCCGAGGATCGGATCGGCGCGCCAACCGGTCACGATCGCGAGCCCGGAGCGCGCACGCCGGACGAGATCGGCGTCGGTCCCGGAATGGAACGGATCGCCCCGGCGACCCAGGTAGGCGCGGACGAGGACCCGCCCGGGCGGGGCCCGGCCGGGCCATTTCGAGGACGAGAACGTGGCCGCGGTGATGGGAAGGCGCTCGTCGCGGGCGACGACGAAGCCATTGCTCTCCGGGACGGGTACGTCGCCCGCCTCGTACCCCAGCGTGACGACCGCCGTCGAGACGCGGCGAAAGGCTCTCAGGATCCGCGACGCCCCCGGCGCGGCGCCGGCGAGGAGGCGCGCCGCTTCCGCGGCCGGGACCGCGAGGATCGCGACGCTCGCTTCCACGACGCCGCCCTCGGCCAGCTCGAGCCGCCAACCGGCTTCGACCCTGCGCATCCGCTCGACCCGCGCACCGGTCCGGACGCCGACCGCTCCCGCGGCCTCGGCGCATCGCTCCACCAGCCGGCCGAGCCCGTCCCGCAGCGTGGCAAAGGGTGCGGGCGTCCGGTCGCGCTCCGCGCCCGCCTCGCGCAGGTTTCGGATCAGCGAGCCCCGGCGAGCCGCCTCCAGAATCTCGGGAAAGGTCGCCGCCAGGCTCAGCCGGTCGGGATCCGCTCCGTAGATCCCCGCGGCGACCGGCGCCACCAGGCGGTCGAGCGCGGCACCTCCCAGCCGACGCCCCACGACGGCGCCGAGGCTGTGGTCCCCCGCGCCCGTGCGTGAGGGCAGGCAGAGGTCGGCGGTCAGGCGAAGCTTCTCGAGCGGGGTCAGGATCCCGCTCGCGAGGAGGGACCGGAGCCGGGTCGGGGCGACCCCGACCCCCGCCGGCAGCGGCCGCAGCCGGCCCCGCGCGAACACGCCGGTGCGACCGGCGGGGCCGGCGAGGAGGAGCTCGTCCTCCAGGCCCAGCTCCCGGCACAGTTCGAGGAGAGCGGGCTTCCGCGTGACGAAGGACTCGGGCCCCGTCTCGATCAGAAATCCGTCCTGCCGCACGGTCCGGACGGTCCCTCCCAGCCGGTCGCCGGCTTCGAGCAGCACCGTCTCGAGGCCCCTGCGGGCGAGCGCGAACGCGGCCGCCAGCCCGGTGAGACCGCCGCCGACGACGGCGATGCTCAGCGGGTCACGCGCGCCCCGCGGCTCGGGGTCGCGAGCCGCGTCGCTGCCAGGTCGGCGAGCGCGGCTACGAAGTCGGGATCCGCGTTCGGCATATCCGCCCGGCCGTAGGACAGGCCCCGGCTCCGTGCGGCCGCGCGGGCTTCGACGTCCAGGTCGTAGAGGACCTCGAGATGGTCGGCCACGAACCCGATCGGCTGGACGAGCACGCCCGTTTCGCCGCTCTGCGCGAGATCCGCGATCACATCCAGAATGTCGGGTCCGAGCCAGGGCTCCGCGGTCCGCCCCGCGCTCTGGTAGGCGAAGGTCCAGCGGTCGATCCCGACCGCGTCCACCACCGCCCGGCTCGTGGCGAGGAGCTGGTCGGGATAGGGGTCGCCGCGCTCGAGCACGCGCGCCGGCACCGAGTGCGCGGTGAACACGACGTGCGGATCTCCGTCCGCGCGGTCGAGAGCCGTCCGCAGCCGGGCGGCCAGGAGCGCCACGAGCCCGGGATGGTCGTGCCAGCTTTGGATCATCTCGATGGCCATGCCCTCGGGAGCGGCCTGCCGGACGTAGCCCTCGTACTCGGCGATCGAGCGCGACGAGTAGTGGGGCGCCATGACGAGACCGACCGCGCGCTCGATGCCATCCGCCGCCATCTGCCGCACCGCTTCGCCGATGAACGGATCGACGTGCTTGAAGCCGACGCGGACCGGGACGTCGAAGCCGCGCCTGGCGAGCGCCCGTTCGAGGCGAGCGGCCTGCTCGCGCGTGATGCGGTTCAGCCGGGTCGGCCCGCCCACAGCGCGGTAACGCTCGACGAGCTCCTCGATGAGCGGGGCCGGCGGCGGGTTGCCGCGCCGGATGTGCGTGTAGTACGCCCCGACATCTTCCAGCCGACAGGGGGTGCCGTACGCCATCACGAGGAGCCCCTCTCTCATCCCGCGGCCCGGTGCGCCGCGCCCACCCGGGCGCTGACCTCGTGAACGTGGTCGACGAGCCGGCGCAGGTTTTCCACCGGCGTCTCGGGCAAGACGCCGTGCCCCAGGTTGAAGACGTGACCGGCTCGTCCGGCGGCCTCGGCGAGCACGCGCTCGGCGCCCGCCCGGGCCACCTCCCAGGGGCCCGCGGCCGCGGCCGGGTCCAGGTTGCCCTGGACCGCCCGGTCGCCGACGAGATCCCAGCCGCGTCCCAGATCGATCCGCCAGTCGAGGCCGATCACGTCGCCGCCGGCAGCGGCCAGGTCCGGGAGCAGCCCCGCGGTGTCGGTCCCGAAGTGGATGGCGGGCACACCCGGCAGGCCGGCGAAGAGCCGGCGCATGTGGGGCTGCACCGACCGGCGGTAGTCCGCGGGTGCCAGACAGCCGACCCACGAATCGAAGATCTGGAGGGCCAGGGCGCCCGCCTCAGCCTGGAGGGTGAGATAGGCGATGGTGGCGTCGGTGAGGCGGCGCATGAGCTCGTCCCAGGCCGCGGGATGGGCGTGGAGGAAGCGCTTGACCTCGAGGAAGCGCCGCGTCGGAGCACCCTCGACCAGGTACGATGCGAGCGTGAAGGGAGCGCCCGCGAACCCGATCACCGGCACCGGGCTCTCCCGACTCAGCAGGCGCAGCGCTTCGACCAGCGAGCCGACGAGATCGCCCGGATCGAACCGTCCGAGGCCCTCCACGTCCGCCGGCGCGCGGACGGGCCGGGCCACGAC
>JBOHRQ010000112.1:0-5808 GCA_050732875.1 Gemmatimonadota bacterium | reverse complement strand
GGAGGCGAAAGACCGTTAGACCGGCGCCTGTATTTCTCCCCGGCCGGGGATCATGTCGTCCGCAACGAGGTATATTCGAGGAGCAGATGACACCCCGCAGGGATCTCGGCCGCCTCTGGCGCGGCGCCAACATCGTGGCTCTGATCGTGATCTTCCTCCTCTTCATGGGGGTGGGCGCTTTCGGCGCGATCTATCAGCGCGTGCGCGCGGATCTTCCGTCGATCGCCCGGCTCGAGGACTGGCGACCAAGCCTGGTCACCCAGGTGTACTCCCGCGACGGCAAGCTGATCGCCGAGTTCGCGGCCGAGCGCCGCGAAATCGTCCCCCTCGATCGGGTCCCCCGGCCCTTCATCCGGGCGATTCTGGCCACCGAGGATCGCGCCTTCTTCGAGCACAGCGGCGTGAACCCCCGCCGCGCCCTGGCGGCGGCCTGGTACAACCTGGTCAGTGGATCGCGTTCGCAGGGCGCGTCGACGATCACCATGCAGCTCTCGCGCAACCTGTTCCTGTCCCCGGACAAGCTGTTCACGCGGAAGTTCAAGGAGGTCGTTCTCGCCCACGAGATCGAGGAGCACTATCCGAAGCGCAAGATCCTGCAGATGTACGTCAACCAGGTCTATTTCGGCAGCGGAGCCTACGGAATCGAATCGGCGTCCCAGCTGTACTTCGGCAAATCCGCGACCGAGCTGGACCTTCCCGAGGCGGCGCTGCTGGCGGGCATCGTCCAGGCCCCGTCGCGGCAGAGCCCGCGAGTGAGCATGGAGGCGGCGCTCGAGCGGCGCTCGGCGGTCCTGGCCAACATGGTCGACGTAGGGGCGATCACCCCTGAGGAGGCCGAGGCGGCGAGGAACACCGCCATCGAGCTCGTCCCCGACCGGCAGCAGGAGGGCGCGCACACGTACTTCACCGAGCACGTCCGCCGTCAGCTCGAGTCCATGCTTGGCACCGACGCCGTATGGCGCGGCGGCTACATCGTTCAGACGACGCTCGACGCGCGGCTCCAGGCCGCCGCCGAGGAGATCGTCGAGCGCCACCTCGACCAGATCGAGAAGACGCTCGCTCCGGACAAGATCCGGCGTGAAGCCTGGCAGGCTCAGCGCGCCGCCGCCAACTCGACCGGCGAGGCGTCCGAGGACGAGGAGACGGAGGGCAGAACGGCCACCCCCTACCTGCAAGGCGCCCTCGTGGCGATGGATCTCGAGAGTGGCGGGATCGTGGCGATGGTGGGCGGCCGATCGTTCGAGGAATCCAAGTTCAACCGCGTCACGCAGGCCCACCGGCAGCCGGGCTCGGTGTTCAAGCCGTTCGTTTACGCGGCCGCGATCCGCAACGGCTTCCCCGCCTCGTACGTGGTCCAGGACCGACCCCTCGCCATGCCGATGGGCAACGGAAAGACATGGCGGCCCGAAAACTACGATCGGCGCTTCCGTGGGCCGATCAATCTGCGACGGGCGCTCACCCACTCCATCAACGTGGCCACCGTGCGTCTCATGTTCGACGTAGGTATCCGACCCGTCATCGACTATGCCCGGGATGCCGGCATCACCACCGATCTCCCCCCCTTCGGCTCTTTGGCGCTGGGGGCCGCGGATCTGATCCCGTTCGAGGTTCTGCGGGCGTTCACGGTGTTCCCGAGCGGGGGCGTCCGGATCTCCCCGATTTCGATCACCCGCATCGAGGACCGCAACGGGAACGTCATCCGCGCTTTCCAGCCCGCCCGATCGCGCGTCCTGACCCCGCAGGAGACCTACATCATGACCTCGATCCTCCAGGACGTCGTCAACCAGGGCACCGGCCGCTATGCCGTCCGCGGCAGTGGCTTCACCTGGCCCACGGGCGGCAAGACCGGGACGACCAACGAGTCGACCGACGCCTGGTTCGTGGGCTTCACGCCGGAGTACGAGGCGCTCACCTGGGTAGGGTTCGACCGCAAGCAGCGGATCCGCTACAACGGCACGGGCGGGGTGCTGGCGGCCCCCATCTGGGCCGACTTCATGAAGGTGGCCCATGAGGGGCTGGAGCCGCCCGAGCCAGAGGAGGCTTTCCCCCGGCCCGCCGGGCTGATCGAGCGGCAGGTCACGACGACGACCGGCATGCTGGCTGCCGACTTCTGCGGGATGGGCGCCTACGTGGAGATCTTCATCCCCGAGACGGTTCCCGAGCACTACTGCCGTGTGCCCAGCCAGGACGTGCCGCTGCTCGACCTGCCGGCGCAGGAAGAGAACGGTGAGCCGGGGGAGGAGCCGCAGGTCGGCGACGATTTCCTGTTCTGAGCATGGCCATCCGGTCAGTCGCCGCTCGGGAGATGGGCGGTAACGACGGGTGCAGGCTGCGCTGCTTCTTTCGACCACGTCACGATCGACTCCAGGACCTCGCCCGCCCTCTTCGCCTCCGCGTCGCTTCGGCCGTGGACGACCGCCCACGTTTCCCCCGCCGGCAGCCGCTCGCCGATCGGATGCGGGAAGACGAGACCGACTTCATGGTCGATCTCCTCGCCCTTGACACGCCGGCCTCCGCCCAGCTCGACCAGAAGCTGCCCCACCCGGCGCGCGGGAAGGCCGGCCAGGAACGCCTCGCGGGGGGCCTTCAGCTCGAGCCGGCTGGGCGCCACCGCCAGACGTTCCGGATCTTCGATCACCCGCGGGTCGCCCCCCTGTGCCTCCACGAGAGCCGCGAATCTCTCGAGGGCCCTTCCATCCTCGAGGGCCCGGGTGGCCATCGAGCGGGCCCCGGCTTCGTCGGGCGCCGCGCCGGTCAGGACGAGCAGCCGTTCGGTCAACCCGATCGTCAGCTCGAGCAGGCGCGGATCCGGGTCGGCTCCCCGCATGACCTCGATCGCCTCCCTCAACTCGAGCGTGTGTCCGACCGTGCGTCCGAGGGGGGTCTCCATGTCGGTCAGGAGGGCCTCCGTGCGCACGTCGAACGACTCGCCGACCCCGATCATCAGCCGGGCCAGCTCCGCCGCGCGCTCCCGGTCCTGGATGAACGCTCCATCCCCCCATTTCACGTCCAAAATCAGCCCGTCGAGCCCTTCGGCCAGCTTCTTCGACATGATGCTGGCCGTGATCAGGGGAATCGACTCGATCGTCCCGGTCACGTCACGCAGCGCGTACGTCTCGCGGTCGAGCGGCGCGAAGGCCTCGGTCTGCCCGCCCATCGCGAAGCCGACCTCCCGGAGGAGCCTGTCGTAGTCAGCCTTCTCGAGGTCGGTGCGGATCGCTGGAATCGCCTCCAGCTTATCCAGGGTACCGGCGGTATGGCCCAGGCCGCGACCCGAGACCATGGGGACGTGGACGCCGCAGGCCGCGCAGAGCGGTGCCATGATCAGCGAGACCTTATCGCCGACGCCCCCCGTGGAATGCTTGTCACCGACCGGTACGTCGAGGTCGGGCCACGCCCAGCGCTCGCCGGAATCGACCATGATCCGGGTCAGGGCGCGCGTCTCGGCGGCGTCCATCCCCTGGAAGTAGATCGCCATGAGCAGCGCGGCGACCTGATACTCGGCGACCTCCCCCGCCAGGTAGCCGGAAAAAAAAGCGGCCCACTCGTCGTCCGCGAGTGAGCCGCCGTCGCGCTTTCGGACGATGAGATCGGCGGGGATCAGAAGATGCCCGTTCCGCGCGTGTAGGTCTCACCTCCGTTCTGCTCGGCCAGCGTCTCCATGAACTCCATGTCGAGGTCCTGGCCAATCCCGATCGTATGGACGGTAACGGCTCCGTCCGCGTTGAGCTCCGCGACCCGATCCAGCACCGCCTGCGGGCCCTCGTTGGGGACGCCGTCGCTGACCAGGACGATGAAGTCGGGACCTTCGGCGAAGGCCTCCTCGAGGGCCGGGATCATGGCCGTTCCCCCGGTCGGCTCGAGGTCGTCGAAGTAGTCCTTGGCCTCGTCCCTGACCTCCTCGGTGGCCTCGACCAGCGAGGTCTGCCAGGGATGCGGCTCGCTCTCGAAGGTGATGACGTTGAACCAGGTGCCGTCGGACAGGCCGTCCACGCCGCTGGCCACCTCGCGGATCGCCTCCTCGGCCTTCTGCCGGCGCTCCCGCAGCTCCTCGGACACCTCGCTCCCGGCTCGGCCGCCGATGAGCCGGCCCAGGCCGCGCTCCACTCGCCCGGCGACCTCCTGCTCCACCCCGCCCCCCGACTGCCCCGCCATGGATCCCGAGAAGTCCATCACGATCACGATCCGGGCCGGCGCGGAGTCCGGCCCCTGGAGCGCGGTCAGATCGAGGCCGTAGACCTTGCCCTTGCCGCTGGAACCGTACGGGTTCACCTGCGCGGCGACGGGCCCGGCGGTGAGGGACAGTCCCGCCAGCGCCAGTCCGATCACGAGTTTTCGCATGCTCGATGCCTCCCTTTCGAAGCTCATTGCGCTCCCGCCTGGCTCGCCGCCAGCCGCTCGGCCATGTCCCCGATCACCGGCAGCTTCCATCTCTGCCCTGAGTAGCCCTTGATCAGCAGGACCACCCACAGGACGAAGAGTCCGATCCCGACCAGCGTCTGGAGCAGTGTGAACAGGCTGCCGAGAGACCAGGCGATCTGGTAGAACAGATACGACAGGATTGCGATGGCGATCCAAAGGATGATCGCCGCCACGCCGAAGACGATCGACTGCGCCGCGTGGAAGCGCACCACCGAGTTCGCCTTCTCGATCAGAAAGAATACGATCCCGGTGAGCGGTGAAAGGATGTAGCACAGCAGACTCGCCAGCTGGGGGTCCAGTCCGGTGGACGTCGGCTGACCGACCGGCCGCTCCTCCTCGGGCCCGGGCGGCGGGGGCGGCGTCGACGGGGGCGGATTCTGATCGGTCAAGAATGCCTCCTCGGATCCTGATGCGTTGATGATCGCGCTCGGAACCTCGAAATTAGCCCCAACGCGACTCACGACACAAGAAACCGGGCACATCGCCGGCACTTGCGGGTAGGACCTGCCCCATCCGAGTCCCGGCACGCATCGCATTCACGGCACGTCACCTTTTCACACGGAGGCTTCATGTCCCGCGCGCCGCTCATCCTCGCCGCCGTCCTCGCCCTCGTCCTGCCCGCCGGCCCCCTCCACGCCCAGGCGCTGGAGCTCTACGGCTACGGCGTGCGGGCCGGCGTCTCGCTCGACGACGACCTGACCCAGTTCCTGCTGGGCGGACACCTAGATCTGGGTCGGCCCTGGGAACGGGTCCGCATCCAGACCCCGCTGGTCCTCGGGCTCGGAGACGACGCCATCAGCTTCCTGGTCGGCGGCGAGGCGCACTATCTGTTCCCGGTGGATCCCAACGAGTCGCGCGTGGATCCGTATGTCGGTGGCGGGCTGGGCCTGCTGCACGTCAACCGCGACGAGGACGCTGGGGACGATGACGACACCGAGGTCGCCCTCATCCTGCTCGGTGGCATCGACGTCCCCATGCGGACTTGGTGGAAGTACTTCGTGGAGGGAAAGTTCCTGATCGCCGATAACTCGATATTCCGGCTCGAAGGCGGCGTAACCTGGACGTACTAGCGGCTGGAGGCGGACGGGGCCGAGCGCTCGAGCAGGCTGCTTCGGATCACCAGGGCGGTGGCCGGAGAGCCGGGGACTTCCTCGATCGCCATCTCGGAGACCCGGATCCTCCGCACGACCCCCTCCCGCTCCATGGGGGTCCCTCCGCGAAGAATGTCGAAGGCGATCCGCGATCCCGGCGCGGCCTCCCGGACGTAGCGGCGGAGCGCGTACCGGGTGGCGATCGTCTCCTCGGGGCCCACCGGCGTGTCGTTGATACGGAGGAGGATGTCGCCCCCCAGGAGACCGGCGCTGGCCGCGGTCCCGTTGGGCTCGA
>JBOHRQ010000111.1:0-5890 GCA_050732875.1 Gemmatimonadota bacterium | reverse complement strand
GGAGCGCGAGGAGCGGCTGACCGGGGAGAGGGCCGGCGCCCTGCGCGCCCGGCTTCGCGCGCTCGAGGAGGAGATGGCCCGCCTGCGCCAGGAGATCGAGCGGCTGGAGACCGACCGCTCCGACTCGTAGTCACGAAGCCGGTCGGGCTCGTCATCGACCCGACCGGATCACCTCCGCGAGCGCTTGACTTTCGCTCCTGCAGATTCATATTTCCCCGCGCTTTCGCCCGCGGAGTCCGGGCCTCCTACGGAGCGAGCACTCCGCCAGCATCGACTCGATATCGTTCTCGGTACCCCTTCCCGGGGAGTGCATGCGGGCCGCCGCCAACGGATTCCGGGCCGTTATCGTTCCTGCCTTGCTCCTTGTACTCGTCCTCGCATCCGCTTGTGGGGACGTTCGCTCCGCTCCCACCCAGGATGCCTCTCCCGAGCAGCCGATCGCCTTCATGCACACCGTCCACGCCGGGGACAACCGGATCCCCTGCGCCTATTGCCATTTCTCGTCGAACGTGTCCGAGGAGGCCGGCATCCCGGCCGTGGGGACGTGCATGGGCTGCCACCGGTTCGTGCAGGGGACGAGCCCGGAGTTCCAGCAGGAGATCCAGAAGCTGATGGAGTTCTGGAGCGACTCCACCTCGATCCCCTGGCAGCGCGTCCACAGCGTCCCGGAGTTCGTGCAGTTCACGCACCAGCCCCACGTCCGGGCGGGGGTGACCTGCGCGACCTGCCATGGCGACGTGGCGAGCATGGTGCAGGTGGAGAAGGTGGCCCCGCTGACGATGGGGTGGTGCTTAAACTGTCATCGCGACCGCGGAGCGCCCGACGACTGTGCGACCTGTCACTTTTAGGCGGTGAGAATGACCGCTCTCTCGGTTCGCTAGCGGGATGGGGATGGAGCGCAGGGACTTCCTGAAGCTGGTCGGGGTCACGGGTGCGGGCGCGATGACCGCCTGCGACCAGAAGATCGGTCCCCAGACGCTGGTCCCGTATCTGGTCCCGCCGGACGACGTGACCCCCGGGGTGCCGACGTGGTACGCCTCGACCTGCCGTGAATGTCCGGCCGGTTGCGGCGTGCACGTGAAGACCGTCGAGGGGCGCGTCATCAAGCTCGAGGGGAACCCCGAGAGCCCGGTCAACCGGGGCAAGCTGTGCGCCCGGGGACAGGCGGCCCACCAGAACCTCTACGACCCGGATCGCATCAAGGGTCCCAAGCGCCTCGTCGATGGACGCTACGTCGATGTCGGCTGGGATGACGCGGCGGGGACCCTGGCGGAGCGGCTCGTCGAGGGGCGCTCGGAGCCGGGCTCGGTGGTTCTGCTGACCGGTCTTCAGACCGGGACCCGCGCGCGCCTGTACGAGGAGTGGGCGCGGGCGGTCGGGGCGCGCTGGGTCGTCTACGAGCCGTTCGCCCACGAGGCCATCCTCGAGGCCAACCGGCGCGTCTTCGGGCAGGCCGCCATCCCGACCTACGACCTGGAAGCCGCCGACCTGGTGGTCTCGTTCGGGGCCGATTACCTGGAGACATGGATCTCGCCGGTCCGCTACGGCCGGGAGTGGGCGGCCATGCACGCCGTGCGCGACGCCGGTGGGGAGTCCGGCTCCCCGGGCCTCGTCGTCGCCGTCGAGCCGCGACTCTCGATGACGGCGTCGAACGCGGACGAATGGGTCGCCGCCCGGCCCGGCACCGAGCACCTGGTGGCGCTGGCCATGGCCAACGTGCTGGGGGCCGGCGCGGAGGCGGCCGCGTGGACGCCCGAGCGTGCCGCAGAGGCGACCGGCGTCCCGGCCGAGACCATCGAGCGGTTGGCCCGGCTGTTCCGGATCCGGCGGAGCCTGGCTCTCCCGGGAGGGGTGGCCACCGCCCATCGGCAGGCCACGGCCGCCGCGGTCGCCGTCAACCTCTTGAACCAGGCCGGCGGGGCGGTCGGCAACACCCTGCGGCTCACCACACCGGTCACCGGCGGCGTGGAGCGCTCCTACCAGACGATCGGGGACCTGACCGCCGAGCTCAAGGCGGGCCGGGTCCGCACGATCCTTTTCGGCGACACGAATCCCGTCTATTCCCTGCCGCCCGGGCTCGGCTTCGCCGAAGCGCTTCGGCAGGTGCCGCTTCGCGTGTCGTTCAGCCCGGCCTTCGACGAGACCGCATCCTGGTGCAACCTCCTCTTGCCCGATCACACCCCGCTCGAGTCGTGGGGGGACTGGGTGCCGGAGGAAGGGATCGCGAGCCTGGTCCAGCCCGCCATGCGGCCGGTGTTCAACACCCGCTCGACGCCCGATCTCCTGCTGGAGGCCTGGCGGCGCGTGCGGGGGACCGCGGCAGCGGCCGACACGGTGGCTCAGGCGGCGGCCGGCACGACGCAGACGGCGGGGTCCCCGCCGGCGGCGGCTTCTCCCGCGGCCTCGCTCGACGCCGCGACGTGGTACGATTACCTGCGCGCTGCGTGGAGCGATCGGGCGCCGACCGCCGTGGCGTGGGCGGAGACGCTGAAGCGCGGAGGCGTCTGGACGGGCGCGGCCAGCGCCGTGGCCACCACGGCACGACCGGTCGGACCGGCCGCCGGGCCAGAGGCGACACCGGTGGAGGGGGCCGATGCCGCCGCCGGAGCGCAGGTCGAGCCGGTGGTCTTCGAGCCGGCCGAGTTCGAGGGGCCGGCCGAGGACGATGCCTTCTACCTCCAGGTCTACCCGCACATCGCCATGTACGACGGGCGCATGGCCAACCGGCCCTGGCTTCAGGAGCTGGCCGACCCGGTCACCTCGAGCTGCTGGCAGACCTGGGTCGAGATCCATCCCTCGGTCGCCGAGGAGCGCGGGCTGAAGGACGGCGACGTGGTCGAGATCGAGTCGCCGTACGGGAAGCTCCAGGCGCCGGTCCTGTCCTACCCCGGCCTGCGCGAGGACACGGTGGCGATGCCGCTCGGCCGCGGGCATACGCGCATGGGCCGTTACGCGAACGGCCGGGGGATCAACCCCATCGAGATCCTTCCGCCGACCTCCGAGCGCCACGGCGGCGGCTTCGTGTACCAGAGCGTGCGCGTGAGCCTGACCCCGACGGGGTCGTGGGTGCCGCCGCTCCGCCAGCAGGAGATCGCTGATCAGCACGACCGCGAGATCGCGCGCGCGATCCCGATGGCCGAGGCGCTGAGCGGGGCCGCGGGTCATGCCGCCGCAAGCCACGCTGCGGGCCACGGCGAGGTGCTGACCGTCGAGAGGGTCACCCAGGACGCCTCCCAGGAAAGCCCCTACCGCTGGGGGATGGCGATCAGCCTCGATGCGTGCACGGGCTGCGGGGCCTGCGTCGCGGCTTGCCAGGCCGAGAACAACGTGCCGTGGGTCGGTCCGGAGAGGGTGGCGCGGAGCCGGCAGATGACCTGGATCCGGATCGAGCGGTTCTTCGAGGAGAAGCCTGACGGCGGGCTCGAGACCCGGCACCTTCCCATGCTCTGCCAGCACTGCGGAGCGGCGCCCTGCGAGCCCGTGTGTCCGGTATACGCCACCTACCACAATCCGGACGGGTTGAACGTCCAGGTCTACAACCGGTGCGTGGGCACCCGGTACTGCTCCAACAACTGCCCGTACAAGGTGCGCTATTTCAACTGGTTCACCTACGAGTGGCCCGAGCCGCTCAACTGGAGCCTCAACCCTGACGTGACGCGGCGCGAGAAGGGCGTCATGGAGAAGTGCACGTACTGCGTCCAGAGGATCAACGCCGCCAAGCTCGAGGCGCGGAACCGGGACGCGGTGGTTGCTGACGGCGCGTTCCAGACGGCCTGTCAGCAGACCTGTCCGACCGACGCGATCGTCTTCGGCAACCTCAAGGACCCGGATAGTCGCGCCGCACGTCTGGCCCGCGGGCAGCTCGCGTACAGTGTGCTCGGCGAGCTGAACACGCGGCCGGCGAACTTCTACCTGAAGCAGGTCAACGAGCGAATGCCCACCGGGAGCTCCGGCTTCGCGGGCCGGGCGCGTCCGGAGACGTCCGGTGACAGGGCCCCGGCCGAGGCCGGGGTCGGCGGGAGCTGATGGCTGAGCCGACGTCCGCGACCGCGAGGGCCGAGGGGCGCGCCCAGGCGACCGTCTTCCGCCGGGTCAACCGCGACATCCTGGCGACGCTCGAGGCGCCGGGGCTGGGCTGGGCCGCCCTGTTTGCGGTCGTGCTGCTCATCCTGGCCGCCGGCATCGCGGCCTGGATGTACCAGATCAAGGTTGGATTGGGAGTCGCCGGCTACGTACCGCCCGTCATGTGGGCGGTCTACATCACCAACTTCGTGTTCTGGGTCGGGATCGCGCACTCGGGGACCCTGATCTCGGCGATCCTGTTTCTCTTCCGCGCCCAGTTCCGAACCGCGGTCTACCGGATCTCCGAGACGATGACGGTCTTTGCCGTCATGACGGCGGGGCTGTTCCCGCTCATCCACCTGGGCCGCGTGTGGTACTTCTACTACCTCGTCCCGTACCCGAACGAGCGGCTCATCTGGCCCAACTTCCGGAGCCCGCTCATCTGGGACTTCTTCGCCATCTCGACGTACTTCACGATCTCGGCGCTGTTCCTCTACGTCGGGCTCATCCCCGACATCACGGCCGCCCGCGACCGTGCCGAGCCGGGCACGATCCGCCACCGCGCTTACTCGATGCTGTCGCTGGGCTGGCAGGGGACCGACAATCAGTGGCGCCACTACAACCGGGCGTACCTCTTCCTGGCCGGCCTCGCCACGCCGCTGGTCCTGTCCGTGCACTCGGTCGTGTCCTGGGACTTCGCGATGGCCATCGTGCCGGGCTGGCACTCGACGATCTTCGCCCCGTACTTCGTCGCCGGGGCGATCTTCAGCGGCGTCGCGCTGGTGATCACCCTCGTCGTCCCGCTGCGCAAGGCGTTCCATCTCCAGGACTACATCGACCAGTTCCATCTGGACAACCTGTGCAAGCTGCTGCTGCTGACCTCGTCGATCGTCTTCTACTCGTACCTGGCGGAGTTCTTCATCGCCTGGTACTCGGGCTCGCCGTTCGAGCGCGGTGTCTTCTGGGATCGCATCACGGGTCAGTACGCGTGGGCGGGGTGGATCATGTACACCTGCAACTGCATCATCCCGCTGGCCCTCTGGTGGCGCCGCGTCCGAAGGTCCTGGTTCTGGGCGTTCATCATCTCCATTGGCGTCAACATCGGCATGTGGTTCGAGCGCTTCGTGATCATCATTCAGTCGCTGGCCCACGAGTTCAATCCCGCGCAGTGGGACTACTACACACCGACCTGGGTCGAGTGGGCGATCACGGCCGGCTCGTTCGCCTGGTTCTTCATGTGGTTCATGCTGTTCGTCAAATTCCTGCCGTCGATGGCGATCGCCGAGCTGAAGGAGCTGCTGCCGCCGCGCCTCAGACGGCAGAAGGAAGAGCTGGAGACGGCCGGATGAGCGCCGGAGTTGGAGCGTGACGACGGAGCGGGTCGAGGGCGGCGTCCGGGGCGTGTACCTGACCGTCGACGACGTGGCCGCCGCGGTGATTGCGCTCGAGAGGGAAGGGTTTGCTCCCGAGGAGATCACGGTGTATTCCCCGATTCCGACGCCGCACCTCGAGGAAGCCATCGACCGGCCCACCAGCCCGGTGCGCAAGTTGACGCTGATCGGCGGGATCCTGGGATGCATCGTCGGCTTCGCCCTCACCTACTGGACGTTCTTCGCATGGCCGCTGCATGTCGGCGGGAAGCCGATCTCGTCGTTCCCGGTGACGGTGGTGATCATGTTCGAGCTGACCGTGCTGCTGGGTGGGCTCTTCACCCTGGCCGGCGTCCTGACGTTCAGCCGGATCCCGGCGCTGGGCCGGATGGCCGGCTACCATCCGCGGTTCTCCGAGGACCTGTTCGGCATCGTGGTCCGTTCGGCGGACGAAAGTG
>JBOHRQ010000110.1:0-6078 GCA_050732875.1 Gemmatimonadota bacterium | reverse complement strand
CATGACTCCGATCTTTGGGTCGGGGTCGGTCGCACATCAAGCCAGCCGGACCTTCGCGTTCGACCTGCGGATCGACGACCCGGAGCAGCGGGGGGCACGACGGCGTGCTTCTTCCGGATGAAGCACAGCGGGATCTTCTTCGGCACGGAAAACGGCCGTAACATCGAGGTCACGGGACCAAAGGGCGGGACCCAAGCGCTTGCCGAGACGGGCGTCAGCGCTGCCACGCTCGGGTTTGACCCAAAACTGGAGTGGCTCGATGGGGCCCGCGGTTCCGGAACAACGCAGATCCCGCTCGACGCAACCGCGTTCCGAAGCGCGGAATCGGTCGTCTTCGAGTATGCCTACGCCCACGAGACGCCACGGTCGATCGACATCGTGTTCAAGTACGTCTTCGATCCGGCGGTTTTCGAGCCCTTGTCCGTGGAGCCGGGAGTGGCCGGGCTCGTGGTGATGGCCGGCTTGGGCGCCCCAGGGGAGTTCTGGGTTCGGTTCGTGGGCAATGTGCCCGAGGGCAGCGGTCGAATCGCGGGGTTGCCGTTCCGGCTCCTTCCCAGCGCGAAGGCACCAACGCAAAGCAGCGCCACGCTGACCATCTACTATCCACAGGAGTAGCGGCTTGGTCTAGCGATGGCAATCGCGATGGCGTTGGCGCCGGGAAGCAGGAAGGCCGATTCTCGAGTCTCAGCAGCTGGTCAGCGCTGGTTGACCGGCCGATAGCTCAGGTCCTTCTTCCCCACGTACTTCGCTCGCGGCCGGATCAGGCGGTTGTGGGCATACTGCGCCTCGACGTGCGTGCACCAGCCGCTGATCCGCGAGATCGCGAAGATCGGCGTGAACAGATCGGTGGGGATGCCGAGCGCGTGGTAGGTCGACGCCGAGAAGAAATCGACGTTCGGATCGATCCCCTTCTCCGAGGTCATCGTCTCGACGATCTCCTCGCTGATCTCGAACCACTGCGGCTGACCGGCCCGCTCGGTGAGGTCGCGCGAAAAGCGCCTGAGGATCGGGGCCCGCGGGTCCATCGTCTTGTACACCCGATGGCCGAAGCCCATGATCTTCTCCTTGCGCCCGAGCTTCTCCCGCACGTATGCGCCAGGCTCGATCCCGCGCCCCTCGATCTCGAGGAGCATCTTCATGACCTCCTGGTTGGCGCCCCCGTGGAGGGGGCCCTTGAGCGTGCCCACCGCGCTGGTGATCGCGGAGTGGATGTCCGATAGCGTCGCCGCCGTGACTCGCGCCGAGAAGGTGGACGCGTTCATTCCGTGCTCGGCGTGGAGGATCAGGCACACGTCCAGGACGTGCGCGTCGTCGGGGTCGGGATCCTTCCCCGACAGCATGTAGAGGAAGTTGGCGGCGTGTCCCAGATCCTGTCGTGGATCGACGGGCTCCTCGCCGCGGCGCAGCCGGTCGAAGGCGGCAACGATGGTGGGAAACCGCGCGATCAGCCGGATCGTCTTCCGGCGCGTGGCCTCGGGCGAGCCGTCCAGCGTATCGGGATCGACCGTTCCCAGCGCCGAGACGATCGTCCGCAGGACGGCCATCGGCTCGGCGTCCGTGGGCAGCCCGCGCAGTACCTCCAGCGCCCGGTCATCGAGGGCCCGCTGAGCGGCCAGCCCGGCGCTCAATTCGTCCAGCCGTGAGCGGCCCGGCAGCTCGCCGTCCAGCAGCAGCGCGACCGTCTCCTCGAACGTGGAGTGCTCCGCCAGATCCTCGATCGAATAGCCGCGATAGACGAGCTTCCCCGCCTGACCGTCGACGTAGGAGATCTCGGATTCGGCGACGACGACGCCTTCCAGCCCCGCGGCGGGAGCCTTGGGAGGAGGCGAGGTGGTGGTCGGATCGGACATGAGCTGGAACCTATCCGGGGGGCCGGAGGGCGTCAATTCGTCGGGCGGTGGTCACGTTATCCCGCCTATTCCCAGCCCATCGGCTGCTCGGGCGGCCGGTTTGTCGAAAGTCCAGAATCGCGCACCGGACAGGAGCGAGGAGCCCAGAAGCTGGGCGTCCACCCATCCGATTCCGCGGCTGTACAGCCGATGCGACTCAATGAACTCCAGGACATCCTCGTGGGTAACGAGGAGCGCGGCTGGAAGCAGCTCCAGATCCGCCAGGATGCTACCGCGCCGTCGGCCCAGGTTCCCGAGGGCGAGCTCGCCCACGATCCACGGGTGGATGAGAACCCGATTTTCCTCGAGCAGGTCAGCGACGCCGGCGGCACCAGTGGAACCTCGGTAGAAATCGACCCACACCGACGTGTCGATAAGGATCGATCGATCGGTATCAATCCTCCGGTCGGGGACGACGCCTCCGGGGAGCGGTGGCATCCGGGATCTTTCCCTTGAGCGCCGCCAGACGCTTACGGGCGGCCGCCTCCACCAGCGCCCTCAATCCAAGCCGAACCACGGCGCTCTTGGTCTTCGCTCCGGTCACGGCCATCGCCTCCTCGACCAGTTCCTCGTCCAGGTTCAATGTCGTTCTCATGCATCAAAGGTCGCACAATTTGTATGCTCGAGTCAAGCCCTCACTTTCCGGCCCGCACTCTCGTCGAGGCGGGTGACGTCTCCCAGCCGGTGGATCTTCATCAGGTTGGTCCTCCCCCCGACATCCAGCGGCGCCCCGCAGACGATCACGATGATCTCGCCCTTCCGGGCCAGACCCTCTTCCATCAGGCGTTTCTCGAGGTTCGCGATCAGGCGGTCGATCGAATGCGCGATCTCCATGACCAGCGGGGTCACGCCCCAGTGGAGCGCGAGGCGCGAGCGGACCTTGCGATGCGGCGTGAAGGCCAGCAGCGATACGTGCGGCCGGTACTTCGCCAGCAGGCCGGCGGTCGATCCCGACTGCGTGAAGGCCACGATGTACTTCGCACCGACCTCGGCGGCGACGAGGGTCGCCGCGTCGCAGATCGCCTGGGCGAAGTCCTCGGTGAGCTCGGTGCCTCTTCGGCGGATCCAGGCGGCGCGCGCCCGTTCCACTTCGGCGGCCACGATGATGCGCTCCATCATCTGCACCGCCTCCACCGGATGCTCTCCGGTGGCCGTCTCCGCGGAGAGCATGACGGCATCGGTGCCGTCGAAGATGGCGTTCGCGATGTCCGAGGCTTCGGCCCGTGTCGGCCGCAGGCTGGTGGTCATCGACTCCAGCATCTGGGTGGCGACGATGACCAGCCGCTTCGCCTCGTTGGCCCGGCGGATGATCTCCTTCTGGAGGATCGGGACACGCTCCGGCGGAAGCTCCACCCCGAGGTCGCCGCGGGCGATCATCACGCCCGCTGCCTCCGCGAGGATCTCGTCCAGGTTGTCGACTCCCTGCGGCTTTTCCAGCTTGGCGATGACCGGGATGTCGCCGTCGTGGGCGCGGATCTCCTCTTTCAGATCCACGATGTCCTGCCCGCGGCGCACGAACGACAGCGCCACGTAGTCGACCCCGTGCTCGATGCCGAAGGCCAGGTCGCGGCGATCCTTCTCGGTCAGCGCGGGTGTCGAGATGTGGACGCCGGGGAGGTTGATTCCCTTCTTCTCGCGCAGGATCCCGCCCTCGACCACCCGCGTGCGCACGACGTCCTCCGCCTCGACTTCCTCGACCACGAGGACGAGCCGGCCGTCGTCGAGCAGGATGCGGTCGTCGCGCTCCACATCATGCGGCAGTTCACGATACGTGGTGGTGAGGAGGGACGAGGTTCCCACCCCGTCACCGGCACGGAGTCGCACCTGATCGCCGGATCGCAGCTCGATCGCCCGCCCCTCGATGGGGCCGATCCGGATCTTCGGTCCCTGGAGATCCTGGAGGATGGCGACCGGTGTATCGAGCCGCCGCGACGTCTCGCGAATGAGGTGGATCGTTCGCGCGTGCTCGTCGTGGTCGCCGTGGGAGAAGTTGAGCCGCGCGCAATCCATGCCGGCGCGGATGAGGGCTTCGATCCGCTCGGGGCTTTCGCTCGAGGGCCCCAGCGTGCAGATCAACTTGGTCCGGGTCGGTCGGGGAGCGGCCATGTTCGACCGCCAAGCTACCGGTTTCGGGTTGACGACGCAGCGCCGGGCGGCCTACCTTCGATCCCCGTCAAAAAGGCCAAAACGGTGGGGGCTGTAGCTCAGCTGGGAGAGCGCCTGAATGGCATTCAGGAGGTCGTCGGTTCGATCCCGATCAGCTCCACCAACCTCTTCTGCCGAGGACAGGCTGCTGCCGCGTCATTCACTCCTTTAGCACCTCAGGTATGTCCGCGAAGCTGTCCTGGAAGAGGCGCTGAATCCGATCCACTTCGACGTCTTGCAGATCCCCGAACTCGCGTGTCCGGGCTCTCTGGGACAGTCGGCCTTCCCCCTGTTCAAGGAAACGGTGAAGGAGATTGACGGTTGGCTCCGGCATGTCCACCAGCTGCTGAACGCCCGCGCTGAACCGCTCGTACGCCTCCAGGTAGGCGACCTCGGCAGGCAAGTCCCTTTCGATAGTCTCCTCGACCCGACCGTAGAGGAACTCGGCGTGGGCCGTTGCATCGAAGTAGCGGTAGTAGTCAGCCGTATCGTTAAGGACCTCGACATTGCCCGAGTCGGTTGGTTGCCAGTCGATAAACGGTAGAAGCGGCTTCGAGTACAACTGCAGAACAGCTTCGTAGTCCGCGATCCGCCGCAGAATCGCCGCACTTATCGGGAACACGACACCGGCCGGGTTGTAGGCTGCCTTTGCGAGAGCGTGGTGGATCAGCCACCGGTGAAGGCGTCCGTTTCCGTCTTCAAAAGGGTGGATGTAGACGAAGCCAAAGGCGATCGCGGACGCCGCGATGACAGCATCCACGCCCCCCTTTACCGAACGCTCGCTGTATTCCACCAGGCCGCCGAGCAAGCTCTGCAGATCCTCCGGCCGGGCGCTGATGTGCTCGGGAATCGGCTCACCCGTCTGGCGATCGTGTCTCCCGACGAAGCCGCCCATATCGCGCAGTCCGAGGTGTACGAAGCGCGCATCGCCGATCACGATGCGCTGAAGGCGTTCCAGTTCTTCGATGCTGAGGGGCTGTGAGCCCGCCTCGCCGATCGCCTGGGCCCAGCGGATCGCGCGTTGCCGCGAGGGGCGCTCCCCTTCGATCCGAAAGGAGGCGCGACTGTCGTCCAAGAGCAGAACTGCGGCCGCCCGGGCGAGAATGACAGGGTGTGTCTGCCCCATCACATCGCGGGCACGTTCGTCCAGTCGCTTGCCACAAAAATCGGCAAGCAGTTCCGTGCGCCAGACCAGCGGGCAGAACTCTCGCGTGCCGGGCAGATTGTTGACGACCTTGTGTCGCGATGAGATCTCTCCGTCTTCCATAGCGAACTGCTGGTCGGGGTCTATAACCGGAACTGACCTTACCTTCCCTGCATCCGGCACTTCGAGTTCCCGCGCCATGAGCCACTCGTACAGAAACCAAATACGACGGGCGTAGATTCCGGTCGGCTTGTCGCGCACCAATCGTGCGATCTCGTCTGCCGGTACGGCACGAAAGAGCGCCGTGAGAACTGCCAGCCTTACGCCTTCCCACTTCAGCGCGAACTCCAGGTGTCCCGCGAGCGTCTTCCTTGGCGCGTGCTTCGGTGTCAGGAGAAGCCACTCCTTGGTCGACTGGGGATTGTGACGCTCCGCAATCCCCGCAAGCCGCGGAGGGAAGGGCAAACTCAAGCCGTACCGGTCCATCAGCGCACCATAGCCAACCGGAAGAGCCGGCTCGGGGAGCCTTCGTCCGTGAAAAGCATTCACTGATCTAGAAATTCCTTCACTCATCTTTGGCTTCCCTGAAAAACATTCACGTCAAAGGTCAAAACCAACGACCTGTGCCGAGGAATATCCCCCTCATCACTCGCCTCGAAAAACGTTCACCAGCGCCCATTTGAGTGAAAAATAATCACGGGACAACGAAATAGCCACGAGCCCTTGGTTGGGCAACCCATCAGCAGACGTTCTCGCCCCGGCAAGTGGCTTGACGGTGACGAGATATGGATTAAACTCACTAATTATGCCTCCCGGCGACCTGGAAAGCGTCCTTGCCGCAGCTTCCCGGCTTCAGGAGATCGTGCCCGACGCAGTCCTGGTGGGTGGAGCCGCGGCCGC
>JBOHRQ010000109.1:0-6091 GCA_050732875.1 Gemmatimonadota bacterium | reverse complement strand
GGCCTCCTGCGCTCGGACAGCAACCGGAACGAGCGTCCAACGCGGCGCCCCCTGACGTGCGACCTGTAGCTGCGGATCCATGTAGAACAAGTAGTAGGCCTGCCCGATATAGAGGGAAGGACGACCTGGGAGAGCGTAGACCTCCGCGCCGATGGCTACCTTCTCGGCTCATACCGCATCGCCACCGCCCCCGAGTCGAATTCCAGGCGGCTCACGAGCTCCAAGTCGACCTGATTCGATAGCCCCGCGAACAAAGTCGGTCCATGGCCCGCCAGCCTGGGATGCACCACGAACTCGTACTCATCGATCACTCCCAGCTCCGCCAATGCCAGCGGGAGCTTCACGCCTCCCACCAGCAATCCGTTACCCGGCTCCCGCTTGAGCTGCTGAACGGCGTTCCCCAGATCCCGCGCACGAGCTCCGCGTTCCAATCGACCCGGTCCAGGGTGCTCGAGACGACGTACTTCTTCGCCGTGTCGATTGTCTCGGCGAAGGGCTTCATCCAGGGTTCCATCCAATCAGGCATCACTCCCGTCTGCGCCGGCTCCCGCCACGCTGCCTCCATCATTTTGTAGATCACCCGGCCACAAAGGAAGGCGTCGGCCTCCGCAAGGTTCTTGGCGTGGTGACGATGCAACTCTTCGTCCGTGGGGACTGCATTATGATCGCAGCACCCGTCCAATGTGACGTTGATGGAATACCGCAGGGGCCGCACTTCGTCCTCCTGACGCGGGCTAATGATATTTGGCGAATCGGAGCGAGTTCGCGTGAATACCCGACCGTTACTTGCTGACTTGCGAACAGAATCCAGGGTTAAGCGCCGAGGCGCGACCATTGGCGCGGCGTGCCTCGCTTGTGCCGCCCTACCAAGACCAAGAATCTGGCTTCAAAAGCCGCAGAGATCTTATTTCCGTCGCCTAACGATAGTGCTCAGGCGCGGCGGGGCAGCAGCGTCCGACATGAAACAGAAGGCGAATCCCGCCGTCGCCCTGCAGCACCTGGTTATACCGCGCCCGGTACGGACTCCCCACGAGCGGCAGTCCGAAACAACAACGCCGATCGGACAAACAGCAGGAGGAAAAACGCATTCAGACCAAACCCACGCGCTACAGCCGATGACCAGGGGGTCACCTGAGGATTGCGAATAATCAGTGCAGCCAGGACCAACGCTTGAGCGAGCGCTGTCGCGAACAAGGCGTGTACCATACCCTTTGGCTGGCAACGCGCCATGGCGGCACCGATGATCCCCACAAGGGGCACCCAGAAATCCATGAAGGCGGCAGGATTGACGTCATCGGCGCCTTGGATGAAGTTCACCCAGACGAGGAGTAAGGCCGCCACAATCGCAACGCCGACGCCGACCTCGGTATGCGATTGAGGCCACGTTCCTGGTTACCAGCTGATACGTCAGACCCATGCCGAAGACGAGAGTGCCGGGCCCGGCCTCTCCTGATACCCACCCCGCCGCTGGGCCTCGGGCTTCCCGCCAATCCCTACCCCGATATGAGTATATACCGCGAGCGCCTTCAGCGGTCCGTTGGGTCGGCTGGCCGGGAAGCGCCAGCGCCGGTCCCGCGCGCCTCCAGATGCGCTTTGACGCCTTCGATCACGTGGTGCGTGCTGAGCGGCAGCCCTCCGTAGTAGCGTACGGACGTCAGCCGGTCGGGAGCGACCGCGGTCTCGAGCAAAAGCAGCGACCGGAGCTGGGCGTCCCGGTTCTGCTCGACGACGAAGCTCACGTCGTGCGCGTCCAGGAACTCCCTGACCGGAGTGTCGAAGGGAAAACCGCGGACCCGCAGGAAGTCGAGACCGATCCCCTCCTCGGCGAGACGGTCCACGGCCTCCAGGACCGCCGCGCGCGGACTCCCGATCGTGACGATACCGAGCCGAACGTCATCCCCTTCCGCCCACCGCACCTCCGGCTCCGGCACCGCCTTCGCCGCCCCCGCGACCTTCCGCGCGAGCCGCTCCATCAGCTCCACGTACTCGGCCGAGTCCTCGGTGTACGTCCCGTACTGCGTGTGCCCGGACCCCCGCGCGAAGTAGGCGCCCTTGGGGTGCGATCCGGGGAGGGTCCGCGCGGCGATCCCGTCTCCGTCGGCGTCCACATACCGAAAGTACTTCTCGATCCGCTCCAGCTCGTCGGGCCCGAGGACCTTGCCGCGATCGGGCCGGTACCCGTCGTCCCACTCGAGCTTCGGGCACATCCAATCGTTCATCCCGATGTCGAGGTCCGACAGGACGAACACCGGGGTCTGGTACCGCTCCGCCAGGTCGAACGCCTGGACGGCCATGCGGAAGCATTCCTCGGGATCGGCGGGGAAGAGCACGATGTGCTTCGTGTCGCCGTGGGAAGCGTAGGCCGCCATCATGAGATCGCCCTGCTGGGTCCGGGTCGGCATGCCGGTCGAGGGGCCGGTCCGCTGTATGTCGAACAACACGATCGGGATCTCGACGTAGTAGGCGAGCCCGACGAACTCGCTCATGAGCGAGATGCCGGGGCCCGCGGTCGGGGTGAACGCGCGCGCGCCGGCCCAGCCGGCGCCGATCACGACGCCCACCGCCGCCAGCTCGTCCTCGGCCTGGACGATGCAGAACCGCTTCCTGCCGGTCTCCGGGTCCACCCGATACCGCTCGCAGAAGCCGCTGAAGGCATCCATCAGCGACGTGGCCGGGGTGATCGGGTACCACGCCCCCACGGTGGCCCCGGCGTAGACGCACCCGAGCGCCGCCGCCGTGTTGCCATCGATCAGGATGTGGCCCGCGGTCGCGTCCATCCGCTCCAGCCGGATCGGGAGGGGACATTCGTAGTGGTTGCGAGCATAGTCGTAGCCCAGGCGGATCGCGGTGTGGTTCGAATCCAGGAGCGCCTTCTTGCGGCCGAACTTCTCCTCGAGCATCCCCTGGACCACGTCCATGTCGATCCCGAGGAACGCCGCCAGCGCGCCCACGTAGGTGATGTTCTTCATGAGGACCCGCTCGCGGTCGCCCTGGAAGGCCTCCACGCACATCTCTCCGAGCGGAACCTCGAGGAACGTCACGTCGTCCCGCCGGAGCGACTCGTCCATCGGCCATGAGGAGTCGTACAGAAGCCAACCGCCGGGCCGCACCTCAGCGATGTCTCGCGCATAGGTCGACGGGTTCATCGCCACGAGCAGGTCGAAGTGAGGGGTCCGAGCGGTATGGCCCTCCCGGCTCACCCGGACTTCGTACCAGGTGGGGAGCCCCTGAATGTTCGACGGGAAGACGTTCTTCCCGGTGACCGGCACGCCCATCCGGAAGATGGCCTGCATGAGAAGGCCGTTGGCGCTCGCCGACCCGGTCCCGTTGACGGTGCCGATCTTGAACGCGAAGTCGTTGACCCGCTCGCCGGGCTCACGAGGTTCGGGCGCGCCGGCGCGGACCGGCGCGGAGGAGAGACCTCCGGGTCGTCCGCTCATGCGGGGGCGCCGGCGGGAATCTCGATCTGGAGCAGCTTCGGACGGTGGATGGGCTCCGGGATCGGCCGGTCGGCGTAGGGAATCAGGAGATCGAACTTCCGCATGTCCCAGGCCGCCGTGGGGCAGCGCTCGGCGCAGAGGCCGCAGTGGACGCAGAGATCCTCGTCCTTGACCATCACCCGCCCGGTCTGGGGCAGGGTCTCCGAGACGTAGAGCGGTTGGTGGGGATTCTCGGCGGGTGCCGTGAGCCTCTGCCGGAGCTCCTCTTCATCACCGTCGGGAGTGATCGTGAGGCAATCCACCGGGCAGATGTCGATGCAGGCGTCGCACTCGATGCACAGGCTCGTCGTGAAGTGGGTCTGGATGTCGCAGTTGAGGCACCGCTGCACCTCGCGCGCCGTCTGCTCGGGGGTGAAGCCCGTCTCGACCTCGATCTCGAGCTCCCGGAACCGCTCGACGAGATCGACGTGGATCATCTTCTGCCGCGGCGCCGGGTTGTAGTCGTTGTGATAGCTCCAGGCGTGCATCCCCATCTTGGCCGAGATCAGGTTCATGCCCTGCTCGGGCCGCTCCTTCAGCGGGATCCCCTGGCAGCGGTTGTGGATCGAGATCGCCGCCTGGTGCGCGTGCTCGACCGCCCAGATGATGTTCTCCGGTCCCCACGCCGCGTCGCCGCCCACGAAGACGCCTTCGCGCGTCGTCTGGAACGTCGTCCGGTCGACGACCGGCATGTCCCACTTGTCGAACTCGATCCCGATGTCCCGCTCGATCCACGGGAAAGCGTTGTCCTGGCCGATCGCGAGGAGCACGTCGTCGCAGGGGAGGATCGTCGTGTCGTGGACCTCCATCTCGAGGCGCCCGTTCGATCCCTCGCGCCAGGAGACGAGCTCGAACTCCATCCCCACCAGGCGGCCGTTCTCCACCACGAACCGCTTCGGTGAGTGGTTGACGAGGATCTCGACCTGCTCCTCCTCGGCGTCCTCGAGCTCCCATGGTGAAGCCTTGAAATAGGGGCGCTCCTTCCGGGCCATCACCTTGACGTCCTTGCCGCCCAGGCGCTTGGCCGTCCGGCAGCAGTCCATGGCAGTGTTCCCTACTCCGATCACGAGGACCCGCTCGCCGATCGAGTCGACGTGGCCGAAGTGGACCGAGGCCAGCCATTCGATCCCGATATCGATGTTTGCAGCACCCTCCTCGCGGCCGGGGAGCTCGAGCTCCTTCCCCTTTGGCGCGCCGCTGCCGATGAAGATCGCGTCCCACCCTTCGTCGAGGAGCGCTTTCAGGCTGGTCACCGGCGTGTTGTACCGGACTTCGACCCCCATGTCGAGGATCATGTCGATCTCCTCGTCCAGCACGCGCGCCGGGAGGCGGAAGGCGGGGATGTTGATCCGCATGAGCCCGCCCGGGCGGGCGAGCTGCTCGAAGATCGTGCACTCGTAGCCCAGCGGCATGAGATCGTTGCAGACGGTGAGGGACGCCGGGCCCGCACCGATCAGCGCGATCCGCTTGCCGTTCTTCCGCTTCGGAATCGAAGGGAGACGATCGTCCGCGGGGTCGCGGTGGTCGGCGGCGACGCGCTTCAGGCGGCAGATCGCGACCGGCTTGCCATCCACGCGGGTCCGCCGGCAGGCGGGCTCGCAGGGCCGGTCGCACGTGCGGCCCAGGATCCCCGGAAAGACGTTGGACTCGCGGTTCAGCCAGTAGGAGTCGGTGAAGCGGCCCTGGGCGATCAGCCGGATGTACTCGGGGACGTTCGTGTGGGCGGGGCATGCCCACTGGCAGTCCACCACGCGGTGGTAGTACTTGGGATTGGTGACGTCGGTCGGTCGCATGGCTCCTCTCGCCGGGCACCCGTGGCCCCTGTACTGAATGTTGGGCGTGCCCGCGCAAGGGGCAAGTTGGAGCCCCCGCGCCTGACCGCCGGCGACCCATGGCATGGTTGCTGACTTCGGGTCCGGGCGTCTAAGATTCTGGGGCACTCCACTTCACACCCATCCACTCCAACGAGCGAGGGATCGACCCATGCTCAAGCTTGCTAGACCCACGGTGTTGCTCGCTGCGATAGGGCTTCTGGCGGCATGCCAGACGGAGCCGGCGGAGCAGACCGGCGCCACCGAGATCGACGCCACCACCGAGGCCGCGGCCTCCGACGTCGCCACGGTGCGGTCGGAGATCGAAGCCATCAACGACCGCTTCGAGCAGGCGCTGATGGCGCATGACGCGGCGACCATCGCCTCCTTCTACACCGACGATGCCGTGGCCCTGCCGGCCGGTGCCCCACGGGCCGAAGGCGCGGCCGCGATCGAGGCCATGTTCGCGGAGTGGTTCGCGCAGGCGCCGGCTCCGGAATCGTTCACGCTCACGACCGACGATCTGGTGCTCGCCGAGTCCGGGGATCTCGCCTATGAGATCGGGACCGTCCAGATTCGCGGCACCTCTGCCGCCGGCGAGACGTACGACGACCCCGGAAAGTATTTGGTCGTCTGGGAGAGCGTGAACGGCGAGTGGAAGCTCGCGGCCGACACCTGGAGCAGCGACGCGCCGATGTCCATGGAGGGCGATGCAGGTGAGGCCGACCAGGCCGCTCCGGCCGAAGAGGCGCCAGTCACCGAGCCGCAGGCCGCTCAGCCGGGGGCCGACGAGCCCTCCGC
>JBOHRQ010000108.1:0-6344 GCA_050732875.1 Gemmatimonadota bacterium | reverse complement strand
TGGTGGCCGTGCCGTTGGCCTTGCCGGTAACCGTCGCGGTGCCGCCGCTGCCCGAGACCGTGGCCACCGTCGTGTTGCTGCTCGACCAGCTGATCGGACGGCCGGTCAGGATGTTCCCGGCGGCGTCCCGCAGGACAGCGCTCAGCGTCACGGTCCCGTTCTGGGTCGTGATCGGGGCGAAGGCCGGCGAGACCGTCACGCTGGCCACCGACGCCGACACGATCAGCTTGCGCGCCCGCGTCGAGACCGTCCCGGTGTCGTTCGTGCGATTCGGCGTCGTGGCCTCCACCCGGACCTCGAAGGTGCGGCTTTGCGTGTAGGGGTGTGTCCTCACGACCTGATCCGGGTTCCAGTGCTCGGTGCGGTCGTTCGGGTTCTGGGCACGATCCCAGTACACGCGCGCCAGCAGCCGCCCAATCGAGGCGTTGGAGTCCCACAGCGGCGTCGTAACCCGGGAGTTGATCCGCACCCGCACGTTGGTCGCGACGGCCGTATCGCCGGGGGCGAACTCCTGCGTCGGCGTGCTCTGCGGGTTGTCGATGTCGATCGAGTCCAGCTGCTGGAGCGCGTAGGAAGCGCCTGACGCTACATCCAGGTATACGATCGTGTCCTTGAAGTTGGACGCGCCGGGGTGGGCCACGATCGGGTCCTCGATGGCCTTACCGTTACCCATGTTGCCCTTCACCAGCCGGTGGTCCACCGTCCGCGTGATCGACGTGCTGCCGCTCGTCAAGGTCACCCTGTAGACACCCGGCTTGACGCAATGCTTCTCAGTCCCGCTGTCGGGGATCCCGTCGCGCGGGTTCTCGTCGTGGCGCTCGCTAGGGTCGAGCTCGCCTGAGCGACAGGGGTTGGTGTCGGTGTCGAGGTTGTTGTACCAGCCCCACATGATCGTCGTCTGGCCGGGACGGATCCCGGTCGGATTTACCCGCATCGTCTGCGAGCCGAGACACGCCGGCGTGCCCGTGGTGAAGTGGTGGATGCAGGCCCCGGTCCCCGCGATCGCCTCAAGGGTGACCGTCAGCGAGGCCGCGGTGATGCGGACCTTGTTGTTGTAGACCAGGCCGAAGATCTCCTCCTCGGAGCCCGCAGCACCCGCGAGGCGGTGTGTAGCGCTCGACTCTTCCGGCTGGGGGGCGACGGGCTCGTCGGTGCAGGCGGCCGACAGACCGGCCAGGGCCAGCAGAATCACGGCGGGACGATCACAGACCTTCATGATCATCGACTCCTTTCCTATCGATAGAGGTAGACGGTGAGCTCGTTGGGGGCGCCGGTCGGGGCCGGGTCGCGTGTGGAGCCGGCAGCAAAGAAGACGTGGCCGTCGGGCCGGAACGCGATTCCTATTCGGCGGTCGGCGGGCGGGGCGGGCCGGTCTTCCCAGATCGCCTCCAGGGTGCTGGTGTCCATGAGCTTGATCGCATGATCCGTGCTGCTCGTGGCCGCAGTGAATGCGTAGTCGCGGCGATCGGGGGACACGGCGACATTGATGGGGATATCTTGGCCTCCCGTGAGGCCGAACCGGATGGCTTGCGGATCGGCCAGCGGGACGACCGCAAGCCGCCCCTGGGGGGCCAGCGAGTTCTGGCTGGTGGCCACGAGCAGGTCTCCGTCCCGGATCATGTCGATTGCTCCGCCTAGGATCTCATCGTTCTCCGGTGACAGCTCGATCTGATCCAGTAAACGACCCTCATCCGGATCGACGACGAGGATGCCCTGGACGGCCGAGGGTGACGTACTCGCATAGAGTCGGCTCTCATCCGGGTCGAAGACCAAGGCATTCATGCCCATGCGGTCACCTGGGTTACCCGCGCTGCCGATGCCCAACTGGATGACACGCTCCTCCACCCCTTGGTCGAGGTCGACGACGCTGATCAATCCGCTCTCTTGGGTCTCCACCTCGAGCCCGATGTAGGCCTTGCCACGCGTGTGGCTGACGGCAATGCCGATGCCGCGGGCGTTGGTCTCGATGGGCGCCAGAAAGGTCTCGCTGGCCAGATCGAACACGAACAGGAACGGGTGGTCGATGCTCATCGCGTAGAGCCGGTTCCGGGCCGGATCCAGCGCCATGTGGCTGCCGCCGCGGATCGTCGTGCGCTCGGTCTTGACCCACTTCAGCCGCCCGGCGTCAATGACCGAGATCGCCGTCGCATCGTTCTCCTCCGTCGTCACATAGACCCGCCGCCCATCGGGCGTGGCCAGGACATTGGTGGTCAGGAGCAGGCTCGCCCGGAGGTCGATCACCTTGTGCCGTGCAGCGGGTGGGAGATCGAGCGTGAGCGTCCGGCTCACCCGGTTCCCGGCCCGGTCCTCGACGGCGACCGTCAGCACGGTGCGGCCCCGAGGCAGCAGGTTGTCGACCGTCTCCTCGAGCACAAACCCGGTCGTGTCGGCGCGCACCACCCGCCACACCTCGAAGAGACTGGAACCCGACCCGGCCGGACCCTTCAAGGGACGGCTGCTCAGGACCTCGATCGAACTCACGTCGATCCCGGAAAGCGAATCGCTGAACGCGACCTCTAGATCGACCAGCCCGTTGCTGTCACGATCGAAGGCAGTGGCCGAGGACGGGAACCGGACCTCGATCAGCGGCGAACCCGTATCCGGCGGCCCTGTTGGACCTTCGTCCGAACATCCGGAGCAAGCTGCGATCAGTACAAGGAGCCAGGAAGCCGGGAGGAGCGGGTGGATAGACATCTTGTGCGCGAGATCGAGGCCGGACCGGACAACCCAAGAGTGGGCTTCGTGGGGCCTCGCGGAGGACGCCCGGCGTGTTGGAAGGCGTTTCTTGCGAGTGCTTGTCGAAGCTTGACGAACCAAGTCGATTCTACTGGATTACTGGCCTATCTGTCAACCACTGGCTGCGTCGAGACGCCGCTCGCCGCGAGAAGCTCCCGCCGCGAACTTCGACCTTCGCCGCGCCCTGTCCCGCTCCTCATCCCCCTCCGCCACGGCCAGCGTCGGCCCCGAACGCACGGCGTCGAACCCGTAGCGCGAGCGGAGCCGGTCGAGGGGGGCGATCAGCCGCTCCCAGGCGAGCTCCCGCGGGTCGGCGAAGAGGTCGAGCTGGGGGGCGGCCAGGACCAGGTTCGTGAGCCCGACCCCGAGGAGCCGGACCTGGACCCGCCGGGCCCAGGCCGCTCGGAAGAGCTCGCGCGCCGTTCCCGCCACCACGCGATCGCTGTCGGTCGGTGTGGCCAGGGTCGCGCTCCGCGTGACGGTCGTGAAGTCGCGGTAGCGGAGCTTCAGGGTCACCGTGCGGGCGGTCATCCGGTGGGCGCGGAGGTCCCTGGCCGCGCGCTCGGCCAGGTAGTGGAGCATGGCCTCGCAGAAGGCGGGGTCGGCCGTGTCCTCGCCGAACGTGCACTCGCGGCTGATCGACTTGGGCCACTCGCGGGGCGCGATCTCCGCGCCGTCGTCCTCGCCCCGAGAGCGGGCGAAGAGCTGGGGTCCCCGCTCGCCGAAGGCGAGCCCCAGGAGCTCCGGGTCCAGCCGGGCCAGGTCCCCCAGCCGGCGCAGGTTGAAGCGCCGGAGCCCCTCCAGCGTGGCAGGTCCGATCCCCGGCATCCGCTCGAGCGGCAGGGGCGCCAGAAACGCCGCCTCGCGGCCCGGCCAGACGTGCAGGAAGCCCTCCGGCTTGGCGAGCTCGGAGGCGATCTTGGCGACCGTCCGGCTGGTCGCCAGACCGAGTGAGGCCGGGAGCCCGGTCTCCGAGCGGATCGCGCCCCGGAGCCGCTCGGCGGTTACCGCGGGGGGGCCGTGGAGGCGCTCGGTCCCCGTCAGGTCCAGGTACGCCTCGTCGATCGAGACCGGCTCGACGGCCGGCGTGAAGCGGCGGAAGACGCGCCGCACCGCGCGCGCCGCCTGACGGTAGCGGTCGTAGCTCCCCGACAGGTAGACCGCGTGCGGGCACAGGCGGTAGGCCTCCCGGATCGGCATCGCCGAGTGGAGCCCGTGCTCCCGCGCCTCGTACGAGGCGGCGGCCACGACCCCGCGCCCCTTCCCGCCCCGCGGGTCCGCCCCCACCACGACCGGCTTTCCGAGGAGCGACGGATCCCGCAGCCGCTCGACGGCCACGAAGAAGGCATCCAGGTCGACGTGGAGGATCGACCGCGGGGCGGACGGGGGGGCCACGAAGAGACGATATCCGAACAAAAACCGAAAGTCAACATCGTGGTTTCAGCTTCGGGACCGAGCATCGCCTCACCATCGTTGCCGCGATCCGCCGTCACGGCGAGACTCCGGCCATGCCCTCCATGGCCATCGAAACGCACGAGCTCACCCGCCGCTTCGGCGGATTGACCGCCGTCGATGCGCTCTCCATCTCGATCGAGCAGGGCGAGGTGGTTGGCCTCCTCGGCCCCAACGGAGCCGGCAAGACGACCACCATCCGCATGCTGGCGGCGCTGATCCCGCCGACCTCGGGGACGGCCACGGTGGCCGGCTTCCGGCTGCGGGAGGACGACGACGGGGTTCGCCGTTCCATCGGCATCCTGACCGAGACGCCGGGGCTCTACGACCGGCTCTCCGCGCGCCGGAACCTCGACTTTCACGCCCGGCTGCAGGGCGTCCCCGACATCGCGCGGACGGTCGACCGCTACCTGGAGCTCGTCGGCCTCGCCGACCGCGCGGACGATCCGGCCGGCACGTTCTCCAAGGGGATGCGCCAGAAGCTGGCCCTGGCGCGGGCGCTTCTCCACGAGCCCGAGGTGCTGCTCCTCGACGAGCCGACGGCGGGGCTCGACCCCCGCATGGCCCGGATCGTCCGTGACTTCATCGCCTCGCTCAAGGCCGAGGGGCGGACGATCCTCCTCTCCACCCACAACCTGGAGGAGGCGGAGGCGCTCTGCGATCGGGTGGCCCTGATCCAGGGACGGCTGGTGGCGTTCGATCGTCCGGCTGCCCTGGCGGAGCGTTTCTTCACCCGCCGGATCCAGGTCCGGCTGACCGACGCCGAGGCGGGGGCCACCGCGGCCCGGACGCTCCCCTTCGTGCGCGATATCGCGCGGGACGGGGATCTGCTCACCGTGACCCTCACCGACGGGGCCGCCACCCCGGCCCTGGTCGGCGGCCTGGTCGAGGCGGGGGCGCGGATCCACGAGGTCCTCCCTCTCCGCGCCACGCTCGAGGACGTCTACCTGGAGCTGATCGGAGACGTCGCGCCGACCGCGGTCACGAGGCGCGGCCCATGAACGCGGGACGGATCCGCGCGGTCGTCCTCAAGGACTGGTCGGAGCTCGTCCAGGAGCGGACGCTGATGGCGACCTCGGTCGGAGTGCCCCTCCTCCTGGTCGCGATCTATCTCGCGCTCGCCCTCTATGCGCCGCGGATGAACGACCTCGAGCTGCCGTCCATCGACCGCCCGGTGGCGGAGGCACTCACCCCGGTCGTCGAGGCGCTCGGCAGGGGCGACCGCCTGCGGGTCCTCCTCCTGCGCCAGATGCTGCTCATGCTGCTCGTCATCCCCGAGCTGGCCACGATGGCGATCGCCACCTACAGCGTGATCGGCGAGAAGCGGGCCCGGAGCCTGGAGCCCCTCCTCGCCACGCCGATCACGACCGCCGAGCTCCTGGCCGCCAAGTCGCTGGTGGCCGGGGTCCCCGGGATCGGGATCACGTGGATGGCCTTCGGCCTCGCGGCCGCCGTCCTCGCCGCGTCCCTGCCGCCGGCCGCGCTGGGCTTGGTGTTCGATCCGGCTTCCCTGCTGCTGGTCCTGGTGATCGCGCCGCTGGTGGCGCTCCTGGGCCTCTTGTTGGGGGTGATCGCCTCGGCGCGGACCTCGGACCCGCGGACCGCCCAGCAGATCGGGGTGGTCGTGATCCTCCCGCTGATCGCCGTCCTCGTTCTGCAGCTCGAGGGGCTCTTCCTCCTGACTCCGGACCGGATCCTGGCCGGGGCGCTGGCGCTTCTGGTCGTCGACCTGCTGGTCCTGGCGGCGGGCGTGCGGATCTTCCGAAGGGAGACGATCCTTACGAGGTGGAAATCGTGAGGCCGCCGGTCGTCGTCCTGACAGGAGATCTTTTCTTCCGCGCGAAGATCGAGGCGGTGGCCGAGGCGCTCGGCAGCCCGGTCGTGTTCGTTGCGTCACGTGAAGAGGTGGAGCGCGCGCTGGAAGGCGGAACGGGCGCCGGATCACGACGGGTCCTGATCGACCTGAGCCATGGGAAGGCCGAACCGACGGAGACGATCCGGGCGCTCAAATCGCGGCCGGAACCCCCGCACGTCGTCGCTTTCGGGCCGCATCGGGAAGGCGAGGCCTTCCGCGCGGCCCGGCGGGCGGGAGCCGACCGGATCCTGGCGCGATCGGCGTTCGTCGAGCGGCTGCCGGAGCTTCTTCGTGAAGGGGG
>JBOHRQ010000107.1:0-6466 GCA_050732875.1 Gemmatimonadota bacterium | reverse complement strand
CTTCGACTGAACCTCCGTGATCGCCGCCGTCAACGTCGTCTTGCCGTGATCCACGTGACCGATCGTCCCCACGTTCACGTGCGGCTTCGTACGCTCGAACTTCGCCTTGCTCATCGGTCCTCTTCTCCCCGGTGTGGATGCTGCGGCGCCGTGCCAGTCGAAAAACGTTGCGGTGGAGCCCAGGAGCGGGATTGAACCGCCGACCTCGTCCTTACCAAGGACGTGCTCTACCAACTGAGCTACCTGGGCTCGGGACGAATCTGGAGCGGGAGACGGGTCTCGAACCCGCAACCCCGAGCTTGGAAGGCTCGTGCTCTGCCAGTTGAGCTACTCCCGCCCGCCACGGCGTCCGCGTTGCGACCGATCCACTCTGGTGGAGGGAGGAGGATTCGAACCTCCGAAGGCATGAGCCAGCAGATTTACAGTCTGCCCCGTTTGACCGCTTCGGTATCCCTCCGACGCTGTCCCGCACCCGGGCGTGGCGGCCCGCCGGGTCCCGGAACTGGACGATTGGAGCCGATGACCAGACTCGAACTGGTAACCTGCTGCTTACAAGGCAGCTGCTCTACCATTTGAGCTACATCGGCGGCCGGATCCCCGCTCCTCCATCCGCGACGCCGATTTGCGGGTTTCCCCCGACCGTATCCGGACGCCGTGCCTGGACACAATACGGCCAAGGGAAAAGAATCGTGAATATACCTGTTCAGGAGCGGTTGTCAACTACCGGGGGTGGGCGTCCCCTGGGCCAGCTTCCAGCGGACCCCGCGCGGGGTGTCCTCGAGGATCACGCCCCGCGCCGCCAGCTCGTCCCGGATGGCGTCGGCACGGGCCCAGTCCCGCTCCTTGCGCGCCGCCTCTCGCTCCGCGATCAGGGCCTCGACCTCGGTGGAGAGCTCGATCTCGGGCGGATCCGGGGTCAGCACGTCGTAGATCCGGTCGAAGGCGTCCAGCATCTCCTGGAGCCCGGGGCGGTCGGCCGCACCGGCCCGGTCCTTATCGATGGCCCGGTTGATGTCCCGGATCCACTCGAACACCGCCCCCAGGGCCCGACTCGTGTTCAGGTCGTCGTCGAGGGCGGCGTCGAACTCGGTCCGCGCCCGCCGCGTCCGGTCGGCGATTTCCAGATCGGGCTCGCCGTCGGAGGGGAGGGCCTCGAGCCGCGCCACGAAATCCCCCAGCCGCTCCAGCGATGCGACCGCCTGCTCGAGCCCGGCGAAGGTGAAGTTGAGGGGCGAGCGGTAGTGGACCGAGAGCAGCAGATAGCGGATCGCGCGCGGCCGGTATCCGCGCTCCAGAACGTCCCGCAGGGTGAAGAAATTCCCCAGCGACTTGGCCATTTTCTGGCCATCGACGATCAGGTGCTCGGCGTGGAGCCAGGTGCGCGCGAAGGCCTTCCCCGTGGCAGCCTCCGACTGCGCGATCTCGTTCTCGTGGTGGGGAAAGATGTTGTCGACGCCGCCCGTGTGGATGTCGAACGTCTCCCCGAGGTAGGCCATCGACATCGCCGAGCACTCGATGTGCCATCCCGGCCGGCCGCGCCCGAGGGCCGTGTCCCAGGCCTCTTCGCCGGGTCCGGCCGCCTTCCAGAGCGCGAAGTCCTTGGGGCTCTCCTTGTCGTACTCGTCGGAGTCGACGCGCGCGCCGTCACGCATCCCGGACAGGTCGACGCGGGAAAGCTTGCCGTATTCCGGGAAGGTCGCGATCCGGAAGTAGATCGACCCATCCTCGGTGGCGTAGGTGTGGCCCCGCTCCCGGAGCCGCTCGACCAGCGCCGCCATGTCGTCGATGTGCCCGGTCGCCCGCGGGTAGTGCTCGGCCGGCTCGACGCGCAGGATCCGCAGGTCCTCGAAGAAGGCCTCGGCGAACCCGGCGGTGAGATCGGCGATCGGCACGCCGCGCGCGCGGGCCTTGGCGATGATCTTGTCGTCGACGTCGGTCAGGTTCATGACCTGGGTGACGTCGTAGCCACGGGTCTCGAGCACGCGCCTGAGCAGATCCTCGAACAGGAACGTCCGCAGGTTCCCGATGTGGGCGTAGTCGTGGACCGTCGGGCCGCAGGTGTAGATCCTGACGCGGCCCTTCTCGAGCGGCTCGAACGGGACCGTTTCCCGGCGCAGCGTGTCGTAGAAGGCGAGCCCGCTCATTGCCGCTCGCCGGCGCCCACCGGGGCCGGCACCACGGGGGATCCGTCGGGCGCCCGATGCCAGACGGTGCGCTGCGGGAACGGGATCTCGATGCCTTCGGCGTCGAAGCGGTGCTTGATGCGGCGCCGGAGCTCGCGCGCCACGTCCCACTGCTTCAAGGGCAGCGTCTTGGCCATCATGCGGATGGTGACGGCCGAGTCGCCGAAGGCTTCCACCCCGGGTACGGTCGGCGCTTCCATGAGGAGCGTCCCGAAGACCGGATCCTCGTAGATCCGCTCGGCGATCTCCTCGAGGACGGCGATCACCCGGTCCGGGTCCTCGCTGTAGCTCACGCCGATCTCGAGCACGGCGCGGGACCACCCCTTCGTCTTGTTGGACAGGACCCGGATCTCCCCGTTCGGCACGACGTGGACCGTTCCGTGCACGTCCCGCAGGAGGGTCGTCCTCAGGTTGACCTCTTCGACGATGCCGTCGACGCCGGCGGTCTCGATGACGTCGCCGATCGCGTACTGGTCCTCGAGCAGGATGAAGAATCCGCTGATCACGTCCTTGACGAGGGTCTGGGCGCCGAAGCCGACCGCCAGGGACGCGACGCCGGCGGTGGCCAGGAGCGGCCCCAGCGGAATGCCGATCGTGTCGAGGACCATCATGAGCGTCACGGCCATGATGAGGATGAGCCCACCTGTGGTCATGACCGACGCCAGGGTCTTCCGCCGCTGCAGCCGCTCGCTGGGGCCCGGCCCGGCCTCGATCGGCATCCGGCCGATCCGGTTCCGGGCCACGCGCAGGACCAGGTACGCGCCGGTCCCCACCAGGAGGATGACGACGACCTGGATGGCCGAGGTCACGATCCGCGCCCAGTCGAGCTCGAATTCGAACGGGATGAGGGTCGCGAGCGACTCCATCGCCCTCCGGAAGGCTGGAACTATCGGGAAACTTTGAAGTTACGTGGAACCGTGGAGGCGCACCAGCCGCGCCGGCGCTACTCCGTCGTCAGCCGGAGCTCGGTCAGCACCCAGCGTCCGCGCTCGCTGCGGGCACCTACGAAGACCCGCTCCACGACGGGCTCGGCGGCAGAGTCCTCGCGGGACACCCGCTCGCCCACGGCATAGCCCGCCTCGGCTCGGGGATCGTAGGACGAGTAGTCGGGGAAGCGGAAGCTGATCTCCTCCGAGGCGTCGAAGAGCTCGTCCAGCAGGAACTGGAGCTGAGGCTCGGCGAGCCGCTGGTTGACCCGTTCGCGCTGGATGACCACGTAGACGCGGCCGCCCCGGGCAAGCTCGGCGACCCCCCGGGCATCCCCCGATTCCCAGGCCGAGGCGAGCTGGCCATAGATCTGGCGCAGGCTGGCCGGCGCCGCCGCCTGGCGGGGGGCCAGGGAGGCCCCGACCCGGCGCTGATCCAGCTCCTGGGCCGGCGCCGGGGTCGCGCTCCACAGCGTCAGGACGAGGCCGACGAGGAGCACCGCGAAGGGAGTCGAGCGTTGCATCAGGCTTGGATACGTCCGCCGGCGGTCTTTGTTCCTTGGGCCCCGGTCAGGCGTCGCGCCGGCTGCCCGGTTTCTGGACCGGAATCCCTTCCGCGCACCGGGCGCATTCCCCGGGCGGAACCTGCACGCCCTCGAGGCGGACCAGGGACGCGGCCGGCACCTCCCAGGGTACCCGGCCGCCGGAGCGGTCCACGAGGCAGGCCACGCCGACCGTGTGCGCCCCGGCGGCCGTCACGAGACGAATCAGCTCGCGCAGCGACCCGGCCGTGGTGACGACGTCCTCGGCCGCGACGACCCGCTCCCCCGGGGCGAGACGGAAGCCGCGCCGGAAGGCGAACGCCCCGTCTTCCCCGCGTTCGGCCCAGATGGCACGGCAGCCGAACGCTCGACCCAGCTCGTGGCCGAGGACCAGCCCGCCGATAGCCGGCGACACGACGGCGTCGGGTGGCTTCCCGAGCGACGGAAGGAGCTCCGCCGCCAGGGACTCGGCGGCCTCGCGGGCGTCCTCGGGGTGCTGGAGGAAGAGCGCGCACTGGACGTAGTGCGGGCTGTGGAGCCCGCTCGAGAGCCGGAAGTGACCCTCGAGGAAGGCTCCCCGTTCGCGGAGCCGGGCCAGCCAGTCGGTCGAGCCGTCGTGACCGTGTCTTCCTTCGGCGACCTCCGCGATCACGCGGCGATCTCCTCGCGGATCCGGCGCAGCGCGGCCAGGGGATTTTCGGCGCGGGTCACCGCGCGCCCCAGGACGAGATGCGTGGCCCCTGCGCGGATCGCCTCGGCGGGTGACGCCGTGCGCGCCTGTCCGGCGTGGTCGGCCACCGACCAGGCCGGCCGGATCCCGGGCACGACGAGGAGCGGCCCCGGTCCCAGCGCTTCCCTCAGGACCGCCACCTCGCGCGCCGAGGCCACACAGCCGTCCGCCCCGGCTTCGATCGCCAGCCGGGCCAGGGCCACGACCGACTCGCGAAGCCCCCGGCCGCCGCCGGCCACCCGGTCGAACTCCTCCGGACCCAGGCTGGTCAGCACGGTCACGGCCAGGAGCCGCGTGCCGGCGCCCGCGCGGTCGATCGCCTTGCGGGCCGCCTCGACCATCGGCCCGCCACCCGCTGCGTGCACGGTGAGGAGATCGACGCCGAGCTCGACGGCGGCCGCCACGGCGCCCGCCACGGTCGCCGGCGTGTCGTGGAACTTCAGGTCGAGGAACACGCCCAGGCCACGACCCGACAGCTCGCGGACGAGCGGTGGGCCGGCGCGCGTGAAGAGCACGCTTCCCAGCTTGTAGCGTCCGACGTCGTCGCCCAGCGCCTCCACGCAGCGCCGGGCCTCCTCCGGCCCGTCCTGGTCGAGCGCGACGATCAAGGGCGAATCCTTCACCCCGTCCACACCGGCACCTCGGCGGGCTCGCCCTCGCGGTGGGCGGCGCCCACGAGCGCCTCGATCGTGGTCCCATGACGAACGCAGTAGCGCTCGAGACCGGCCACGATCTCCATGCAGGCGCGCGGGTTCACGAACGCCGCCGTGCCGACCTGGACGGCCTGGGCGCCGGCCAGCAGATATTCGAGGGCGTCGCGCCACGAGGCGACCCCGCCGATCCCCATGATCGGCAGCTCCGGCAGCCGGGCCCGCACCTGGTACGTCCAGTGGATCCCGACCGGCAGGATGGCGGGCCCAGAGAGGCCCCCCGATCGCGTCCCCAGCACCGGCCGCCGCCACTCGATATCGATGCGCATGCCGTACAGGGTGTTGATGAGCGACACGCCGTCGGCGCCCTCCTCCGCGGCGGCTTCCGCGAACGGGACGACGTCGGTCACGTTGGGGCTGAGCTTGACGAAGACCGGGAGCGACGTCCCGGCCCGCACCCCGCGAACGGTGCGGCGGAATTGATCCGGATCACAGCCGATGTTCGTCCCGCCTTCCTCGACGTTGGGGCACGAGACGTTGACCTCGACCGCGTCGCAGCCGACGGCGTCCCGGTCGCGCTCGACACGGGCGGCCAGGGCGGCGTATTCGTCGGGGGCGTTGCCGGCGATGTTGACGATCGTCCGCGCCCGTCCCCGCGACGCCTTCACCAGCGGGGCCTTCTGCTCGACGAAGGCGTCCCAGCCGATGTTGGCGAGCCCGATCGAGTTCAGCATCCCGCCCGACGTCTCCGCGATTCGCGGGGCCGGGTTCCCGTCGCGCGGCGCCAGGAAGAGCGTCTTGGTGACGAAGCCGCCCAGGGCGTCCAGAGGGAAGAAGTCGGTGAAAGCGTCTCCGTAGCCGAAGGTGCCGCTGGCGGCGAGGACCGGGTTGGCGAGCTCGAGCGGGCCGCAGCGGGTCGCGAGGAGATCGCCGCGCGGGGCGGTCACCAGGCCACCTCGCGCGGGTCCATCACCGGGCCGTCCAGGCAGAGCAGCCGATAGGCCGGGGGCCGGTGCCGCGCGGGGACGATGCAGGCCTGGCAGACCCCGAAGCCGCAGCCCATCCTCTCCTCGAGCGAGAACTGGGCGCCGGTCACCCCGTGCTCCAGGAAGAGCGCCGCCAGCGCGCGCAGCATGGGGTGCGGCCCGCACGCGTACCACGCAGAGCCGGGCTCGGCGGCGAGCCCGGAGACCGCCCGCACGACCGTCCCCTTCTCCCCCCGCGAGCCGTCGTCGGTCCAGCGTGAGACGAGATCGAAGAGCGAGGCCTCCTCGTCGTCCAGCTCGGCGTGCGCCGGCGCCCCCCGCTCGCCGTACCAGAGCTCGATCCGGTCACCGGGGCGCGCCTCGCGCAGGCGCCGCGCGAGATAGAAGAAGGGAGCGACGCCTATCCCGCCGGCCACCATGCGGTGGATCTTCCGCTCGGACATCCCGAA
>JBOHRQ010000106.1:0-6485 GCA_050732875.1 Gemmatimonadota bacterium | reverse complement strand
GTCGCGGGCGCCCTGCTCCAGGTCGGGCGCCTGGAGTTCGGTCCAGAGCTCACGCGCGAAGAGGACGGGATGACCAGGGCGCTCTTCGTGGACTGGTCGGACGATCGGCGCGCCGCTTGTGCGGAAGGCCGCGAGGAGCGCGGTGATCGTGGCCGCCTGCACACGCGGATGGTCGACGGGCAGGACCGCCGCCGCGACGACCTCGGGCTCGAGGGCGCCGAGGCCCAGCCGCAGGCTGTCGATCTGCTCGGCGTCGGACTGCGGGTTCATGATTCCGCGGGCGCCAGCCTTCCGCGCCAGCTCGAGCAGGCGCTCCCCCGTCTCCCCGGGCGGGACCACCGCCAGAACCGGATCGCAGCCCCCCTCCGCCAGGACCCGCGCGGCCCGTTCGAGGAAGCTGGTTCCCTCCATGTCGAGGAGCGCCTTTGGCTCCCCCATGCGCGTGGAGCGCCCACCGGCCAGGACGATTCCGGCGACGGGGGCGGCGCTCACCCGGCACCCCTCAGATCACCGAGGGCGCGGGCGACGTAGGGGCGGATCATCTCCTTCCGCCAGGAGAGCGTGAAGTCGGTGTTGTCGAGCGGCCGCCCGGCCTTCCAGGCAGCCTTGGCGGCCATGGTTATCACATCGTCAGTCAAGGGGTTGCCGGTCAACACCTCACGCGCTTTCTCGACCAGCTCGGGGGCCGATCCGAGGCCTCCCAGAACGACCCGGACATCCTCGACCGTGCCGTCGTCGGCGAACTTCGCCCAGGTGCCGACGCCGAGTACCGGAAAGTCGAACGCCCCCCGCCGACGGAGCTTCCGGTAGGAGGCCCGCCAGCCGTTCGGGGCCGGGAGATGGATGCGCGTCAGGAGCTCGTCCCGCTGCTTGGTCAGATAAAGGATCCCGTCGTCCTGGTAGAGCGCCTGGACGGGAACCGTGCGTTCCGTGTCCGCCCCGAGCAGGTCGACGGTGGCGCCCATGGCGATCAGGAGCGGGACCGAGTCCGCCGACTGGACGGCCCAGCAGCGGGGGGACTGCGGAGCCACCCAGCAAATCTTGCCGTCCTTCTTCATGCAGAAGTCGATCGACTCGCGCCACTCGTAGTTCTGGTCGTAGTAGTTGCAGCGGGTGTCGAGAAGGAGGTTCCCTCCGATCGTCCCCATGTTCTGGAGGATCGGGGTCGAGATGAGCCGCATGGTGGCGGCCAGCGCCGGGTAGTCGGCCAGGACGCGGGGATCGCTCGCGACCTCGGTCAGCGTGGTCGCCGCGCCGATCGACAGCCCGCCCTCTTCGCGGGTTTCGATTCCACGAAGCTCGGGCACGGCGTGGAGCGCGATGACGACGGGCGGCTCCTGGTGGCGGCGCTTCATGTTGGGATAGAGATCGGTCCCGCCGGCCACGTAGGCGGCGTCGAGCGGGGCCTCTCGCTTCATGACCAGCGCCTCCTCGGACGAGCGCGGGACCATGAACCGGAATCGCGGCAGCCGCATCATGGCCGCTTCCCCGCGCCCGTACCGGCGCGGACGCCTCCCTTCCCGATCTCGCGCCCCTCCCCGAGCGCCCGGCCGTCGCCGCCGGCCCAGGGCGGCGGGACGCGGAGCGGTGCGGGCCACGGGTAGTCGGGGATGCCGGGCGGCCCTTCGCGCGGCTCCTCCCCCTTCGCCTTCCGCGCCAGCGCCTTCAGGATCTTCTGCGGGGTGACCGGCACCTCGTCCACCCGCGCCCCGACCGCGTCGTAGACGGCGTTGACGATCGCGGGCGGGATCGGCAGGAGGGGTCCCTGCCCGACCTCCTTCGCCCCGAACGGGCCGTTGGGGTCGGGGTCCTCGACCAGGAAGGTGTGGATCCGGCACATCTCGTGGGTGGTCGGGCTCTTGTACTCGAGGAGCGACGGATGGTGATGGACGACGTTCCGGTTTCCCCGGTACGTCATCTCCTCCATCACGGCCTCCCCGAGCCCCATGTAGACCGAGCCCTCGACCTGGCCGATCGCGACCACAGGGTTGATCGCCTGGCCGATGTCGTGGGCGATCCACACCTCGTCGACCTTCATCTCGCCGGTCTCGGGATCGACCGTCACCTCGGCCACCGCCGCGCTGTAGGAGTAGGCCGGGCTGGGGCCGACGCCGGCCCCGCGGTAGCGGCCGGGCGATCTGGGCGGCGTGTAGGAGCCGACCGTCCCGATGGTGCCGAACTTGGACTCCGCCAGGACCACCGCCTCGGCGAACGGGATCGAGCGGTCGGGCTCCTCGACGTCGAACACGCGACTCGCGGCGAACGCGACCCGGACCCCCGGCAGCTCCCATTTCTCCGCGACCGCCAGGACCAACAGCTCCCGCGCCCGCTCGGCCGCCTGGAGGGCGGCGTTCCCGGTCATGATCGTGACCCGGCTCGAGTAGGAGCCCAGGTCGACCGGCGTGAGCGACGTGTCGGCGGTCACGATGTCGATCTCGAAAGGATCGATCCCGAGCACCTCGGCGACGACGTAGGCGAGGACCGAGTCCGAGCCCTGCCCGATCTCGGTCGAACCGCAGAAGACGGTCACCCCGCCGCCCCGGTCCAGCTTCAGCTGGACGCCGGAGTGGGGCATGTTGTTCCAGTAGATGGGGAGCCCCGCGCCGGTGATGTAGGAGCCGCAGGCGAGCCCGAGCCCCTTCCCGTGCGGGAGCTTCCGGAAGCGCTCCTTCCAGCCCGACGCGGCGACCACCTTCTCGATGCACGTACGGAGCCCCATCGAGCCGATCTTCAGGTAGTTGGCGGTCACCGAGTCAGGCTCGACCAGGTGGGCGAGCCGCATCTCGGCGGGGTCCAGGCCCAGCTTCTCGGCCGCCTTGTCGAGATGGACCTCGAGCGCGAAGCGGGGCTGTGGCGTCCCGTGACCCCGCTTCGGGCCACAGGGCGGCTTGTTGGTGAAGGCGCGGAGTCCCTCGAACCGGTAGGCCGGCACTGGGTAGGTGACGGTCTGGAGCGCGCCCGTGTAGTAGGTCGAGGCGACGCCGTAGGAGCCGTACGCCCCGCCGTCCAGGAACGAGCGGAAGTGCATGCCGGTGATCGAGCCGTCCTTCCGGAAGCCGGTCCTGACCCACATGAGGACCGGATGCCGGCCGCGGTGGCAGTAGAAGACCTCCTCGCGGGTCAGGCAGATCTTGACCGGCCGGCCCGTCCGGCGGGCCAGCTCGGCGACCACGATCTCGTGGTTGAAGGGGTCGCTCTTGCCGCCGAAGCCCCCGCCGTTGGGGGTCGCGATCACGCGGATCCGCGCCGGCGGCATCTCGAGCACCTGGGCCAGCGCGCGGTGCACGTAGTGGGGCGTCTGGCTCGAGGTCCAGAGGGTCAGCTTCGCGTCCGGCGTCCAGTCGGCCAGCGCCGCGTGCTGCTCCATCGGAAGATGAGTGCTGCCCTCGTAGAAGAGGACGTCCTCCTGGACCAGGTCGGCCTCGGCGAGCGCCGCCTCGACGTCGCCGAACTCGAGCGCCACCGCCTTATGGACGTTGTGACCGTCGCCATAGAGATGGATCCGTGGATCCTCGGCGTCGAGCGCATCGTCGATCGAGGCGACCGGCTCGAGCTCCTCGACCTCGACTTCGATCAGGCGGCACGCCTCCCACGCCGTCTCTTCGTCGAGCGCCGCCACCGCCGCGATGGGGTCGCCGATGAACCGCACCTTGTCGAGGCAGAGGGCGTGCTCGTCCTGGCTAACCGGAAGGATTCCGTAGGGGATTGGCAGGTCCTTCCCCGTCAGGACGGCGTGGACGCCGGGAAGGGCCTCTGCCTTCGAGGTGTCGATCGAGACGATGTTGGCGTGCGGCGTGGTCGCCCGGAGCATCCGGCAGTGGAGCATCCGCGGCAGGAAGAGGTCGTCGGCAAAGCGCGTCCGGCCGGTGACCTTGGCCACCGCGTCGACCTTGGGGAGCGAGGTGCCGACGACGCGGAGGCCAGCGGTGCGTTGTCCGTCAGCGCCCCGCCCATCGCCCGACGGCTGGCGGCCCGCACCGCGTTTCTCCGCCGGCCCTCGGCGTTCGGCCGGCCTGGGCGGAGCTGTCGTGGTCTCGATCTTGGACATCGGATCAGATCTCGCCGTAGAGCGTCTCGCGGGCGGGCTCGGCGTCCTCGCCGCGCATTCGCGCCCCGGCCAGCTCGACGGCCTCGTAGATCTTCAGGTAGCCCGTGCAGCGGCAGAGGTTTCCGCCCAGGGCCTCGACGATCTCCTCGCGCGTCGGGTCGGCGTTCCCGTCCAGCAGGGCCTTGCCGGTCAGCAGAAAGGCCGGCGTGCAGTAGCCGCACTGGGCCGCGCCGAGCTCGGCGAACGCCTGCTGGAGTGGATGGAGCCCGGCCGGCCCCTCGAGCCCCTCGACGGTCGTGATCTTGCGGCCCTCCAGCGCGGCCGGGAGCGCCAGGCAAGAGAGGACGGGTTCGCCATCCACCAGCACCGTGCACGTCCCGCACTCCCCCAGCTCGCAGCCGTGCTTGGTTCCGGTGAGCCCCAGCTCCTCACGGAGGACCTCGAGGAGGGTCTTGTGGACGGCGGCCGAGAACACTCGCGGCTCGCCGTTCACCAGGAGGCGCAGCTGGAGCGGCTGGGCGGCGGATTCGGTGCCAGATGTGGCCGTCTGTGTCATCAAACAGAATGTAACGCCGGCTCCCGGGAGCCGCATGAACGGACGGCACCGCGCCCCGCCAGGTGGCTCCACCTGGGCAGCCAAGTCACCAGAAGCTGTTAGATGATCGGGCCAGCCTGAGCCGCGGGTCGATAGCCGGCATCACTTCTCGGCCGCGCGACGAGTGGCGCGAAACGAAACGAAGGGCCGGATCCACGTCTTGCCGCCGTCGTAGGAGCGATCGAGCACGAAGGAGTAACCATCTGCAGAGATATCGTGGTAGCGACCCTGTTCTATCAACTCACCGCCGGAATCCCTGCCTCGACCAGTCGTCCGGACTTCGCCATCGACAACTTCAGCGCGCAACGCGCTGTAGCCTTCGACGTTCGCCATCATCCACACCACATACCACGCGTCACTGTCGGGAACGTAGGTTCGGAAGCTCGCGCCCCGAAAGTTGACCTGACCTGCCTCGTCCAGATGGCGAATCTCGTCGAAGAGCGCGGTACCATCTAGGACTCGGTGCACTTGTGATATTGCGCGCCGGCCGACCGTGGTCCCCTCGGGCATGACGAGCATCGCGATGTCCCATTCGCCAAGGAGGAAATCAAAGGCGTTGGCGTTCCGGCCCATCTTCATAACCTCTGCTAGTCTGACTTCACCACAACCCACAGAAATTCCGCTGACACTGAGCCACAGCCCAGCAGCGATGGGGGCCCAAGGTCGGATCGAGCGATTCCTGATACCGCCGGCCCGTCCCCTCGCACGATGGTGTCATCTTCGTCCGTCTAACGGATTCGCGAATGACTTGCCGCGCAGCCACCGGAGCACACCAGCTCACGGCGTCACGCAGCATGGACTCACATGCCAGCTTGAGGAACCCGCCGCGCGGTCAGGTCCATTCGCTTGTTAAACGGCGCCTCTCCAACCGGTCAACCTTGGCTCAGCCGAGCCAGAAAGATGACGAAAGCGAGGAGACTCACCAGGCTCCGCACACCATGCAGCCTTCCCTATAGCCGTAGAAGTTGGGTCGCCTCCGATGAACGTGGGTCGAGCGTCGAATCGAGGAGCCGCCTGTTGGTGGGGAGGACCACCAGCAGTGTGAAAGGTACAGCGGACCCCAGGAGCAGACCGCCGAGGAGCACCCAGTTGTCCCGTCCTTGCGACCACGCCGCAAGGGAAGCCACGAACCCGATTAGCGCAAGCGAGGCCTGCATCACAGTAGCCCGGTGGTAGCTGGGTGCGAACTCCCTGATGGCGAGTTCGGAACCGCAGGAAACTCGAGCCGGGTGTTCGACGGCGTTGATGTAGATTGCCGCTCCCGCAAAGATTCCCGCGCACAGCGAAGCGATCAGGACCGTAACCATAATGACTCCATTGGAACCGAGAGTTGCGTGCGCCGTCTAACGCTGGAATCAAGCCGAGTCGCGAAGCGGCTTCGGCTTGAAGGAATTGTCAGATGGCAGTTTCATTGTCGCGGCTGCACAGAACGGGACGGCTGTTGCCTGTACAGGTAAATTGCCCACATGCACATTGCAAGCGAACCAAGCGTAGTGATGATAAATACTGGACTGGCTGCGACGTCCCATCCCTCTAGGGCAACTCTTGCAACGTGCGCCAAAAACAGTAGCGCAAAGGCGAGGCCGGTAACCAAAATGTATAGCTTCATGTCCGGCTCCAACGACTAAGGTGGTTTTGCCAATTTCCCGGTGCTGCCCGAAAGGACCGCCACCCGGCCGCGCCGGTAGCAACAGCGCGATTAAGCCTAACTTGAATTATGCAGCACGGTATCGGAGTCACGCCTCTGGGTCATAGCACACAAGCTCAACCTGATTTCCGTCCGGATCTTCGATATAGAGGGAACGCCAGTGGACCCACTCATGCGTGGTTGTCCACACCGAA
>JBOHRQ010000105.1:0-6523 GCA_050732875.1 Gemmatimonadota bacterium | reverse complement strand
CCCGGGTCGTAGAGGCAGGCGCGAATGTCCTCGGTCCTGAGCTGGGGGAAATCCGCGAGGATCTCCTCCTCGATCATGCCTCCGGCGAGATAGGAGAGCACATCACCGACCGTGATGCGAGTGCCGCGAACGATCGGCTTCCCGAAGCGGACCTCGGGGTCGATGACGATGCGCTCACGGTAATCAATCAGAGAGGACGCTCGGCTCGCCCGGTGGAGTTCCTGCCGAAGCGCCTCCCAGAGGATCGCGGCTGCCGGGTTCTTGCGGTGGGCCTCAAACCACCGCTAAGCGAGAAAGCTGCAGCATGAGAAGGCCAACCCCCCGGTTCCACCATGAGGTGCCCGAGGTGCGCGCCCACGAAGCAATGCTTTATACTTGAGACGAATCTCGAGGGGAGGAAATGCTTCATGTTTTCTGCTGCAGAGGAACTCGAGGCGGCGGCACTGTCGCTTCCAGTGAGCGAACGCGCTCGCTTGGCCGAGCGGCTGATCGCGAGCCTGGACGAGGAAACGGAGATCGAACAGGCCTGGGCCTTGGAGGTGCGTCGCCGATTGGAGAGCTACCGGGCCGGGGAGATCGACTCCATACCGGCCGATGAGGTCATCAACGAGGCACGCAATCGCCTTGCTTGATGTATGTCCGCTGGCTCACGCCCGCACGTTTGGAGTTTCTGGAAGCGGTGGACTTCTATGAGGCTCGGACCCCAGGGCTCGGCGCAGATTTTATCGACGAGATCGAACGCGCCGTTGGGAACATTACCGCCAATCCTCGTGCAGGACTTCCTCTCGAAGGTAACACGCGCCGCGTACTTCTGAGACGGTTTCCTTTCAGCTTGATCTACGAAGCACAGGGTGATCAGGCCCTCGTGGTCGCCGTGGCCCATCACAGCCGAAAGCCAGGGTACTGGCGCGACCGTCGGTAAAACACCTCAACTCTCCAGTATTGGAAAGCGGTCATCCCAGCGTCACCCGCAGGACCTCTTCCGCCGTCGTGACGCCGTGGACGATCTGGCGTATTCCGTCGTCGCGCAGGGTTCGCAGTCCCTTCTCGACCGCCAGGCGGCGGAGATAGCGGGCGTCGGGTCGATCGCGCAGAGCTTCCCTGAGGTCGTCGTCGAACACCAGGAGCTCGAAGATCCCGATCCGGCCGCGGTAGCCGGTGCCCCGGCAGTCGTCACAGCCGGCGCCGCGGGCGACCGTCTCGAGCCCGGCCGGCGGGTCGCCGAGCGCCGCCGACCACCCTTCCTCGATCGGCACCTTCAGGGCGCACACCTCGCAGACGCAACGGACGAGGCGCTGGGCCAGCACGCACTCCACCGTGCTCGCCACCAGGTAGTCGGCCACGCCCAGGTCGACCAAGCGGGTTACCGCGCTCGTTGCATCGTTGGTGTGGAGGGTCGAGAGGACCAGGTGGCCGGTCAGAGCGGCGTGGGTCGCGATCTCAGCCGTTTCGCCGTCACGGATCTCGCCGACCAGGAGGATGTCGGGATCCTGGCGCAGGAGCGCTCGGAGCGCGGTCGCGAACGTGACCCCGACCTTGCGGTTGACCGGCATCTGGGCGACGCCGGTGAGCTCGTACTCGATCGGATCCTCGACCGTGAGGATCTTCTCGCGACCCGTCCGGAGCCGTTCGAGCGCGGCGTAGAGGGTAGTCGTCTTGCCGCTCCCGGTCGGGCCTGTGGCGAGGACGATCCCCTGGGGTTTTCCGATGGCTTCGACGAACCGGACCAGCGTCTCGCTACCCATGCCCAGGCCCTCGAGCGCCACGCGGCCCCGCTCGCGGTCAAGGATGCGGAGGACTACGCTCTCCCCGTGGAGCGTGGGCACGACCGAGACACGGACATCAACTTCCCGGTCCCGAAGGCGGAGCCGGATCCGGCCGTCCTGCGGCACCCGCCGCTCGGCGATATCGAGCTCGGCCATGATCTTGATCCGAGAGACGACCGCCGCCCCCAGATGGGCGGGCGGCGTGGGCGCCTCCTGCAGAATGCCGTCCACCCGATAGCGGACTGCGAGCCCCCGTGCGTGCCCCTCCAGATGAACGTCCGAGGCGCGGGCCTCCATAGCTTCGAGAATGAGCAGGTTGACGAGCCGGACGACCGGCGCCTCGTTGGCCTGGCTGCGAAGGTCGTCCAGCGGGATCTCTTCGCCAACGATGACCGCCTCCCCGGCGTCCAGATCAGCGACCAGGGCCTCGGCAGTCGATCCACAGCCGTAGACCCGCTGGATCGCAGCCCGGACATCCTGCTCCGGGAGTCGCACGAGCTCGGGCTCGGCCTGGAAGGCGAGTCTGAGGTCGTCCAGGGCTTGCGGGTCTACGTCGTCGACCCAGGTCGCGACCCGAAGTCGACCGTCCGTGACCACCAGCGGCAGAACGGCGTAGTAGTCCAGGTATTCGGCCGGGTAGGCGTCCGAGAGCGCTGCGAGCGAACGCAGGTCGGGACTGTCGGAGGCGGCAGCCGACGCGGTCGTCGATGTCATGACGACGGTCCCTGGGAGGGATCCTCGTCGCCCCGCGGAAGGATCTGTCGCGGAACAATCGGGACCGAAATCTCCTCCCTAGGCGGGATCAACGGTCCGGTCTCATCGAGCACGCCATCGAGGTGGTCGACTCCACCCTCCACGCCCTCGCGCAGCCGCTCGGCGTCGGCGTCGTTCTGGATGACGTGGGGGGTCAGGAATACGAACAGCTCGTTCCGCAGGACCTCGTGCCGCGTCGTGCCGAACAGGTAGCCCAGGAGCGGAATGTCCTTGAGCAGCGGGATCCCGCTTCGGTTCCTAGTCTCCTGGTTCTCGATCAGGCCGCCGATCACGACCGTCTGCCCGTCATGAACGAACAGATGCGTGGCCGCCTCGCGGGTCGAGATCACGGGCGCCCCGAACTGGACCTCACTGGTCGCCGTCGAGACCTCCTGGACGACCTCCAGGTTGACATAGCCGTCGCTGTTGATCGTGGGGACGATGGTGAGCGAGGTGCCGACATCGCGGAACTGGACCACCTGGTCGCGCACCGCCTCGTCGGTCGGCAGGGAGCGGGAGACCTGGATGAACGGCCGCTCCGAGCCGACAAGGATCCGGGCCTCCTGGTTGTTCTGGGCGAGGATCACCGGCCGGGAGAGGATCCGGACCCGGCCGCTCGAGGCGAGCGCGTTCAGCGTCGCCTCGACATCGAAGTGGCCCAGCTCCATGACTTCGAGCACCAGGTCCCCGACCGTTTTCGAGACGAGCGTTCCCGTGATCTCGGTGTCCTCGTCCGCGCGGTGGATCTCGCCCCCGATCCCGAGCTCGAGGGCCTTGTCGCGCCGGACCTCGGCGATCAGGACCTCGATCAGCACCTGAAGGGGCCTGAGATCCAGCGCCTCGATCGTCTGCTGGATGATTTCCCAGTCGGCGGAGTTGGAGCGGACGAGGAGCGAGTTGGTGAGCTCGTCCGGGACGATCTGGATCTCGCCCGAGAGCTGCCCCGGGAGCCCCGCCGGGGCGGCCGGGCCGACCTCGACCGTGACGTCGGGCTCGCTGTCTGGCGCCACGCGCGGGATCCGCTGCTCGCGGAGGGTCTCCGACAAGGTCCGCCGGCGGCCGCGCTCCTCCCGTCCGCGGGAGGGGGTTCCGCCGAACAGGGATTGGAGGGTCGCCGCGAGCTGCGGGGCGCGCGCGTGCTTGAGCCGATAGACGAAGATCCGGAGGTCCGCCTCCTCGCCGGCAGCGACCCCAGCGGCGCCACCCGGTGCGGCCGGACCCAGGCTCTCGATCCGGATCAGCCCCGCCTCCTCCTCGATCAGGAGGAGGTCGTTCGACTCGGCCAGGCTCCGGAGGAGGCCCAGGATGTTCTCGCGCGCCACGGGCTGGGCCGTCCGGAGCGTCACCTTGCGAGGCGGAAGATCCGAGTAGACGACGTTCAGGTTCCCGGCCTCCGAGAGCGCGGTGATGACGAGCCGGAGGTCGGTGTCCTGGAAGTCCAAGTAGACGCCGGCCTCGGTCGCACGGACTTCCTGGCCCGCGGAGATCCCCGGCAAGCTCGCGATCATGAGGATCACGACGAAGGCCCTCATGGTCAGCTTTCCCGCTTGTCGACTTCGAGGACTTCCGCAGTGCCGGCCGGCGAGACGAAGACCGCACGGCCCCGTTCGACGTCTTTCAACCGGTGGCCCAGGAAGCTTTGGCCGACCTCGACCATCCGGGCCTCGCCCGAGCCCTCCACCATGGCCGCGCCGCCGTCGGGCAGGACGACCGTGCCGAGGAGCTTCAGCGGGCCTGCGGGCGCGGCAGCAGCAGCCCGGGCGGCCTCGGCTTGGGCGGCTCGCTTCTCGGGCAGGACGAAGCGCTCGGTTGAGGCCTGGCGGTCGGGGCGGAAGGGGTCGTTCAGGATCGCGTTGACGAGGACCTCGCCCGGCACCTCGGGACGGGGATCGATCGTCCGCACGGGCGACCGAGGCGGGAGCTCCACGGAACCCGGCAGGGGCTCGAGGAGGATCGCGCGCCGGAGCGACCCGGCCGCGATCAGGAAGGCCGCCACGAGAAAGACTGCCGCCGGGAGGATCGGAGACCCTCCGAATGGCCCTGTCCCCTGGGGCCCAGCCAGCCATCTCAGAGCACGCTGGGAAAGAAGCCGGCTCATCGATCTCGCGCCGCCAAAGGCTCGCCGACGGGTTCCTCGGTCGGGCCAGGGACGGTCGTGTAGCCCGTAACGACCGCGGAGACCGAGAGAACGGTAGGAGTTGAGGAGGCGGCCTCCGGACCAGGCCCCGGATCGGCGGGGTCGGCTCCGCCCGGGACGGTCGCGGCCAGGCCCAACTCCGTGGGAGGCTGGGTTCTGGCTACCGCGGGCGGCGACACTACGAACCCCTCCCGCCGCTCGATCCGAAGCTCTTCGACCGAGATAAGCTTGTCTCCGCCCTCGAGCGCGGCCAGGAGCCGCAGAACTCCCTCCAGATCGCTCATCCCCTGAAGCTCGACGCGGAGCCGCATCAGGCCGCCCGCGATCGAGTCCGTCGCCAGCGTCTGAACGCCCTGGAGATGGACCTCGCTCTCCCGGGCGCGCGTTTCGACGAAGGCTGCCAGGGCCGCCCCAGCTGAAGCGTCGTTCGGGCCCTCGAACAGCCGTCCTGTCTCATGCTCGAGACCCTTCACCGCCTGTTGGCGGAGCTCGGGAAACCGCTCCGAGTCGGCGAGAAGCCGGAGCTCGCGCTCATAGGAGGCGCGCTCGGTCTCGAGCCGCTCCACTAGCTCCGCGCGGGCGCCCAGATAGGGACGCACCCCATGGGTGAAGAAAAGGACCGGTCCCAGGACGAGCGCGCCAAGCTTCAGCGCCCGGCGGTCGCGCGGCTTGAGCTTGATCCCTTCTAGGCGGGGTCGGCCGAGTCGTTTCAAGGCGCTCGCTCCCCGATCCGCGCGGAGAGCGTGAACGACTCGCGCATGACACCTTCCTCGGCCTCGTCGCGACGGATCGGCCCTTCCGACTGGACGGCTTCGATTCCCTGCGACTTCTGGAGCCCCTCGAAGACCACGGCCGCCCGCTCCGCGGCACCGGTCAGAAGAAGCGTATCCGCCCGGGCTGTGAAGGACTCCAGGTAGGACGTTCGCGGCAAGTGTTCCGTGACCTCGGGCAACGCCAGCGAGAGACGCGAGGTCTCGCGCTCTAGCTCTCCGAGCGTGATCAGCTTCTCGATGCCCGAGACAAGAGAGTCTCCCGCCCCAAGAGCCGCGCGCACCTCCGCTGCGAGGCTGGCGCGACGGGCGGCGACCGCGTTCACTTCGCGATGGAGGCCCCAGATCTCGACCACGCCCGCCAGGGCCAGGAGCAGCGCTCCGCCGCCGGCCAGGGCGAGGGCCTGCCTTCGCGAACGTCGGCGGATGGCGGCCCGGATCTCGACCGGAACGAGCCGGGGGGCTTTCACCCGGGAAGCGAAGGCTGCGGCCAGGCGGGTAGGGTTGGCCAGAAACCCGTCATCCGCGGTGATCAGGGCATCCACGTCATGAGCCGTGAGAGCTTCTGCAAATCTGCCGCGCATCGGCTCCGGGCCGATCACGACAACCGTCGGCACTGACGGAGCCTGGACCTCCTCCTCAACACCGGTGGGTGCCCCCCTCGCTTCAAGAAGGGGACCCTCCTCACGCAGGGTTTCGGCTACGAAACGAGCCAGTCGTTCAGCGTCCCACTCGGCCGGCAGCCTACGCGTAGCGATCAACTCTTCTTCACGCGTTTGGAGGACCTCGATCGTCTCTTCCACCAGGGCCACGACGGCCAGGCTGTCTCTATCGCGTGACGGGGCGCTCCCATCGTCGCCGTGCTCCGGGCGAAGCCCGTTGGCCATGGCCGCCCAGGCCGACTGGGCAGGAACCACGGTTTTGATCTCCCACCCGACCGCAGTGCCAGCCTGAAATAGGGCCTCGACCAGTCCGGTAGGGGCTGCCGCGGCCAGGACCGGCCCCGGTCCATCGCGCTTTTTTTCCAGGCGGCAGTCCCCCACGACCGGCGCCTCCCACGGGGACGCGAAGTAGCGCCGGGCGTCCCGCGAGAGCAC
>JBOHRQ010000104.1:0-6591 GCA_050732875.1 Gemmatimonadota bacterium | reverse complement strand
CACAACCTCATCGACTTCGGCTCCGCGCTCGGCTCCGCCGCGGTGCGTGCGCACACTCCCCGTCACGGCCAGGAGAACGCCTTGGACCTGGCGGCCATGGGCAAGCGCTTCATTACGCTCGGGCTCTACAAGAAACCCTGGCAGACCGAGCCCGCCCCGGACTATCCCGCGGCGGCCGGCTACTACTCGTCGGAGAACTTCGATCCGGCCGGCTGGAAGCCCAATATCCCCAACCCCGCGTTCGACAACCTGACAGCGCGGGACGGCTACTGGGGGGCCAAGCTCGTCATGTCGTTCACCGACGCGCAGCTCTTCGCCGCCGTCGAAGCTGGGCGGTACTCCGACCCCGAGGCCGCGCGCTACATCCTGCGCGGGCTCACGGAGCGGCGCGACATGACGGGCCGCTACTGGTTCGCCCAGGTCTCGCCGCTCGATGATCCTCGGATCGAGAACGGCGCCCTCGTTTTCGACGACCTGTGGATCCGCCACTTCGGCGGTCTCGCCCAGTACCGCTGGGAGTTCGACTGGGAGGCGCTCGATCCGGACCTCGAGGCGGAGGGCGAATCGACCGTGCCGTCGATCTCAATCCCCCGCCCCGAGGGTTCCGTGACGCTCGAGGAGGAGGATCCCGCCGACGTCCTGGCCCGCCTCCGCGTGTGGAAGGTCCAGGCGGACAGCGAGCGCGCTCCCCGCCCGGCCACGTTCTGGCTGGAGTGGACAGGCGGAGGCTGGCGGCTGGTCGGAGTGCGGTACTAGGGTCCACTCGTAGGTCTCTCATGGACGTTCTCCTGATCGGCGGAACGCGGAACATCGGCCACCACCTGGCGATCGCGCTCACCGATCGCGGCCATCGCGTGACGACGTTCAATCGCGGACGGACGCCCGACGAGCTGGGCGACCGGGTCGAGCGCCTCCACGGCGACCGGACCGACCCGGGGCAGCTCGCCCGGGCCCTGAGCGGGCGCTCGTTCGACGCCTGCATCGACACGATCGCCATGCGAGGCGGCGACACGCGCGCCGCCATCGGGGTGCTCGACGGTCGCGTGGGTCACTACGTCCACATCTCCACCGGGCAGGTCTATCTCGTTCGCGAGGCTTGCCCCGTCCCGGCCCGGGAGGAGGATTACGACGGCCCTCTCCTCGACCCGCCTCCGGGAAGTTCTTGGGAGTCCGCCGAATGGCGCTACGGGATCGAGAAACGCGAGTGCGAGGATCTGCTCGCCGACGCCTGGGGGGCCCGTCGGTTCCCGGGTACCCGCCTCCGCCTTCCGATGATCCACGGCGAGCGGGACCACTACGGCCGGATTCACGGCTACGTGGGCCGCTTTCTCGACGGCGGACCGCTGCTGGTTCCGCTCGAAGAAGGGCCCCGCCTCCGCCACGTTCATCAGGCGGACGTAGTGGCGGCCGTCCTGCGCCTCCTGGAGAGCGGCGCGGGCCAGGGACGCGCCTACAACCTGGCTCAAAACGATCTCTGGACGCTGGACGAGTTCCTCAACCGGCTGGCCGCGCTCCTGGGCGTCGAGCCCGAGGTCGTCCACCGGCCCCGCGCGGACCTCGAGGCGACGGGCCTCTTCCCGGCCTGCTCGCCCTTCTCCAACCCCTGGATGTCGGTTCTCGACAACCGGCGAGCGAAGGAGGATCTCGGACTTCGATTCGCCGGATTCGAGGACTACCTGCCGGATCTGGTCGAGCGCTTCCGCGATTCCGACCTCGAGCTCCCGCCCTCCTACGCCCGCCAGCGAGATCGTGAGAAGGCGCTGGCAACGCATTAGTTGACGATTTGGACTACAATTCTGTATACTTAATCGACCACGATATTCAGGAAGGAGTCTCGAATGCCCACGACCCGCATTTCGCCCTCCGCCCGTCAGATCCTTCGTCAGATGGCGGAGGAAACCGGCGAGTCACAGCAGCAGGTCCTCGAGAAGGCGCTCGAGCATTACCGCCGCCAGCGGTTTCTGGCTGAGCTGAACGCCGCTTTCGCCAGCCTTCGCGAGGACGAGGCGGCCTGGCGCGAAGAGTTGGCCGAACGCGAAGCATGGGAGTCCACCCTGGCCGACGGACTGGAGCAGGACTGATGCCCTTCCAGCCGTCGCGCGGCGAGATCTGGTGGGCCGATCTCGATCCGGCGCGCGGCCGTGAGCAGGCAGGTGATCGCCCGTGCCTGGTCGTTTCGGTTGACCCGTTCAATCACGGTCCCGCGGACCTCGTTATCGTGGTACCGATCACGAGCCGATACCGAAGAATCCCCACCCATGTCGAGGTGGATCCTCCGGAGGGCGGGCTGTCTGCGAAGAGCTTCATCAAGTGCGAGAACGTCCGCTCGATCTCGAAGAACCGCCTCCGTCGCCAGGCGGGCGCAGTGGGAGCGATAACGTTGGCGGCGGTCGAGGGACGGCTCAGGATTCTGCTGGACCTCTGATCGCTCACTCCGGAAGTTTGGACTGCGAAGCTCGAAGAACCATTCACACGTTCCCGCCGGCCGTCAAAGAGAGGCTGGACGCCCGAACGGGAACCTGACACGCTCCCGGGGCGTACCATCACGTTGGTCGCGACTTCGGGACTTCTCACGGAGGCTTTATGATCGGATCGGTGTCCGTTCGCCCCCTCGCCATCGCGCTGGGGCTCGCCCTTGCCCTGTCGGCCCTTCCTCGCGCCGCCTTTGCGCAGCACCAGGTGACGGCGGCCTTCGCGATCACGGACCCGCGCGGTCCCTTCGACATCAATACGGACACCGGTTACGGCTTCACGGGTGGCTATCTCTACGCCTTCGACGAGGACCGGGTCTTCGGTCTGGGGGTGACCGGCCTCGTCCAGTCCTACGGCCGCACCGGGCGCCGTGCGCCCCTCTCGCCGACCATCCCCGACCTGCGGGTGGACGTGGAGACCACCAACAACACCGCCATGATCCAGGGCCTGGTCCAGCTCAAGGCCCCGACCGGCGCCGTCCAGCCCTATCTGCAGGGAACCGGCGGCTTCGGGTGGTTCTTCACGACGACGTCGCTCCAGAACCGGTTCACCGACGAGACGATCCTGAGCGACACCAACCAGAGTGACGGAACCTGGATCTGGGGCGGGGGCGGCGGGGTGCTGATCCGTGTCTACGAGGGCGATTCCCGACCCGACGTCGACGCCCAAGGCCGCGTCCTCGGCCAGGGCCGGGACCCTGTACGGGCATATATGGACCTCGGCGCCCGCGCCATCCGCGGGGACGATGTGGAGTACCTGACCGAGGGGTCGCTGGTCACCGACCAGGGCGAGGTGGACATCGACCGGCGGCTGGTGGAGTCGGAGATCGAGGCGGTGCAGTACCAGATCGGGCTCACCGTCGAGTTCTAGGGGGTGCAGCCGTTAGCCTCCGGCAGCCCGATCCGCTAAATTCATTGGCATGGCGGACAAAGCGGGTGTCATCGAGGTCCAGGGCACGGTCGAGGAGTGCCTTCCCAGCACGATGTTCCGGGTGCGGCTCGACAATGAGCACGTAGTGCTCGCGCACATCTCCGGAAAGATGCGCAAGAATTACATCAAGATCCTGACCGGGGACCGGGTGACTGTGGAGCTCTCCCCCTACGACCTCACCCGCGGCCGCATCACCTACCGCTTCAAGAACTGACCACAATCCGGCATCGGCACATCGATTCTCCTTGACCCGCTGCTGGTGCGACACCGGCGCTAGCGGACTTCCAGCAGCTCCACCTCGAAAACGAGCGTCGCGTCGGGCGGGATCACGTCGCCGGCGCCCATCGGACCGTAGCCGAGGTCGGGCGGGATGACGAGTCGCCGCTGACCGCCGACCCGCATGCCCGACACCCCCTCCTCCCACCCCGGGATCACGCGCCCCTCTCCCAGAACGAACGAAAACGGCTCGCCGCGGTCGCGGCTGGAATCGAACTTCATGCCGCCGGGCAGCCAGCCGGTATAATGGACTACGACGGTGTCCTCGGCGGCGGCCGACTCCCCCTCCCCTTCACGCACGTCACGCACGTACAGGCCCGAAGCGGTCCTCTCCATGTCGTCCAGGTTCACCTCCAGCTCAGGGGCGTATTCGGTGGCGATGGGAGTGGGGGCGGGTAGGGTCGCCGAACCCGTCTCGAGCGCGGTGTCGGCCTCGCCCGGCTCATCAGGTGCCGTCTCCTGGCCGCCGCCGCAGGCGCCCAGAGTCATGATGACGATGGAAGCGAAGAGCGCTGACGGACTCCGTGTCATGCGAAGGACCTCCTGGTCGGGGTGTCCCGCGCCGCCGCGACGGGATCGCGACGACGCGCCGTAACGCGGTTTTGACGGGTCAGCCGTCGAGAAGCAGCCGGGTCGGCTCCTCCAGCCGCTCCTTCAGCTTCACCAAGAACGTGACCGCCCCCTCACCGTCCACGAGGCGGTGATCATACGAGAGGGCGACGTACATCATCGGCCGGGCCTCGATCCTGTCCGGTCCGCCCTCGGGGTCCTCCAGCACCACCGGGCGTTTCTCGATCTTGTGCATGCCGAGGATGCCGCTCTGGGGGGGATTCAGGATCGGCGTCGACATCAACGATCCGTAGATCCCCCCGTTCGAGATCGTGAAGGTCCCGCCCTGGAGGTCCTCGATCGCGATCTTTCCGTCACGCGCCTTGGTGGCCAGTTCCTTGATCCGGCGCTCGATCTCGGCCAGCGAAATCCGGTCGGCGTTCCGGATGACGGGGACCACGAGTCCCCGCGGGGTGCCAACCGCGATCCCCAGATGGACGTGATCGTGGTAGACGATCTCGTTCCCGTCGATGAAAGCATTGATCTCGGGGAGATCGCGGAGCGCCAGCACGGAGGCGCGGGCGAACAGCGACATGAACCCCAGCCGCACACCGTGCTGGGACTCGAACTGCTCCTGATGCTCCTGGCGCAGGGCCAGGATGCCGGACATGTCGACCTCGTTGAATGTGGTCAGGATCGCGGCCGTCCGCTGCGCCTCCACGAGACGCTCGGCGATCCGCAGCCGCAGGCGCGACATCCGCTCGCGTCGGGTGCCGGGTTCGTCCTCGACCCGCTCGCCGGGCTCTTCGGCGAGATCGCCGGGAACGACGGTGAGCTCCTCGACACCCACCCCCACGTCGCGGCGGGCCCCCTCGGGCTGGGCAGGCTCCTCGGCTTCGGCAGCGGAAGCGGGCTGGCGCGGCTCTTCTCCGGCCGCGGGGGCGACCTCGCGGGGCGCGGCTGCCTCTTCCCGGGTTTCCTCCTCGGGCTCCTCTTCGGCCCCGGCCGCTTCCTCGGGCCGGGCCTTCTTCCCGCGAGCCGCCGGCCGCCCCTCCTCCTCCACGGCCTCGGCTTTCGCCGGCCGACCCTGCTCCGGCTCAGGCTTCTTCCGCTCCGGCTCGGGCTGCTTCCGCTGGGACGGCTCCGCGGCCGCCTCGGGGGCCTCGGTCTTCTCCTTCGGGGGTGCGCCGGCGCCGTCCTCGACGATCCGGCCGACGACGTCACCGACGTGCACGGTTTCCCCTGCCTGGATCAGGATCTCGAGCTTTCCCGAGGTCTCGGCGGCGAGCTCGACCGTGGCCTTGTCGGTCTCCAGCTCGAGGATCGCCTCGTCCTTCTCGACCTGAGCTCCATCCTGCTTGAGCCAGGAGCCGAGATCGCCCTCGGTCACGGATTCGGCGAGCGCCGGAATTACGATGTCCAAGGACCCTCCGCTGTGAGGAACGATCCGGGGAACCTAGCGCCGAGCCGGAAGGCAGGCTCGATGTGGACACGAAATCATGAATCCAGAGCCATCTCGACGAGGGCCTTCTCCTCCTCCGCGTGCACGCGGTGCGAGCCCGTCGCCGGCGAGGCCGCCTCCTGCCGCCCCACGTAGCGCAGCGCGACCCCCTTCGGCACGTGGCGCTCGAGGCGGTGCCGCACGTGCCGCCACGCTCCCATGTTCTCGGGCTCCTCCTGCACCCAGACGAGCTGGCGCAGGTTGGGGTACTCGGAGACGAGGTCGTTCAGCTCGGCGTGCGGGAACGGATAGAGCTGCTCGATCCGCGCGATCGCGGTGTCCTCGAGCAGCCGCTCCCGGCGCGCCTCGAGGAGAGTGTAGTACACCTTCCCCGAGCACAGCAGGAGGCGCCGGACTGCGTCCCGGTTGGCCAGCTCGCCCTCGTCCAGGACGCGCTTGAATCCCCCGTCGGTGAACTCGCCGATTCGCGACACGGCGAGCTTGTGCCTGAGGAGGCTCTTCGGGCTCATCACGACCAGCGGCTTCCGGAAGTCGCGGTGGACCTGGCGGCGCAGCGCGTGGAACAGCTGGGCCGGGGTCGTCAGGTTGCAGACCTGCAGGTTGCCCTCGCCGCACAGCTCCAGGAAGCGCTCGAGCCGCGCGCTCGAATGCTCGGGACCCTGCCCCTCGTAACCGTGCGGGAGCAGCATCACCAGACCCGACATCCGCTGCCACTTGTACTCGCCGCTCGACAGGAACTGGTCGATCACGATCTGGCCGCCGTTCATGAAGTCGCCGAACTGCGCCTCCCATATCACCAGCGTCCACGGGTCGGCCGCCGAGAAACCGTACTCGAAGCCCAGCGCGGCGTACTCGGAGAGCGGGCTGTTGATCACGTGGAAGACGTTCTGATCCGGCGCCAT
>JBOHRQ010000103.1:0-6597 GCA_050732875.1 Gemmatimonadota bacterium | reverse complement strand
GCAGCGACGGCAATCGGGACGGATCGGCGTAATGACCACCGCGTTCGCTGGGGGGCTGGTGGCTGCCGCGGAGCGAGTGTTTCGTCACTCCTGCGCACCGTGCGATTCGGAGCGGCGGCCCTCACGGTCTGCGGCTCCGCACTCGCGCGAACGCGGATCTCGGAGACGAGCGAAGCGATCTCGGGCCCCACGCTCGCTCCCAGCTCCTGCTCCACCAGATGCTCGTACTGCTCGGCATGGCGCAGGGCCGCGGCATGATCGCCGGCATTCGCCAGTGCACGTATCAACCCGACCGCGTGACGGCCGCTCAGTGAATCGGTGTCGCAGAGCTTGCGCCACCAGCCCACCGCGGTTTCGTGGTCCCCGCCGCCTTCCGCCGCCTGGGCCAGTCGCTCGAGGGTCCCGGTGTACGCCGCTTCCAGGCGGGCCCGCTCGCTGATCATCCACTGCTCGAACTCGGGAGAATCGCTCAGGTAGAAGCCGTCGAGAAAGGGGCCGCGGTAGAGACTGGCCGCGTCCTCGAGATCACCCCCCCCGAGCGCTCGCTCGAAGTCCTCCACGTCGCTGGTCATGATGCCCGGGTTGAGGCGCAGCGGGTTGACCCCTGCGAACAGCGACTCGCCCATCGCCTTTCGCGTCGTGTAAAGAAACTGCTCAAGGGAGTGACGGGCGCGTTGCTGGGAGGCATCGGGCCAGAAGAGGAGCAGCAGCCGATCCCGGCTGCAGCCCCGCTCGCCGGACGCTGCCAGCACGGCGAGGAGCGCCAGCCGACGGCCTTGCTGCCCGTGGTCGGCCACGAGAGCACTCCCGCCGGGCCCGCGCAGGACGAGCGTTCCCAGGGTCTCGAGGCGGAAGGATGGCGTCGGCGGGGCGGAGCGGTCGGGCGTGCTCACGCGATCAAGCTACGGAGGGAGTCATGAGGGGGGCAATCGGGCCCGGGGTGAGTCGGGGATGAGCCGCATCGGGCCGATAGTGAGCCGAGGGTGAGCACGGCGGTTCATACTGACCCCGGTCACTTGGACGCCTCCGTGAATTTTGGAGACGTCGATCACCGGGGGGATGGCGGCGGAAGGCCGCGGAAAGGCAGGAATTGATGAACACGCTCTTCCTTCGACTTGGGTGCCTGGTCTTCCTTACAGTGATGGCGCTGCGCTGTGACGCCGGCAACCTCGTGGATCCCGATCCCGCTGGAACCCCACCCGATGGCCCCCTGCCCAATGGGGGCACTATCACGGGGACCGTGACGGCCGGAGGTGCACCTCTTGCCGGCGTACTGATAGGGCTTTTTCCCATCTCTATGACCGCGATGACGGACGATAACGGGACTTTCAGGCTCGAACGTGTACCACTTGGGGAGTATACGGTACACGCAAACCCTGAGGGCACCAGCTGCGAACCGGCGATCGCCCTGCTCGAGGAAGGCGGCGATGATACCGCCTTCGTGGACATCGTCTGTCAGGCCGCGGGTGGGATCCTCGTCCAGGTCCAGTCGTCCCTGGGCAATCCGATTCCCGCCCTCGTGACCGCGCGCGGTCCTGTCAGCCGCGAAGCGACAGTCCCGTTGGAAGACCCCCCGGCTGAGGCCGGAGCCCGTTTTGCCGATCTCCCGCCCGGCGAGTACGTGCTGACGGCCACCACTCCATTTCGAACCTGCCAGTCGGTGACCATCACCGTCCAGGTAGCCCGGGTCGCGAGCGCGCAGATCGTGTGCGATGGGGATCCCGCCGAGCTCGCCAAGGCCTTCAGTGGGGACTGGTCCTTTTCCGTCCTACTCGAAGACGACTTCGGATCCCCCCTCTACAGCCAGGTGGGGGGGTGCCCCCCCTTGCTGAACGGACAACCCGTGGAGGGATCGATCGCCATTGACGCCGGCGGCGGGACAGTCTCGATCGTCGGTCTCGATCCCGAAGTCACGATCGTCGGTGATTTCGAAGGGTCCTGGCCTGCGAGCGGCCGAGAGACGCGCGGTTTCAGCGGAAGCGGGGCCGCTGCCCGAGCAGATGGATCATCGATCCAGAGTGAGGTGAACGGCAGCTTCGGGTTCTGGGATGGCGACGCTCCGATCTTCTTCTATCTCGACGGCCGCATGACGCGAAAGCATCTGGATTCGCACGGCAAGCTGGTCTGTACGGAGAGATACCCCGTGGGGGGGGACCGGATCCTGTTTCCATAGAGTGTATGCGGTGCGCACTCCTGGCCGAGCGCGCACCCAACCGCGCTGGAATCAGGGGACAAAACCACGGAAAGCGAGGAAACGATGAGCAACGATCCTGCGGACACCGCACCTTCTTGGCGGCGCTGATGCCCGAACGGCGAGTCAGCATCTGCATGACGCAACGCCGCGGCGCAATCCATCCCGCTGCGCCGCGCTGAACTGTTGCTGGTCCCGCAATGAGCGTCGCGATTCATACTGCCCGAGGTCACAGGGCGTTTGGCCCTCGCTTCAGCACCACACCCCTTTCCCGCACCTATTCGTTTGAAACGGCGCGCGGATGGAGGTGACCCACGTGCGGCAAGCGCCACAATGGTCCCGTGGGGACGGCTACGAGGAGTTCAACGACTGCCCTTACGCGCCGCCCGTGAGGCCGGGCCTATGGAGTCCCACGTCCCCAACTTCCGGCCCACCAACCAGCCTTGCTGGGGGGCTCCGGCCGTTCCTTCTGAGGGACGCCGAAGCATGCGAGTCCGGCCCGCATCGGCCGTTGGAAGGTGCGTGGGAAGGGTGGTCAACGCGCTGGAGTTCCGGACGGTGGGGCTGGCGGCGCGGGCGGGCGCGCTCAGAGGTGCCGATGGCTTCGCCGCCCGTGAGCGAGGCGCGGACCTTTTGTCATACTGAGACGTGTCGGAGGGGGAGACCATCCTTACGGCTCGGTCGCGCGGGCAACGATCGAGCCCTTTCCCGTGGAGGAACCAGCGTGAAGATCCTTGCCATCGGCGTCTGCCTGGGAGCCGGCCTGGCCTGCTCGGCTCCGATCTCGACCATGCGCAGCCCCATGCATCTGCGCGTCCTGGAGCTCTACAACGAAACGGAGGAGGACTGGATCGTCACCATCGACCCCACCGCCGACCAGCATCTCGGTGCCGCCACGACTTTTACGGGGCGCCTCAGGCCTGGCGAGACGAAGACCCTGTATCTCTACCACGGCTTTCGCTACCAGGTCGACGTCCTGAAGCGGCAGAGCGAGCCGGTCATCTCACAGGTCTACTGGTTTGATCGTGACATGGGCCTCGTGTTCGGCGGTGACTCTCTGCGCCGTGTGGTCCGGCTTGCCGTCGAGCTGGGCGAGCCCGCGGTGACGTTCTCAGACAGCATGCAGAGCCTGCTTCGCAGGTCGTCTCAGCCCATCCAGCCCGACACCACCAGCCTCCGGGAGCGCACCAGGCAACGGGAAAAAGAGAGGCGCCGCGGAGAAGGGTGGAGATAACAGCCCCCCTGGTGACCCCTCCGTTTACCGCCTCCATCCACCCCGCATCCCCGGAACCCGCGCCGTGTCTGGACTTGTCGGAGGCCGCCCCCGGTGCAAGATTGGGGAGGCCCATGGTCCGGGCGCCGTCGTGGCAAGCGCGACGGACCGCGCAAACGGGTCCCAACATCGCACTCAGGCTTCTCTACCGTGAAGCCCCGGGGAAGGCGGCCGCTCGGCCGCTCAAGGGGCCAGGCTCCAGGAAAGGGGTCGGGAATGACCAAGGACGACTTCGCCGCCAAGCTGGCCAAGAAGACCGACATCTCGAAGACGAAAGCGCACGAAGTGCTCGACGCCGTCTTCTCGACGGATCCGAGACAGGGAATCATCGCGACCGAGCTGGATGCCGGTCGCGACTTCACGATCACGGGCTTCGGGACATTCGGGACACGCAAGCGCAAGGAGCGGATGGGGCGCAATCCGCGCACCGGCGCGTCGATCAGGATTCCGGCCATGACCGTGCCCACCTTCCGCGCCGGGAAGGGCCTGAAGGAGCGGGTTCGGAGGTAGCACCAGCCGCCGTGGGAGACGGGGGCGCGACGTGGTGGCGCTCCCGGCTTCCACTGACGGGCGGCGGCTCCGCCGCCCGGACGCCGGCTCCGTGCGATCTACTCGAAGACCGTCTTCAGGAACAGCCAGAGCCCCACAGCGAGCCCGCCCACCAGCCACTTGTGGTCGACGAGGAAATCGACGGCCGAGCCTCCGGCCCGGGAAAGGAACTGTGTTATCTCGGACGACGAGACCGAGCTCCCACCGGCGTACTCGCCGAGGGCCTGAACCAGGAGAGCGCTTTCGATCGACACGGTGATTCCTCCTCACGGGCCCGTGAGATGCACGTTTCGCGCCTCGTGCCGCCAGGATCTAAGCTAGGGCTGCACCGACGATGGAGTAAAGCCCTCCGTCACACAGGATGAGGTCGCCAACGGTGGCCAGAACCATGAAACGTCGATCCGCGGCCGGGGTCCGCTGAGCCGGTGCGCCGCCTCATGAAAGGCTTCCTCTTCGCGGTCGTCGCCGCGGCTACGCTCGTGGCGGCTTCGGTCCTCATGTACTTTCCGGCCGTTCTCTGGCATCGCTACCGCGCTCCCGGAAGCACGTCGGTGATGCACTACCGTGCCGCCGAGGCCGGAGCCGCCGGCGAGACATGGGAGCCACGCTACCGGTGGGTTCCGATCGCGGAGATCTCGCCCAACCTCGAGGCCGCGGTCCTGGCGGCGGAGGATTCGCGCTTTTACGAGCACCATGGCTTCGACATCGATCAGATCCAGGCAGCGTGGGGCAGGCACGAGCGCGGGGGGCGGCTTCGCGGGGCGTCCACGATCACGCAGCAGACGGTGAAGAACCTGTACCTGAGCCCGCGCCGGAGCTTCCTGCGAAAGTTCCGTGAGGCCGTCCTCACAGCGTGGATGGAGCTCTGGCTCCCCAAGCGCCGGATCATGGAGCTGTATCTCAACATCGTCGAGCTGGGTCCGGGAGTGTTCGGGGCCGAGGCGGCCGCCCGCCGGTACTTCGATCGGCCGGCCGCGGAGCTCACCCCCTCGCAGGCGGCCCTCATGGCGGCGACGCTCCCGGCGCCCCTGATCCGGAATCCGCTCCGGCCCACTCCGGGGCTCCGCCACCGCCAAGGGCTCGTTCTGCGCCGTATGGAGCGCTGGTACGGGCGAGGTGATCGCCGCGAGGCGGTGCCCGAGCGGCCGCGGGAGGTGCCGGAGCGGAGGCCGAGCGAGCCCCTCGATCTGCCCGAGCCGGCTGCGGAAGCGACGAGGGACACGACCGCCCCGGTCGAGCCGGCCGCGCCCGAGGATACGATCCTTCGAGGGGGTCCCTCGTGAGGGTCCGACAGATCGGACCGCGCCTTCTGGTCGGCGTCTCCTTCGTCGCCCTCACGCTCGGCTTCCTGGCCGGGTACTGGCTGCGAGGGAGCGGGGGCGGGGCAGCGCAGGTCGCGGAGGCCCCGCATGATGTGGGGGTCGATGAGTACGTGCGGCTCGGCATGCAGTCGCTGGCTGCCGGGGACCCCGCGGAGGCCGAGCGCAGGTTCCGCGCCGCCGTGGACCTGGCGCCGGCCGATCCGAACCCGCGCGTCGATCTGGCGGTGGCCCTGATGTCGCAGGGCCGCTGGGAGGACGCCGACGGCGAGCTCGCGAAGGCCAAGCGGATTGCCCCTTCCATGCCTGCGATCTGGTACTTGGAGGGGTGGGTGGCGCGGGACGGCCTGGCGGACAGCGCCCGCGCGCGCGTCGCCTGGGAGCGTTTTCTGGAGCTGGCACCACCCGACGCGCCGCAGATCGCCGAGGTTCGCAGCTGGCTCGAGGCGGAGATCGGTGCGGGCGAAAGAGAGTCGAACGGGGGTTGACAGCCCCCCCATTGGGGCGCATCTTGCCCTCGATGTTGAGACTGAGTCTCATCCTCTGGGCCGCCGGGGCTTTACTCCTTCCTTTCCCCGCCCTGGCCGACCAGCCCGTCGCCGATGCCGGCAGGACGGTCGCTGGCTGGACCACGTTCTTCCAGTCCTTCGGGATCCTGTTTCGGGAAGGTCTGGAGGCCCTTCTCCTCTGCACGGCCCTCGCCGCGGCCACGGTCAAGGCCGGCTCTCCGCGGGGGGCGCGCGCCATCTGGCGCGGCGCCGGGCTAGCTTTCCTGGCGAGCCTGGTCACCGCGTGGCTGGTGGACCGGGTCCTCGACGTGGCCCCGGCCAGCCGTGAGGCCATCGAGGGACTCACCATGCTGCTGGCGGCGGCCGTCCTCTTCTACGTTTCCTACTGGCTCCTCTCCAAGCTGGAGGTCCGGCGCTGGATGGCATACCTCGAGCGCAAGATCGGCCGGGCCGAGAACCTGTGGGCCATCGGGGCGGTGGCGTTCCTCGCCGTGTTTCGCGAAGGGGTCGAGACCGTCCTGTTCTACGAGGCCCTGGCCGGCATCGGTCGCCCGGCGCCCATCTGGGGGGGAATGCTGGCCGGCGCGGCGGTCCTCGGCGTGATCGGGTTCGCGATCTTCCGCTTCGGACTGCGGCTGCCGCTCAAACCGCTCTTCGCCGTGACGGGTGGTCTCCTCTACCTGATGGCGTTCATCTTCGTGGGCCAGGGCGTGCACGAGCTCCAGGAGGCGGGCTGGCTGCCGGAAACGGCGGTGG
>JBOHRQ010000102.1:0-6706 GCA_050732875.1 Gemmatimonadota bacterium | reverse complement strand
TGTCGGACCCTGCAGGCGGCGGTAGCTTTGAACCTCCTACCGATGCTCGTGGGCGGCTAGCTCAGCTGGTTAGAGTGCCTGCTTGACATGCAGGAGGTCAGAGGTTCGAGTCCTCTGCCGCCCACCATCTATGAACTAAATCACAGCACGCGGAATCGATGTGCCGATGCCAGGTGCCCGCCGAGCTTCTCCCTCCTACGCTGAATCTCCGCCCATTCCCAGCCGCTTCATCATCTTCTGAAGGCTCTGTCGATGCAGGCCGAGCGCCCGCGCGGTGGCCGATACGTTGCCGGCGTGGCGCTCCAACGCTGCGGCCAGGTACGACCGCTCGAAGGCAGCCACCGCCCGCTCCCTGGCCTCGGTATAGGGCAGGCCGTCGAGAGCCGCCTCCTGGCCGTGAAACGGCCCCCGGCCGCCGCGGAGCCGGTCCGGCAGATCGGCGACGTCGATCGAGGGGCCCTCGGCGAGGACGACCGCGCGCTCGAGCACGTTCCTGAGCTCGCGGACGTTGCCGGGCCAGTCCCAGGCGATCAGGGCCCGGCGCGCCGCCTCGGTCAGCCCGGTGACCCGGCGGCCGTGCCGCTCGGCCAGCTCGCCCAGGAACCGCATGGCCAGGGCGGGCACGTCGCCACGGCGCTCGCGGAGCGGAGGAAGCGTGAGGGTGACGACCTGCAGGCGATAGAGAAGGTCCTCGCGGAACGTCCCCTCCTGGACCATCCCGGCCAGCGACCGGTGGGTGGCGGCGACGAGCCGGACGTCCACGCGGACGGGACGGCTCGCCCCTACCGGCGTCACCTCGGACGACTCGAGCGCGCGCAGCAGCTTGGCCTGGGCGGCGGAGGCCAGATCGCCCACCTCGTCCAGGAAGAGGGTTCCCCCGTGGGCCGCCACGAACAGGCCGTCGCGGTCGCGGTCGGCGCCGGTGAAGGCGCCCTTCACGTGACCGAAGAGCTCGCTCTCGACGAGCTCGGCCGGAAGCGCCGAGCAGTTGAGCGCGACGATCGGTCCTTCCCGGCGGGAGCTCTCGGCGTGGAGGGCCCGCGCGGCCAGCTCCTTGCCGGTTCCGCTCTCGCCCGAGATCAGGACGGTGGCGTCGGTCGGACCTGCCCGGCGGATCACGTGGATCGCCTCGCGCATGGCCGGCGCGTCGCCCAGGATCCCGCGGTACTCGCCGGCCAGCTCTTCCCGCAGCCGCCGGTTCTCGGCACGCAGCGACAGAATCTCCCGCGCCCGCTCGACGGTCGCGCGGAGCTCCTCGTTGTCGAACGGCTTGGGGAGGTAGTCGTAGGCGCCGAGCTTGAGCGCGCGGACCGCGGTCCGCTCGTCGCCGAGCGCGGTCACCAGCACGAACAGGGTTTCCGGCCAGCGGGCGCGAACCCGCTCGAGGAGGCCGAGGCCGTCCAGGCCCGGCATCCGGAGGTCGGAGATGACCAGATCCACGGGCGCGGCCTCGAGCGCGGCGAAAGCGGCCAGGCCGTCCTCCGCCTCCCTGACCTCGTGGGCGGCGGCTTCGAGGATCTCCCGCAGGCTGAACCGGACGCCGGCCTCGTCGTCGACGATGAGGATCCTCAAGCGGGAATGCCCACCTTGAACTCGGCCCCTCCGCCCGGGGCGTCGCCGACCGCGACCGACCAGCCGTGCTCGTCGGCGATCCGGCGGACGATGGCGAGACCGAGGCCCGTTCCGCCGGTCCCGCTGAAGAGGGGCTCGAACACGCGCGCCCGATCGGACAACGGGACGCCGGGCCCCTGATCACGCACCTCGATCTCGATCCCCGCGCCACCGCTCCGCGCGGTAAGCTCGACAACGCCACCCCTGGGCGAATGGGCGACCCCGTTCAGGAGCAGGTTCAGGAGGACCTGCGCGAGCGGCTCCCGGCCCGTCGAAGCCGACAGGCCCGCCGCGTCGACCTTGAGCTCGACTCCGGCCGTGGCGGCCCGGCTCGCGACCAGGAGCCGCAGGTCCTCGAACAAGGGCTCGAGGGCGGTCGGGCCCCGGCCGTCGGCGGATGCGGGGCCGCGCCGGGCAAGTCCCAGCAGACGGGAGACGATCCCCTCCACGCGGCCGATCTCACGAACGATCAGGCCCGCGTACTGCCGGCGCTTCTCCTCGGGGATCTCCTCCTCCTCGAGGCGCTGGGCCAGCGCGCGCACGCCAGTCAGCGGATTCCGGACCTCGTGGGCGAACGAGGCCGTCAGCTCGCCGACGACCGCAAGCCGCTCGATCTCGGTCGCCCGCGCGGCGGTCTCACCGGACCGGATCGCGCGGATCTCGATGTCGTAGAAGCGCAGATGGACGATGCCGAACAGAAGGAGGATCTGCAGCGCGACGGTGAGGAGGGGCATCACGAAAACGAAGAAATTGCCACCCGTGATGAAGCCCACGACGACCGCCACGGGTCCGATCGCCATGAGCGTCCAGGCGACCACGATCCGCAGCCGTCTGCGTACACGCGGGTCGCGCCGGCGCCGGCTCGGATCGCGAAGATGAAGGATCGTACCGGTGAGCCAGCCGGAGGCCTGCCACAGGAAGACGAGCAGCGGTGTCGACGCGGTCCGGATCATACCGCCGACCGAGATCGGCAGCAGCGCTGCCGAAAGCACGACCACGCCAAGAGCCCGAGCATTGCTCCACCCGCGGACGTCCACGAGGGTCGAGGCGAGGAAGAGGCCGGGCAGCATGTGGACCGCGCCCTCGTACAGGGGCCCCAGGCCGCCGATGTCGCCTCGGCCGAACATCCACCCCTGAAGACCGAGCCACAGCATGATATCGGCCTCGAAGAGCGCGAACCACCGAACGGCTCGATTGCGGGGGTCGATCAGGAGCTGGAAGACGGTCCCGACGAGGTTGGCCCCCAGGGCCAGGAAGGCGATCAGCGCGGCGACCGTGTCCGCGGTCATCTAGGGCTGGAGCTCGAAGCCGGCCACGAAGGTCCGGTCGGCGAAGAACGAGTCCACAGTGCGGGGGTTCTCCCAGTTGGCATCGTAGACCACGGCCGAGGCGTTGCCGCGGTCGGTGAGGTTCAGCATCTCGACATAGGCCACCAGGTATCCGCTTCCGAGGCGGAAGAAGCGGGTGACCCGGCCGTCCAGGCGAAAATACGTCGGCAGCCGGGCTGCGTTGGGCTCGCCATACACGGGCTCGAGCGGCCCCGCGCCGGCCTGCGCGCCCAGGATCGGCGTGTACGGGCGTCCGGTGGCGTAGCGGCCGGTCAGGCCGATCTGCCAGGGACCGAAGTTTACGCGTCCGACGGCCGTGAGCGAGTGGGTCACGTCGTAGTCGGACGACACCGTCCGGCCGTCCTCGAGCTCGACCCTGCCATGGAGGAGCGAGTAGGACAGCCAGCCGTCCCACCTCTCGGTGCCCGTCCAGCGGGCGATGGCGTCGAGGCCGGCCGCCCGGCCTGCGCTGGCCGGGGGCCCGGCTTCACCTTCGACAATGTAGTCGTCGTAGGCCTTCAGGTACCCCTCGACCTTGATCCACGGCGCTCCCTCGCGCTCGGCGCCGAGCGCCAAATGGCGGGCGCGTCGGGGGATGCCGTCGGGGGCGCCCCCGTCGGGGAGCTCGTAGCCGACCCGCCAGCGGCCCTGGCGGAACTCACCCGCGCCGGCCCGCAGCGTCCAGTCGCCGGTGCGCCAGGCGACCGCTACCCGCGGATCCACGGTGGCCCCGGTCTCTCCGGGAAGCCGGTCGATGCGCGCGCCGAGCACGACCGCCAGAGGATCGAGCGGCCGGAGCTCGCCCTCGAGCCAGGCGCCGGCATGCCAGGTCGTCTCGTCGAGGCCGGTCAGGGGTTCGGCCGGCGCGCCGGGATCGATCCGCTCGGTGGTCGGGACCGTCCCCTCCTCGCGCGCGACCAGGCGGCGGGCCTCCAGTCCGGCGCGAAGGAGTCGGCCGGCGGACGGGGCGATCTCGCCTTCGAGCCGCATTCCCATCGAGCGATCCCGGCGACCACGGTCCAGGACGCCGAACTCGAAGTCGCTGCGGCGCTCGTTCCAAGACGCGGTGGCCTGGATCGACCGGGTCGCGTCCGCCGAGATCGCCCGCAGCGTAGCCAGGCCGAGCGCGGTCCGTCCGGTGCTCTCGAAGGGTCCCCTCCAGCCGATCGCGTCGACCTCACGCGCGGAATGGTCGCCCATGAGGAGCGCCATCGCCTTGCCTTCGAGCCCCGGGCGGACGTCCCACGTGACTCCGGCCGCGCCCTCGATCGACCGGGGGACGGATTCGAAGTCGTCGTCGCCGTGGAGCAACAGGAGCAGCGAGGTCTCGGTGGCGCGCATGGTGGCCCACCCTCCGGCGCTCGCGCCCAGCGGCTGGCGGAGCGTCGCGCCGCCGCCGGCGAAGTTCCAGCCGGCCCGCCACGACGCCACGCTCGGCCGGCCGTCGGTCTCGAGCTCGACCACACCGGAGAGGGCGTCGCCGTAACGGGCGGAGAAGCCGCCGCTCGAGAAGTACGCCCGGGCCAGGACCGAGGGGTCGAGGATCCCGAAGACGCCGCCGTGCAGGGTTTCGAAGACCCCCGGGTACAGGAGCCGGCCGCCGTCGACCAGGACCGGCGTCTCCGCCGGATCGCCGCCCCGGACGTACAGGTCGCTCCCCTCCGACGCCCGTGTCACGCCGGGCAGCATCTGGAAGACCTGCAGGATGTCGGCGGTCCCGCCGGGGGCGGTGTACACGTCGATCCGGCTGAGCGTGGCGGTGGGCCGCGCGTCGTCCATCGTGTAGCCGCCTTCGATCCGGACCTCGATCGGTGCGGCTTGCACGGTGTCGCCTTCGGCGAGCGCGGGCTCCGGGCTGACCGCGGACGTCTGCGCCTCCTCGGGTGGAGGAGCCGCCGGCATTTCCTCGACCTTGGCGAGCCGCTCGGCCAGACGCGGGTCGTCGGGAAACAGCGCCACCCCCTTGCGCCAGATCGCGACCGCGTCCTCCTCCCGGTCGACCCTAAGGTAGAGGTCCCCCAGATAGGCGTAGGGGCCGGCCATCTCGGGAAAGTCCGTCCGGTCGCCCTGCTGCTCGAGGAGGATCTCGAGGTGCTCGATCGAGTCCTTGGTGCGGCCCAGGAACTCGGGGGTGAAGTAGTGGTTCAGGGCCAGGACGTAACGCGCCTCCCAGTGGGTCGGGTCGAGCTCGAGCGCGCGCTCGAGGAAACCGTTCGACTTCCCCACGATGACGCCCTGCTCCATGAAGGGAGCGAAGCGGATCCGGCAGCCGGTCAGGACCCGTGCCTGGCCGACCAGGGGAGCGGGATCGTCGGGATGCGCTTCGACCAGCGAGGTGAACAGGGCCTCGGCCTTCTCGGCGCCGGCCAGCGCCGCCTCGCGGTCCTCCGCCTCGGCGGCCGCGGCGCACCTCTGGAGGGCCGCCTGGGCTTCGGCATCCGGCGAAGGGTCCTGCGCCACCGCCGTTGCCGGCAGGGTCAGCACCGTCATCAGGATCGGAAAGAGGGGTCGGGTCGTCATGGCGCCTCCGTCGGGTCGGGTCGGATGTCAGCGGTCGCGAAGCGGCCGCGGCGTACGACGAACCGCGAAAGCAACCCGTATGCCGGGATCGGAGCACGTTGCGGGGCAATGGTTTACAAGATCGGCCCTCGTGCCTTGGCGCAGCCCCGCGGCGGCGCCGCACCCTCAGGGCTGCAGGTCGGATGTGCGAGCTCCCCGCCGCGCAAAGCTAGGGCCGAGTCCCGAGTCCGACCGAGGCGGCCTCGACGCCGAGGACCGCAGCCATGAAGCAGAGCGCCCGCTCCTCGACCCGGGACATCTTGTCTTCTCCGCCGAACACGCCGCCGCCCGAAGCTCTCGAGATCGAAACTCCTAGCGAAATGAGGTCCTTTTTGAATTCCTCCGCGTCGGAAGGAGACAGCGCGTTGTCGACCACGCGCCCGACCTCGCAGAACGCGTCCTCAAGGCTTCGGGTGTCCTGCGCCTGGCGGGAGGTGGCGCTTTCGAGGTCCCGCGCGAGCGCGCCGCACGCTTCCCGCAACAGGAAGCTGCCGAACAACTGCGCGCTGCCGAGCATCGAGATCAGCACCTTCCGCTCCTGCCTGTCCGAATTGCCGTCGATCTCGGAGACCAGCTTGAAGGTCCACAGGGGCGACAACTGCAAGGTGTCCCACTCCTCCTTATTCAGCGAGTATCGGCGTCCAACGGGGACCTTGGCCTCCGCGCCCGCCCACTCTTCGGAGCTGCAGTCGAGGCAGTGTGTATCGGTTCCGTGGTTCAGATTGCCGCACTCCCTACAGCGCCAGATTTCGTCCATTCTCTCTCTCCTGGTCCGGTCCTCGGTTGCCTCCTGCGAGCTTCCGGGAGTCTACGCTGTTCCTGGTAGGACGGCACCGTACCGCCGATTCGCTTGACCGGGCCACCGCCAACGGGGTATGGTTCGATTTTCAGGCCCACCCGACTCTCAAGGCCCAGGAGCCAGCCCATGCGCCTGCTACGAATCGCTCTGCTCGGCTTGTTCGCGACCGCCCTGGTGGCGTGCGCCGGAGACGAGGGACCCACGTCGCCGACCGGCGACTCGCTCGACCCGCGCGGCGGCCTCGGTCTCGCCGCGGCCGTCCAGGCCCACCAGGAAGATCTCATGTCGGTGCCGGGAGTCGTCGGCGTGGGCCAGGGAGAGACGTCCGCCGGCCGGCCCGCGATCGTCGTCCTGGCCCGGGATCGCGGAGTTCGCGGCGTGCCCGCTGCCTACGGAGCCGTGCCCGTCA
>JBOHRQ010000101.1:0-6763 GCA_050732875.1 Gemmatimonadota bacterium | reverse complement strand
TGGCTGGCTCACCCCGGCTTTCGCGGGTGTGGCACCAGTCGCCGCTCGCCATCTTCGCCGTCTCCCCCCAAGCCGGTCAGCCCGAACCTGCCGCCCTGATCACCGCCGACACGCCGATCGGGGCCCGCCTACGCCACTTCGATCAGGGACGAATCCGGATCGACGTGGAGACCAGCGAAGCCACCCGGGCCAACGTGGCGGTGGCCTGGTCCCCGAAATGGCACGCCCGTCTCAACGATGTGTCCGTTTCTCTGCGCAGGGCGGCGGACGGCCTCCTGGAGCTCGATCTCCCACCCGGCACCAGTCGGCTCACCCTGGAGTTTCGCCCCGACTTCTGGGATCGCCTCGGGATGGCGGTAAGTATCCTGACCTTGATCGGGCTAATCTCGCTGGCCGCTTGGCAAGGCTCTACTAGCGCTCCTTAGCCCAGTGTCCAGTCTTGGTTCATACCGCCGGTCGAAGGAAACACCTGTACTGGGGTTCCAGGTGCGGTTCCAGAGTAGAACAAATCCATTCTAAGTCCGGTGCTTTGGTGGATGAACTCAGATCTACTCGCATCGTACCGCCATTGTTGATGAGGACCCTGGCCACACTCGAAGATGAACAAGCGGTCCTCCGCCACCGGTGAGAATCCTGCCTCGACGCATTTCCCCATGACCGTGAGTTCTCCAGATCTTCGAAGAGTGAATTTGGGTGCGCTCCCACAGGCTCCAACCACAACCAACGCAGTAAGATTCGCTGAGCTACCACCCTGCGGTCCTATGCAAGTACTCAGAGCGACCTTTGAGCGAATAGTCCTCGACGTGAACAGGCTCGCGTTGGTGCCCGAGTTGTTGTATGTGTTCGCATACATATCTGCCGATGTCAAAAACACCCCCCATGGCGTAGCTGCGGCGGCGATGTCGTGCTCAAGATAGGCATTCCGCATCGCACAGAACGCAGCACAACCAGTCGTCTCCCAAGACTTGCCCCGGGCCATGTCATACCCATGGAATTCAAACAGCTTCGCCGGGACGTTGCTGGCCATTAATGCTGACTTGGCAATCTTCGCCGCCCCCACATGATCGTAATGATCGCACTCGGTTGGCGAGACAGTTGGGGTTGACTGGGGTGGGTTGCAGCTGTGGATGCCACTGAGGAAACCAGCAGTGTTCAGTGTGTACACCCGATCTGGTCGATGGTATTCAATGAAAGCACGGACTGAGCTAATGAGGGACTGGTTCCCTCTTTTGTCGAACAAAGAGCCCGGTGTCTTCCCTGGGTATGTCGAGGAGTGCTGTCGGTAGTAGGACAAGGTTAAATAGTTGGTCCCATGTATGAAGTACCGGTATACCGTGAAACTGTCGAACTTCTGGTTGATAGTCGTATAGTAGTGTTGTGGGGTATTGTCAGGCGCACTTGCATTAAGCATGATTTGGTACATTGCTCTGGCGCCTTCTTCGCGATCTGGAATTTTGATCGAGTCGTGGTACCACGAAGTGAGGCTGATGAAGTGGACGCAGTTTCCGATTGCTCGCTGATAACGAATATTGTCATGCATGAAAGCCAGTCCGTCATCCGGATGCGCGACAATAACAACCGCGTTTGTCGCGCAGTTAGCGGCTAAGCTGAACGACCGACTGGAGGTCTCGCTCGTGTCCCTTGTTACTGGCTCCGTTGCAACCCTGGATTCATCCGAGCAACAGATGATGGCCAACGGAAGTAAACTGAACCTCAAATGCCGAAGCACACTGGACATCCCGGTACTATGAAGAAACTGGTACTTCAAAGTGTTTACCTCCAATCTCTGTTGGCATCGTGATCATAGCCGCCCTGTTCTCGCTGAGTAGTGGTCACCTCACCTGCTGGCGGCCATGACGCGGATTTCGGCAGTCTGGGCTTAAGTCAGAAGATCTCCGGCTCGCGCCAGGTCCCGTACTCTCCCCGCATGAGCTCGACGATCTCGCCCATGGTGGCGTAGGCGCGGACGGCGTCCAGGACCGGCTCCATCAAGTTCTCCTCGGCCCGGACCGCTTCGCGCAGGCCGTCCATCGCCGACTCCCACCGGGAACCGTCCCGCTCGGCGCGCAGCTTCCCGAGCCGCTCGATCTGCTCCCGCTCGTAGCGCGGGTCGATCCGGAGGATGGGGATCTCGAGCTTCTCGTCCTTCTCGACGAACTCGTTGACGCCGACGATGATCCGCCGCTTCTCGTCGATCTCCTCCTGGTAGCGGCTGGCGGCCTCGGCGATCTCGCGCTGGAAGAACCCCTCCTCGATTCCGGCCACGACGCCGCCCAGGTCCTCGATCTGCCGGAAGTATTCCTCGGCCTCGCGTTCCATCCGGTCGGTCAGGGCCTCGACGAAATACGAGCCGCCGAGGGGATCGATCACGTTGGGGACGCCCGACTCGTAGGCGATCACCTGCTGCGTCCGTAGCGCGATCTTGACCGCCCTCTCGGTCGGCAGCGCGTACGTCTCGTCCATCGAGTTGGTGTGGAGGCTCTGGGTCCCGCCCATGACCGCCGACAGTGCCTGGAGGGCGGTCCGGACGATGTTGTTCTCGGGCTGCTGCTCGGTCAGCGAGCAGCCCGCCGTCTGGGTGTGGAAGCGCATGAGGAGCGAGCGCGGGTCCTTCGCGCCGTAGCGCTCCTTCAGGTGCCGCGCCCAGATGCGCCGCGCGGCGCGGTACTTGGCGACCTCCTCGAAGAAGTCGTTGTGGGCGTTCCAGAAGAAGGAGAGCCTGGGCGCGAACCGGTCGACGTCCAGGCCCGCCGCGATCCCCTCCTCGACGTAGGTGAAGCCGTCGGCCAGCGTGAAGGCGAGCTCCTGGACGGCGGTCGAGCCCGCCTCGCGGATGTGGTAGCCCGAGATCGAGATCGGGTGCCAGAGGGGCGCCTTCTCCGCGCACCACTCCATCATGTCGACGATGATCTTCAGATGCGGCGCGGGCGGGAACAGCCACTCCTTCTGGGCGATGTATTCCTTGAGGATGTCGGTCTGGAGGGTGCCGCGGAGCTGTTCGCTTGGAATCCCCTGCTTCTCGGCCACGGCCACGTAGAGGGCGAGGAAGATGATGGCCGGCCCGTTGATGGTCATCGACGTGGAGACCTGGTCCAGCGGGATCCCGTCGAAGAGGGTCTCCATGTCGGCCAGGGAGTCGATCGCCACGCCGCACACGCCGACCTCGCCCTCGGACATCGCGTGATCGGAGTCGTAGCCCATCAGGGTCGGCAGATCGAAGGCTACCGAGAGCCCGGTCTGGCCGTGCTCGAGCAGGAAGTGGTAGCGGCGGTTGGTCTCCTCGGCCGAGGCGAAGCCGGCGAACTGGCGCATCGTCCAGAGCCGGGTCCGGTACATCGAATCGTAGACGCCCCGGGTATAAGGGAATTCGCCGGGGAAACCGATGTCCTGGTGGAAGTCGTTGGCCTCGAGATCGCCCGGCGTGTAGAGCGGGTCGACCTCCATCGACGACGTGGTCGTGAAGTCGAGGTCGCGCTTGGGCTGCGCCTCCCAGCGCTCCCGCCACTCGGCCTCGCGGGCGGCCAGGCGCTCCTCGCGGGTCCCCGGCTCCCTGATCGCTCGGTCCTTTTCGACGACCGGCTTCATCCTCGCTCCTTTCCGGTTACGTCATCTTCTCGGGCCGGTCCGAGCCCGATGTCGGACACGATCTCCTCGGCCAGGGCATAGGGCGAGACCTGTCCCGCGACAATCTCGTCGAGCGCCGCCTCGAGGCGCCGCTCGGCACCCTCGTCCAGCCACACCCGCCGCTCGAGCTTCCGCGCGACCAGGTCGCGCACGCGCTCGGCCGTGCGCTCGCGCCGCTTCTGGTCGAAGGCCCCGCTTTCCAGCCCGAAGGCGCGGTGACGATCGATCGCCTCTACGAGATCCTCGAGCCCCTCTCCCTCGACCGCCACCGTGCGGACGACCGGCGGCTCCCAGCCCGAATCCCGACGGGTCCTGAGCCCGAGCGTCGAGCGGATGGCGCGAGATAGACGGTCGGCTCCCGGCCGGTCCGCCTTGTTGACCACGAAGACGTCGGCGATCTCCATGAGCCCCGCCTTCATCGTCTGGACGGCATCGCCCGACTCCGGCACCAGGACGACCACGGTCGTGTCGGCGGCGCTCACGATATCGCGTTCCGTCTGCCCCACCCCGACTGTCTCGTGGATCACGACATCGAAGCCGAAGGCGTCCATCAGGTCCGCCGCCTCCATCGACGTCGTGGCGAGTCCGCCCAGCCGGCCGCGCGAGGCCATCGAGCGAACGAACACGCCCTTGTCCAGGGTCAGTTCCTGCATCCGGATCCGGTCGCCCAGGAGCGCCCCACCCGTGAACGGGCTCGACGGGTCGACCGCCAGGATCCCCACCGTCTGTCCCCGGGCGCGGCAGGCGAGCGCATACTTCTCGGTCAGCGTGCTCTTGCCCGCGCCCGGGGGCCCGGTGAAGCCGATCCGGAACGCGTCGCCGATCCCGCGGTGGGTGGCATGAAGGAGATCCTCGAAGCGCGGCCGCTGGTTCTCGATCCACGAGAGGCCCCGGGCCAGGGCACGCCGGTCGCCCGCCCGCAACCGATCGATCAGGTCCGCCAGGGCCGGCTCCTGCGATCTCGTCGTGGTGGTCATCGACACTCTCCACGGGGTTGCGCCGGGACGGCTCTGGATCAACCATGCCAACGACTTAGGTCGAAGATAAGCCGTCCCGGCCTGCCCGAACAACGAAGCCTGACCCCGGGGAACGGGTTTCGGGCATCTCAGGTGATTCTCGCCTCCTGGCGCGCGGCCGGGAAGAGGACGTTGTTGAGGATCAGCCGGTAGCCCGGCGAGCGGGGATGGAGAGCGAGCTCGGTCGCCGGATCCCCCACCGCGTGCTGGGGATCCTCCGGATCGTGTCCGCCCAGGAACGAGAACGTCCCCTCGCCGTGGTCGCCGTGCACGTACTTGGCGAGCCCTTCCGCGCTCGTGGCCAGGACGACGATCCCGGGCTTCAGCGTCTCTTCGTGAAACGAGGTCGTGAGCCCGTACCAGTCCGGAAAGGCGAGGGCGTGGTCCTGGGTCAGCATCGCCGCGACCGGGTCCACCGCCGGCGAGAACCGCGCCAGCTCGACCGCCCCCAGCGGGATCCGGCCCGGCGTGTTGACCCGATGGCCGTCGATGGTCGAAAAGGGGCCCACCGGGGCGGGTTCGATCCGATAGTTCCGGAAGGCCAGCGTGCGCGAGGGATCGGGCGGGCTGCCGCCGAGCGCGACGTCCAGCGTCTCGGTCGAAGCGCACATGGCGAACAGGAAGCCGCCCCGATCCACGAACGCCCGCACCGTCTCGGCAACGGCGCCCTTCAGCGCCGCGACGTCGGGGAATCCGTGGCGCTCGGCCGTCTCGCCGTCCAGCCGGACCGCCTGTCGATACCAGTCGCTCGAGCGCACGCCCAGGCCGTACTTGCCGTACTGGCCGGTGAAGTCCTCGTGGTGGAGGTGCAGCCAGTCGATCTCGGCCAGGCCCCGGCCGATGAGTGCGTCGTCCCACACGATCTCGTAGGGGATCTCGGCGTACTGGAGGGCGAGCCGCACGGCGTCGTCCCAGGGGGCGGCGTAGGGCGGCGCGTAGACGGCGATCCGCGGGGCCACCTCCAGCCGGACGGCGAAGGTCTCGCCCGCGGCTTCGGCGCCACGGACGCTGGCCACGTCCAGGGGCTCGGTCATGACGCCGCGCGCCAGGCACTCGTCGAGGGCTGGGGCATGCTCCAGCGCGAACGCCCCGCCTCGCCAGTTGAGGAGCCAGTCCGCCTGCCCGCCGTTCCGGAGTGCCCGGTAGACGACTCCGTAGGCCCTGAGCGGCTGGGGCTGGGCGTCGTCCATGGGGATCAGGAAGCCGGCGGCCTGGCGTTGGGGCGAGGCCGGCCACGCGAGGCGCTGTGGATCGATGGCCGCCCCGGCCGCTCCTGCCACCAGCGCGCGCAGGAACCGGCGCCGCCTCACCGCCCTCGCCCCGGCTCGGGCTCGCTCAGGAGCCGCCGCGCCTCGAGGTCGTGCGGGGTCCCGGGATAGCGCTCGACGACCTCCCGCCAGAGCCCGCGGGCGCGCTCCTCCTCGCCCGCGGCCCGCGCCCAGCGCCCGGCGGCGAGCAGCAGTCCCGCCCCCTCGGCCCCCGCGCCGCGGACCGCGGCCTCCAGGGCCCGGCTGGCTTCGGCAGGCTCCCCCGCCTCGCCGACCCACTCCGCGGCCAGCCCGGCCAGGAGCGCCGACGCCACCTCGCCCGCGTCTCCGCCCTCCTGGTCCAGCGAGACCAGCGTCGCCAGCGAATCGAGCCGCGCCGCGGCGGCCCGGGGATCGGCCGGTGCCACGACCAGGATCCGACCGAGATCCGCCAGCAGGGCCCCGCCCGCTCCGGCCCGTTGAAGAGACTGGATCAGGCGTACCCGTTCAAGGGCGGCCAGGGCCTCGGGACGGGGGGCCGCGCCGACCGCAGCGGCCCAGGCCCCGACCGCGCTGTCGGGCGCGCCCCGCGCGAGGTAGAGATCCCCACGGATGAGCGCCACGCGCGTTGGCGGAAGGCCGGCCGCGATCGCGCGCGCGAGCGCCTGCCGGACCTCCTCCGGCTCCCCGGCCCGGCGCGCCTCCTCGACGCCGGCGACGAGCGATTCCGTCGCCACGGACGCCGGGCTTCCGGTCCTGTCCAGGGCTCGTTCGGGCATGCCGACGAGCGGCTCGATTCCCATGCCGCGGACGGCCCGGCGAAGCCGGTCCGCCTGGTCGATCGCGGCGTTCGCCTCCAGCACCTGGACGAACGCC
>JBOHRQ010000100.1:0-6783 GCA_050732875.1 Gemmatimonadota bacterium | reverse complement strand
CCGCTTGCCGTGCTTCGATGCCATGGGTTCCTCTCCCTCCGCGCCCTCGGCTCGTGGAGAGAATACCCCCGCCCCGCCGCCCCTTCCATTAGCACTCCGGGTGGTTCAGATCCTGGGGCGCACCCCGTTCGACCGCTATTTCCCGGAGCTGCACGAAGCGCTGCTCGAGAAGGTGCCGCCCGGTTGCGTCATCGACGGCGAGATCGTGATCGCCACCCTCGAGGGTCTCGACTTCGACGCGCTGCAGATGCGGCTCCACCCGGCCGAGTCACGGGTGGCGATGCTCGCCGAGGAGACGCCGGCGTCGTTCGTCGCGTTCGACCTGCTGGCGGCCAAGGGCCGCGACCGGATGGCGACCCCGCAGCACGAGCGCCGCACCCTGCTCGAGCGGGAATTGGCCAAGGTGAAGCCGCCGCTTCACCTGACGCCCGTCACCCAGGGCCGCCGAAAGGCCGCGCGCTGGCTCGACAAGTTCGAGGGCGCCGGCCTGGACGGCGTTATCGCGAAGCCGGCGAACGCTCCCTACCAGCCCGGCAAGCGCGCCATGGTCAAGGTGAAGCACGTCCGGACCGCCGACTGCGTGGTGGCGGGCTTCCGCTGGCACAGGAAGATTCCCGACGCCGTCGGGTCGCTGCTCCTCGGGCTGTACGATGATCACGACGTGCTGCATCACGTCGGCGTCACATCGGCCTTCACGAACGACATGCGCAAAGCGCTGGTGGAGGAGCTCGCGCCGCTGCGGAAGAACACCCTGGCCAAGCACCCGTGGCGGGACTGGTCGGAGGCGGAATCCGGGGGCGTCCGGATGCCCGGCGGCGCGAGCCGCTGGAGCCAGGGCAAGGATCTCTCGTGGGAGCCGCTCCGGATCGAGCGCGTCTGCGAGGTGAAGTACGATCACCTTCAGGGCGACCGCTTCCGTCACGCGGCGACCTTCCTGCGCTGGCGGCCGGACAAGGAGCCCCGCGACTGCCGGTACGATCAGCTCGAGGAAACGCCGGCCTACGAGCTATCCAAGGTCTTCGCGTCTGGGTCGAGCCGGGCCTGACGCGGCAGCCTTGAGGGCCCAACTCGCTCAGCGGCGCTTCTTCGCCCGGGCCCGGGACGGCTGCACGCGAGGCGGCTCGCCTTTCTGCTTCTTGTAATGGGGCGGCCAGGGAGCATCGCCCTGCCCCTCGCGCTCGTGCCGGGCCGACAGCTCGAGCAGGGGTTCCAGCGATCCCCGTGAATCGTCAATGCCGGCGTGGCGGTCGCCCTCCGATGCGAAGCGCCCGGGCATGGTCGCGAGCGTGAAGTCGGCAGGGTCGGCCGTTTCCACCTCGTCCCAGGCGAGGGGTGCCGAGACGCGCGCATCCGGGGTCGGCCGCACCGAATAGGCGGCGGCCACCGTGCGATCCTTGGCGTTCTGGTTGTAATCGACGAACACGCCATGCCGCTCTTCCTTCCACCACTTGCTGGTGGCGAGCTTCGGCACCCGTCCCTCGACCTCCCGCGCCAGCGCCAGGGCCGCGCGGCGCACGTCGTCGAAGCCCCAGCGGGGCTCGATCCGGACGAGGACGTGCAGGCCCCGACCGCCCGAGGTCTTGGGCCAGCCGGTGAGCCCGAAGTCCCTCAAAGCCTCGTCCACGACGCCCGTCACCTGCCGCACCTGCGCCCACTTGACCCCCGGCACAGGGTCGAGATCCACGCGCAGCTCGTCGGGGTGATCCAGGTCCTCGGCGCGGACCGGATGCGGATGGAGCTCCAGGCAAGCGAGGTTGGCGAGCCAGGCGAGCGCCGCGGCGTCGCGCGGAACGACCTCCTCGGCGCTCCGGCCCGACGGGAAGCGCAGCGACACGACTTCGATCCATGGGGGACGCGATTTCGGCGCCCGCTTCTGGTAGAAGAAGTCCTCCTTGATCCCGTTCGGATAGCGGACCAACACGTTGGGCCGGCCCCCGGCTCCCCGCAGCGCACCCTCGGCCACGGCCAGATAGTAGCGGACGAGGTCCATCTTCGTGTGCTTGGGCTTGGGGAAGAGGATCTTGGCCGGGTTGGAGATCGTGACCTCGCGACCCGCGACGTCAAGTTGCTCGGGCGCGCCGTCCTTCTTGCCGGCGGAGGCTTTCCGGGACCGTGGCATACCTCCTGCTACCTATTCCCCGCGCTCGCGTTCCGGTCGGGAATCCGGTCCCTTCGAGTGTCACATCTCCGCCATAGAATTCAACCGTGAGAACGAGCGAGATGACCCCGGATACAGCGAATCGAGCGTTCGAGGAAAGGATCGCCGAAGCGCAGCACGCGCTGCGGGCGTACCGGGAGGCCAAGGACGACGGGCGGCTCACCCGGGAGGAGGCGATCTACCTCATGGGGTACGCCTTCTTCCAGCTCCTCCTCTTTCGTTACAGGCCGATCTGGCTTCGCGACTTCGAGCCTCGGGACCGGGCGATCCGGGACGCCTACGGGCTCGGGGACGGTGAAGAATGGGAGCCCGATGACCGGCCCGAGGAGTATCGTCGCTATCTCGATGACCACCATGCCGCCATGAGGGTCCTGGAGGACGAGACCGCGCGTGAGCACGGCTGCGAGGAGCTGCTTCACCTGCACCGGCACGACCGTGCCGAGCTCGACCGCCTCTACGACGAGGGACGACGGTCCTGGGAGGGCCCGCAGTGGGAGCTCCGGACCCGCTACCGTCCGGCCCGCGACCCGGCCGAGTGGGTGCCGGAGACATTGAGGGAGCTAGCCGGGGTGGTCATCGAGGGGCTCCGGGAGATGGTGGACGAGCACCCGGCCGCGCTCGGTTTCGACAGCTTCGTGCACCTGGGTGCGATCCCCGCTCCTTGGCCCGAGGGCGCGGGGCTGCCCGAGCGCCCGTCGGTCCCGGCCCTGTCCGGCGCGGAGGCGATCGCGGACCACGTCGATCAGGAAGCCCTCGTTGCCAGATGGGCCTGGGCCCTACGGTCGGTCGTTCCTCCCGTGACCCGCATCGTGGAGGGCGAAAAGACGCGGATCCGCGTCCACCCAGAGACCAGGGCCGCTCTCGCCCGGCTCGGCCGCCGGGAGCGAAAGGCCCGGATCCGTGGGTGGCGGAAGCCCTACCAGATCGCCTTCCGGGTCACCGGCCTTGCCGGCGGCGCCCTCTACACGGCCGACGTCACGATCGGCTTCCGTCCGCTGGTCCTCGATTGCGATCGCGGAGAGGCCTACCACCCGGCGGAGGGCAGGATCGACTTCGTGGGCGGGACGGCCAACCGCGGCGAGTGGTCGCAGGAGGACGTCCAAAGGCTCTGGCACGCCATCGACGAGAAGCTCGAGGGGGTGGTCTGAGCTGAGTCGCTTGTCATATCCGATCTCGTTCGAGACCATCGAGAATCAGGTGAAGCTACTCATTTGGGTGATTGGTAATGCCGAATGCGCCTTCTAGGGAACGTAAGTTCGACAAGCGGCCCACGTAAAAGACGAGACGCGTTGCACCCGCGGCTTCCACGATTCGAGGCAACGCACGAATTCCCTCGTCTCGCCGCCCTTCACGTGTGATGTCTGACAAGATCACGTCAAAGCGCTCCCGCTGAAGAACCGCCACTGCCGACCGCGTTGTCTCGACGCTCACCGTCTCGGTCCCGAACGCTTTTAGCAACGACCGTTCCCAAGCATTGTTTTCGGGGTGGTCATCGACCCAGAGAATTCTAGCGCCACGCAGGACCGCATCGACCTGACGGGCTCTACGCAGTGCGCTCGAAAGACCAAAAATGCTCTCCGCTTCACGGACCACCGCCGAATCCGCTCAGTGTCGGGATCGAGATCCAGAATTGCTCGAGCCTGCGGTTCGTCACCGCGCCACCGCTTGTACGCCGCACTGATCCTTTCCCAGGCCGCTTCGATACCAGCATCCGCACACTTTTGAGCAATGCAGGAACCTGCGAAGGCCAGCCCAGCAACGATGATGTTCGCAGGGTCCATCCTGTCGCTGGCTCAGCCTGGCAACCAGTACCAGCGGCGGCGCGCAGCCGCTCGCGGTACGCTGGTGTCAAGCAGTCTGCTCAATGGAGAAGCCATCGTAAACACCATCCCAATGCTCATCGCCATATGTGTACGCCTCCAGACAGTATGGCTGGTTCCCTCTGCAATACAGCACTGCTCCCATACCTCTAGGGACGCCGGGCATACGAATCAAGGCGTCCAGACCAACTCGACGCTCGGGAGAACCGGCGGGGACTTCGTCACACCTGAAGTTCGTAAAGCTACCCACGCCCGTAAATTCGCGGCTCAAAACGTGAAGCAGTTCGACTGACCAGTCCGACCCCTCTTGCCTTGCGAGGTGCTCGAGAATCGCACCTTCAAAGTCGTTCGGCCTCAGCTGCCCTGGTCGAATGAATGACGCCACACCTATCAATCTAAAACACTCTGGTGTGATCACTCCCGGGGAGGGGGAGCAAGAATTGGCTGGGACGAGCGGAGCAGACCGTGGTTACTCGCCACTCAAGGCCGTATCACGCTATCCAGCTCGAAAGCATCCGAAGGCGTCAGCTCCGGGATCGCCCGCTCGTCCGGGGCAGGAACCAGGGCGAACCAGCTGGCCTGCGTCCGGGCGAACATGATGCGGCTGACCTCACCGGTCCGCAGATCGTAGTGGAACTGATGGTAGTTGCCGTTGGTCGACATCAGGGCCCGCCACCCCGTGGGAGGATCGGTGTCGAGGAAGGCCGCGTCGGGTTCCACGTAATCGGTCTGGATGAAGCTCAAGGGAAACTGTACGACGACGGCGTTGTCGTTCATCACCGTCGTGAAGACGGGCTCCGCGAACTCGATCCAGCTGGAGTCGGCCGATACCGTCCCTCCCCACGACACCCGGATCGGGCTTCCTCGCTTCATCGCGTTGACGAGATCCTCGACGCTGCCGGTCAGGGGATTCCCGTTCTGGTCGTGCTGATAGACGAGCCGCCAGAACGGAGCCGGCGGCGCGGGATCTCGTTCGGGTGAGCAGGCGGCGGCGACCAGAGACAGCGACAGACACAGGACGAAGCTTCGCATGGGCCTCCTGGGAGCAGGTTCGTTTCCATAAAGGCCGTCACCGCGCCTTCCGCTTAGGTGGAGCCCGACGACCAGCTGCCGGGCTCCCCTGACCGTAGTGATCCCCCTTACGGGGTGCCGACCAGGAACTGGTTCCCGTCCGGATCCTTGAAGATCGCCGAGGTTCCCCAGTTGGCCTTCGTGGGCCCCTGGACAAAGGTCACCCCCCGGGCTTCCAGCTCTCTGGCCGTGGCCTCGACATCGCTGGCCATGAACACCACGTTCATGAAGCCGCCGATCATCTTCTCCTGCCCCTCCCCCGTGAACAGGACGAGCCGGGTCTCCGCCTTCGGGATGCCGAGCTCGATCCACCGCTGCCGCTCGTCGAACGGGCTGTCCGTGATGACCCGGAATCCCAGCCCCTTGGTGTAGAACTCCAGCGCCCGGTCCTGATCGGTGACCGGGATGCTGGCGAACTTGATGCGCTTGATCATGCGTCCGTCTCCGTGTTGGAAGGCCGTCAATTCCGATCGCGAATTGGCGCCAGTATTCGGCGGCCGGCCGTTGTCCGCAAGGCGTGCAGCCGATAGTCTGGTAGCCATTGCCATAGGGCATTTTCGGAGGACACATGCGCACGCTCGAGATCGACGAGTACGTGATCGATACCCTGATGCGCGACCTGGTCGGGCACGACCGGCGTCCGTCGGCGTTCCTCGTCTACCTCTACCTGTGGCGCGCCGCGGAGCGCGAGGGCGACGGCAGGGTCCAGGTCGCGCTCCTGGACATCGCCCACGAGGTGGGACTGTCGAAGCGCTCGGTCCAGAACGCGCTGGGCTGGCTGGCCAGGCGGAAGCTGATCCGGGTCGCTCGCGAGAGCATCACCGCCGTGCCGGTCTACACGGTCCTGCGGCCCTGGCGGCGGTGAAACAAGAGCGGGGCGCGCCGCAGACCACGACGCGCCCCACCGATTCGCTCCGCCTTCGCTAGAGCTTTATACCCCCATCATCCCCCTTGCTTCCCCCCTCACGTACGACAGCGGGAAGCTCAGCTGGTTGAACTCCGCCGCCTGACGGATCATGTCGGCCGCCGCCTGACCCATCGCCGGACTCCTGGTAGGTCCTCCGCGATCTAGGTCCCCTGTTGACGGCCTTCAAAGAAGAACGCTACGCGGCACTTAGAGAGCAAGAGACGTGCTAGGTGAATTGCTCTATTAGGACAAGTCATCTTTGCAGTATCGGCTCGATCAGATTGAACTCATTATCAAAAACAGCTGTTGCGTAGGCACCCCATGTCTCTGGCATGCTAGCCGGGTCATCGCGTTGACTTATGATGTAGCGATTGCCTATCTGGAAGAAAACTGGGCGAATGCCGGCTAAAGGGGGACCGTTGGCAAAGGAGTCCCACAGCTGGCTACACACATAATCCTCTGTGACACGAATAAGTTCATTCACATCCACACTTTCCATACCTACCAAGGTCCTCCAATTAGAATACTGCGGAGCAGTGAGGATCTCGAGGAGTTCCGTCTTTGCCACATCCCCCTCATCGGAGGTACAGGCCAGCGACACAACAACGGGCGTTGTCGCGCAGGCCACATCGTTCGAGAATAACGAGTCCCCACCGTCGCCAAACGCAACAACTCGATAACAGTATTCCGTTCCTGGAGTCAACGCCGGTTCCCTATCATCGTATGACGTTGTATCAGGTCCAACAGTGGAAATCTCTTTCCACTCTCCCGTCTGGCCTTGCCGTCTCTCCATTCTGAAACCATTCTCGTTAGTTGAGTTATCATCC
>JBOHRQ010000099.1:0-6835 GCA_050732875.1 Gemmatimonadota bacterium | reverse complement strand
TCTTCCGTGGCCGCGAGGAGATCTACTCGCTCCTCGAGCACGTCTCCGGCGCTCGCATGATGGTCGCCTACGGACGGGTCGGCGGGCTCATGCGGGACGTGCACGACACGTTCGAAGAAGAGGCGCGCGGCCTGCTCACGTCGTTGCCACGCTACATCGACGACGTCGACCGGCTGATCACCAAAAACCGGATCTTCATCGATCGCTCACGCGGCGTGCACGCGATCCGTCCCGAGGAGGCCATCGACTGGGGTTGGACGGGACCCTGCCTGCGGGCGGCGGGCGTGCCTTACGACGTCCGCAAGGCGCACCCCTATCACGACTACGACCAGTTCGACTGGCAGGTCCCTGTCGGCACTACCGGCGACGTGTACGACCGGTACCTGGTCCGGATGGAGGAGATGCGTCAGAGCCTTTCGATCGTCGAGCAGGCGCTGGACGACCTCCCCGACGGCCCCGTCAACGTGGACGACTGGGGAATCGCACCGCCCCCCAAGCACGCGGTCTACAACACGATCGAGGGAATGGTCGCGCACTTCAAGCTGACGTTCGAAGGGATCCAGGTCCCCGCCGGCGAGGTGTACTCGTACACCGAGGGTGGCAACGGCGAGCTCGGCTTCTACCTCGTCTCGGACGGCGGGGGGGTGCCGTACCGCGTGCACTGCCGGGCCCCCTGCTTCGCCATCTATCAGAACATCAGCCAGACGCTGGAGGGGTGCATGGTGTCGGATATCGTTGCCATCATGGGATCCCTGAACATCATCGCCGGGGAGCTGGACCGCTGAGAACGATCGGGGAGTTCGCGCTGACACCCGAGAGCGAGCGTCGCGTGGACGAGATCGTGGCCCGCTACCCGGAGGCCCAGGCGGCCATGCTGCCTGTCCTGTGGGTGGTTCAGGAGGAGCAGGGCTGGATCTCGATCGAAGCCATGGAGTGGGTCGCCGGTCGGCTGGGCTGCTCGCCGGCCACCGTTCAGAGCGTGGTCCGCTTCTACACCATGTTCGACGAGCGCCCGGTGGGGCAATACAAGCTCCAGGTGTGCCGGACCCTTTCGTGCGAGATCATGGGTGCGCGGAGGATCATCGAGCACCTCGAGGAGCGGCTCGGCGTCGAGGCCGGGGAGACGACCGAGGACGGGCTGTTCACGCTCCAGGAGGTGGAGTGCCTGGCCTCGTGCGGAACCGGTCCGATGATGCAGTGCAACTTCAGGTTCTACGAGAACCTGACGCCCGAGAGGCTCGATGCCCTGCTGGAGGAGCTGCGCGGCCGCGAGCCCGAGCCGGACGATGTTCAGCCGGTGATCTACGAGCGCCCCGACCGCGAGGCCTACGAGCGCATGTTCCCGAAGACCGCTCAGCAAGCCACGGCGGGCGCCGCGCCGGGAGGGCAACGCTAGGATGGCGGCCCCGATGATCCTGATGCAGCGGGCGCTCGACCATCCCGGTGAGAGCCAGCGGCTGGAAGTGTACGAGCGGACGGGCGGTTACCGCGCGGTCCGGAAAGCCCTCGACATGGACCCGGAGGAGATCATCGAGGAGGTCAAGGCCTCCGGTCTCCGCGGCCGCGGGGGGGCGGGCTTCCCGACCGGGACCAAGTGGTCGTTCACCCCGCGCGAGAGCGAGAAGCCGAAGTATCTGGTCTGCAACTCGGACGAGTCGGAGCCCGGCACCTTCAAGGACCGCTGGCTGCTCGAGAACGATCCGCACGTGGTGATCGAGGGCATGATGATCGCGGCCATCGCGATCGACTGTCATCTCGCCTTCAACTATTTCCGCGGCGAATTCTCGTACCCGATCCGGCGCTTCCGGGACGCGCTCGACGAGGCCTACGCGAAGGGGTATCTGGGCAAGGGCATCTTCGGATCCGACTACGACCTCGACATCGTGATCCATTACGGAGCCGGCGCCTACATCGCGGGTGAGGAGACGGGACTGCTGGAGTCGCTGGAAGGCAAGAAGGCGATGCCGCGCAACAAGCCGCCCTTCCCGGCGGTCGAGGGCCTCTTCCGCAGCCCGACGGTGATCAACAACACCGAGACCCTGGCCGTCGTGCCATGGGTCATCGAGAACGGCGGCCAGGCCTACGCCCAGTACGGAACCGAGCGCTCGAAGGGCACCAAGCTCTGGTCGTGCTCGGGGCCGATCAACCGGCCCGGCGTCTACGAGGTCGAGCTGGGCGTCGAGATGATGGGCTTCCTGGAGGAGCAGTGCGGCGGGCTGATGGAGGGGGTGGAGCTAAAGGGCATCATCCCGGGCGGCTCGTCGGTCCCCGTAATGACCCCCGACGAGTGCGTTGGGGCGCGGATGGACTACGAGGGGCTTCGCGAGCGCGGCAGCCTGGTCGGGTCGGGGGGCTTCATCGTGATCGGCGACAACGTGTCGGCGGTCGACTGCCTCCTGAACCTGGCACACTTCTACATGCACGAGTCGTGCGGCCAGTGCACGCCATGCCGCGAGGGGTGTGGCTGGATCGAGCAGCTGCTGAGGCGCGTCCGATCCGGCGAGGCGTCGCAGGCCGAGCTCGAGAAGCCGCTGTGGATCGCCGAGGCCATGGCCGGCAAGACGATCTGCGCGCTGGCCGACGCCCTGGCCTGGCCGGTCGTCGCGTTCATCAAGAAGTATCCCGAGGACTTCGCGGCGGTCATGCCGGGGCCGGTCGACCTGGAGGCGCTGGCCGCCGAGGTATCGAAGCACGACCACATCCTCCCCAAGGCATCATGAGACGGAACGTCGGCGCCGAGAAGAACACCGCCTACGGTGGCGGAAGGCGGCGGCCCGTCGACCTCTCGACCATCCTTCCGCCCGCGACCCCGGCGCCGGCCGTGCGCGAGCCGGAGGAGATCCCGGCCGAGCGCACGGACGAGAAGCCGGATACCGGGCCCGCCCTCCCACCCGAGGCGGCGAAGGAGAAGGACGAGGAGAAGGCGCCGGGCACGATCGCGCTCTCCATCGACGGGGTCGAGGTCCGGGTGCCGGCGGGCTCGACGATCTTCCAGGCCGCCGAGGCGGCCGGCTACACGCCGCCCCACTTCTGCTATCACCGCGATCTGTCGATCCCGGCCAACTGCCGGATGTGCCTCTGCGAAGTCGAGAAGCAGGGCAAGCTCCAGACCTCGTGCTCGGTGGCGGCGGCGGACGGCATGGTGGTGCGCTTCGACACCCCCAACGTCAAGGAGGCGGTGGCGGGGGTGCTCGAGTTCGAGTTCAAGAACCACCCCCTCGACTGTCCGGTCTGCGACCAGGTCGGCGAGTGCTATCTGCAGAAGTACTACCTCGAGGTGGGCAAGTACGAGCCGCTGCCGATCCGTCGGGTCGCCAAGGACAAGGTCAAGGACGTCGGCCCGATCACGATCGACGCCGAGCGCTGCATCCTGTGCTCGCGCTGCGTCCGCTTCGGCGAGGAGATCGCGGGGACGGGCGACTTCGTGATCTCCGACCGCAGCGACCACTCGGAGATCATGACCTTCGACAACCGCCCCGTATCCACGGCCTACGCGCTCAACTACACCGACATCTGCCCGGTCGGGGCGCTGACGTCGAACGACTTCCGCTTCCGGAAGCGGGTCTATTATCTGTCGACGGCGAAGTCGGTGTGCCCGGAGTGCTCGACCGGCTGCAACATCTACGCCGAGCAGTCCGAGGACGTCGTCTATCGCTATCGGCCGCGCTACAACGACGACGTGAACGACTCCTGGATGTGCGATCCCGGCCGGCGCTCGTACGCCCGCCTGGCGGACACCAGGGACCGTCTGGTCCGCCCGGGCGCGCGACGGAACGGATCGCGGACGGAGATCGGATGGCCGGCGGCGATCGAGGTGGCCGCCGAGGAGATCGCGGGCCTGGGCGGCAGCCTCGCCGCCCTCGCCCATCCGCGGATGTCGAACGAGGATCTGCACCAGCTCCGGGGGCTGGTCCAGGCGGCAGGGGGCCGGCAGATCGACTTCCGCGTAGACGATTCCTGGACGCGCGTCGATCGTCTCCAGGACGGCATCCTGATCCGCGAGGACCCGAACCCCAACACGCGCGGGGCGCTGGAGATCCTCGGTCTCTCCGGCAGCGGCGGGAGCGGGGTCGGGGAGATCCTGGAGGCGGTCACGGCCGGCCGGATCGGCGGGCTGATCGTCTGCGACTGGACGGCGGAAGAGCTTGGGGAGGCAGGAAGGGAAGCCCTCGCCGCCGCCCGCTGGTCATGCTTCGTCGGACCCCGCGAGGACGCGCTGGCCGAACGGGCCGACCTGACGCTGCCGACCCGCATCCACCTGGAGCGCGAGGGGACGTTCACCAACTACGCCGGACGGGTGCAGCGCTTCTGGCCCGCGGTCTCGGCGTACGAGGAGAGCCGGCCGGCGTGGAGCGTCTTCGCGGCGATCCGGGCCCGCCTCGACGGGACGGAGGCCCCGCCGGACGCAGGGGCCGCGTTCGATCGGCTGGCCGCCGAGGTTGCCGCGTTCGCCACTCTCTCGTACGAAAGCCTGGGCGACCAGGGGGCCTGGCTGAAGGGGTGGGAGAAGGGCCCGATGCCACCCGTCGGAAGGAACCCGAAGCCCGGCGTCCGGGCTCCGGCCATAACGTGATGCGAGCGACGACCCCCCCGCCCGCGCCTCGTGGTCGACCGCCCGCGGAGATCGGCTGATGGACTGGACCGGCCTCGGCATCTCGATCCTGAAAGCGCTGGTCGTCTTCTTCATGGTGCTCAACACCGTCCCCGTACTGGTCTGGGCCGAGCGCCGCGGAAGCGCGTTCATCCAGCACCGGCTGGGCCCGAACCGCGTCAACATCGCGGGCATCACGCTGTTCGGCCTCGTCCAGCCGCTGGCCGACGTGGTCAAGTTCATGTGGAAGGAGGAATACGTTCCGGCGCACGCGACCCGGCGGTTCTACCTGATCGCACCCCTGCTGCTCCTGATCCCGGCGGCCACGACCTTCGCCGTGGTCCCGTTCGCCGACGTGCTCGAGCTGGGTGGGCGGACGATCAAGATGCAGGTGGCGGACCTCAACATCGGGATCCTGTTCGTCTTCGCGCTGGCTTCCCTGTCCGTCTACGGGGTCACGCTGGCGGGCTGGTCGTCCAACAACAAGTTCTCGCTCCTGGGCGCCATCCGCTCGGGCGCCCAGATGATCTCCTACGAGCTGGCGCTCGGCCTGTCGGTGGTGGGGGTCCTGATGATCTATCGCTCGATCGAGCTCGACGAGATCGTCCTCGCGCAGGGCGAGCTCCTGTTGGGGGCCATCCCGAGCTGGGGGATCGTCACGCAGCCGCTCGCGTTCGTGCTCTTCACGGTCGCCATCTTCGCCGAGTCGAACCGGCTGCCCTTCGATCTGCCCGAGGCCGAGAGCGAGCTCGTGGTGGGCTATCACACGGAGTATTCGGCGATGAAGTTCGCGCTCTTCTTCATGGCTGAGTACATGGCGATGGTGACCGGCGCGATGCTGATCGTGACCCTCTTCTTCGGCGGCTGGCAGATCCCCTGGGTCTCGAGCGAGGCGCTCAGGGCCGCGGTCGGCCCGGTGCCCGCCGTGCTCCTCCAGCTGGCCTCGTTCTCGGTCAAGCTGCTGTTCTTCCTGTGGCTGTTCATCTGGGTCCGCTGGACGCTGCCGCGCTTCCGGTACGACCAGCTCATGCGCCTCGGCTGGAAGACGATCCTCCCGCTGGCGCTGCTGAACATCGTCGTGACCGCCATCGCCCTGTTCCTGATCCGATAGGAGTTCCGATGCCCGTCGATTCCCACGATCCGAAGCACGTCAAGATCCTCGACGCCGAGGAGGTCCTGAGCGAAGGCTCCGGCGACTCGTGGCTGGAGAAGATCTACCTGCCGCGGGTGATCCAGGGACTGGGCGTCACGATCCGCAACTTCCTCAAGAACCTGGCGCGGCCGAGCCGGCTGCCCACCATCCGGTACCCGGAGGAGCGGCGGGACTACGGCTACCGCTTCCGGGGCCGGCACTACCTCAAGAAGCGCCCGAGCGGAGAGCCGCGCTGCGTGGCGTGCATGATGTGCGCGACCGCCTGCCCGGCCGACTGCATCTACATCGTGGCCGGCGAGCACCCCGATCCCGCCATCGAGAAGTACCCCGTGCGGTTCGACATCGACGGGCTCAGGTGCATCATGTGCGGCTACTGCATCGACGCCTGTCCCGAAGACGCGATCGCGATGACCAAGGAGTACGAGTGGGCGTCGTACGACCGCGAGGATTTCATCTGGGACAAGGAGTACCTCCTGAACTGGCGCGACGAGAAGATCGTCGAGGACGGCTATCAGCCCTACGAGGGGGAGATCGACAAGTACCGCATGAGCCGGGGCACGCTGTGACGGGGGTCGACGTCGCGTTCTGGCTGCTTGCCGTGGGGGCGGTGGTCGCGAGCCTCCTGGTCGTCACCAACCGCAACCCGGTTGCGTGCGTGCTCTTCCTGGTCGTGGCGTTCTTCTGTCTGGCCGGCCTGTTCGTGACCCTGCACAGCCACTTTCTCGCGGCCATCCAGGTGATCGTGTACGCGGGGGCGATCATGGTGCTGTTCCTGTTCGTGGTCATGCTGCTCGATCTGGGACGGCCGCAGTGGTTCGACGTGACGGGCTTGCCGCTCGTGGCGTTGACGGCGTTGATGGGAATCGGCTTTCTGGCCGTCCTTCTGGCCGGCGGCCTGGCTGCGTTCGAGGCCCCGTACTCGGGCGCGCCCGGCGGGCTGGCCGACGTCCGCGGATCGACCGAAGCCATCGGCACGGTCCTCTACACGGAGTACTTCATCCCGTTTCTGGCGACCGCGCTGCTGCTTCTGGTGGCGATGGTGGGAGCGCTGGTGATCGCGGCGCGCGAACGATGAGCGTCGGACCCGGCCA
>JBOHRQ010000098.1:0-6959 GCA_050732875.1 Gemmatimonadota bacterium | reverse complement strand
CCGCGCCAGGATCCGCGATACCGCTTCACGGTCACCGAGTCGGGCGTGCGGGCGCTCTCGGTCCAGAAGATCGTCTCCGTGGAGGTTCTCGACTTCCCTTGACGCGGGATCGATCCCATCTCCTCACCGAGAAGATCAATCCCCGCACGACCGATCTCGACACGCTCGAGACGCGCCAGATCCTGGAACGCATCCATGCCGAGGACGGGCGCGCCCTGGAGGCCGTGGGTGAGGTGCTGGACGAGGTCAGCCGGGGAGTCGAGATGGTGGTGGAGGCGTTCCGCTCCGGCGGCCGGCTCCTCTACGTCGGTGCGGGAACGAGCGGACGGCTCGGGGTCCTGGACGCCTCCGAGTGCCCGCCCACCTTTGGTACCGATCCCGATATGGTCCAGGGGATCATCGCCGGGGGCCAGGACGCGCTCGTCCGGGCCATCGAGGGGGCCGAGGACGAGCCCGCCGACGGCGCCGCGGCCGTCGCCAGGCGCGATGCGGGACCGTCCGACGTGATCCTGGGCATCGCCGCCGGCTCGACCACGCCCTACGTGATCGGCGCCCTGCAGGAGGCCGTGCGGCGGGGCGCCCGGACCGTTCTACTCGCCTGCGTTCCGGTCGAGGACATCGAGATCGCGAGCGAGGTCGATCTCGTCATCGCGCCGCTGACCGGTCCGGAGGTCGTCGCCGGCTCGACGCGCATGAAGGCGGGAACGGCGACCAAGCTCGTCCTCAACATGATCACCACCACGGCCATGGTCCGGCTGGGGAAGACCTACGGCAACCTGATGGTGGATCTGCGGATCGGATCCGAGAAGCTGGTCGACCGGGGACGGCGGATTGTGCGCGATCTGCTGGGCGTCTCCGATCCAGAGGCCGAGCGTCTTCTCGAGGCGGCCGGCGGGAGCGTCAAGACGGCCCTCGTCATGGGCCGAAAGCGCGTCGACCGCGCCGAGGCCGAACGGCTCCTCGACGCGGCCGGCGGATTCCTCAGGCAGGCCTGGGCCGATGCCTAGCGCGCCTTCTTCTTGCCGCCCTTGGGTCGATTGGTGGCGACCTCGAAGGTGACCTTCGCGTTCACCCGGTAGTGGGTCACCTTGTTGTTCTCGACGACCGCGTGCAACTCCTTGATGTGAACGGACCTGATGCTGTTGACGGTCTCGGCGGCCTCGGCCACCGCCATCTGAGCGGCATCCTCCCACCCCTTGGAGGACTGGGACAGAACCTCGATCACCTTGTGGACACCCATGGTCGGCTCCTCGTCTGCAAGAAGGTAAAGGCTGGGGTCCCGGGGGGGACCTGGGACGGATGGCCGGCGTGATGCTATCCGGCGGGAGAAGGAGCCGCAAACAGGCGCGACCATGAATAGAGAAGGCCCCTCCGGTTGGAGGGGCCTTCCGTTCACCATCGCCGTGGGGCCGCGGTTTCGTTCACGACGATGGCGGAACGGCTGTCGATACCCCGGGGCTGGGTCCGGGTTCCGCCCGTTCCGCCACGTCGCTTCGGACCGTTGGATCAGCCGCCCTCGCCGCCGTCGCCCACGTCGCTTTCAGCCGATTCCTCGGGGCACTCGCCTTCGGTGTCCCCATGAGCGAGATGGGCCTCGAGGGCGTCCTCGGAGATCTCGATCTCTCTCGCGTTCTCGGGATTCCCGGGGGGAATGTGGCAGACGAGCACCTTGACGGCGTCCGTTTCGTCCCCCTCGCCATCGTCATTCAGATCCTCGTCCGTGGCGCCCTCATCCCCGTCGCACTCGCCCTCAAAATCACCATGATTCAAGTGCGCCGGAACGGCCGGTGCGCCAACCACGATCGTGTGGGCGTTGTCGGGGTTGCCCGGCGGCACGTGGCAGATCGTGACCTGGTCTTCGATGTCCTCCTGGCTGGCCACGACGTCGGTGTCGCCGCTGGCGGGTTGCCCCTCCACTCGGCCCGTGATCCGGATCCGGAACGTGTCGTCGGGCTCGCCGTCGCCGTCGTTGTCGCGGAAGATCTGGACGTCGAGCTTGAGCTTGCCGTTGGGCAGGACGTCGACCTTGCCCTCGGCGAACAGCGAGCCGCCGTCGGGTACGTCGAGCGTGAACGAGAGCACGGACTGGTCGCCCACCAGGACGTTGACGGTGTAGGTGCCGGCCTCGACCTCGGCCGAGAACTCCCCCGAGTCATCGGTCGCGGTCGTGGAGACCACGCTCCCGCCACCGTCCACGATCTCGATCGTGACGCCCGCCAGCGCCTCGTCGCCGACGAAGTCATCCCCCTGCGCCAGGCCGAGGGACCGGGCGTCGAGCCCGGCCGAGGCGGCGGCTTCCGTGGCGGTGAAACGGCCGGCGATCAGCGTGGCGCCGTCCCCGGGGTCGGGCCCGCTCGGCCCGTCGTCGGAGCATCCGGCGGCCAGCACGATCGGCAGGATGAATGTCGTGGCCCGATGGAAGATCCTTCTCATAACCCTTTGCCTCCCTTTCGCATGTCGCGTCTGCTCTGCAGTTGGCAGAGGGCCTGAGGGAACGCAAAAAAGGTACCCGCGCCGCCACTTCGAGCGTAGCAGGCGGAAGCCCGGATTGCCAGCTTCCCCGCGCCGGATCGTGGTCGGCGGAAGAGCGGGGGACGTCCCCGGATCGCGGCTTCCCCGGAGAGGAACCGCGGCTTCCGCTTTCAAGTAAGGGCGCTTCCGAAATCGTGAGACCCGGGTTCGGCCCGCCGAACGACCGGGAAAGCGCCGGCCGGGGGTGTCCGTTGCAATTCACCCTCTCGCTGGCCTCCGGAGGCGCTGCTACCTTCGCGCCGCCGTGGCCACCCTTTCCCACAGCCTCCTCCTGGCTTCCGACGAGCCGGCGCTGGTGATCGGGCTCATGTCGGGGACCTCCGCGGACGGGGCCGACGCGGCGGCCTGCCGGCTCTGCCGCCCTTCGGACGGGGATCGGCTCGAGTGGGAGGTCCTGGGGACGACGTTCCGAGCCTACCCGGAGGCGCTGGCCGAGCGCCTCCGCCGCCCGGACCGTCTCGCCGCCCCCGACATCGCGGCGCTCGACTTCGAGATCGGCGAGCGGTTCGCGGAGGCGGCCGGCGAAGCGGCCCTTGCGGCGGGAATCCCGCTCGCCGAGTTCTGTCTGATCGGTAGTCACGGTCAGACGGTCTGGCACGATCCGCGAGGGGAGCTGGGCGGGCAGCCCGCGACCCTCCAGATCGGCGAGTCCGCCGTGATCGCCGAGCGGACCGGACTCCCCGTCTGGTCCGACTTCCGCACCGCCGACGTGGCCGCAGGAGGCGAGGGGGCGCCCTTCGTGCCCTACGTGGACCGGCTCCTCTTTGCCCGCGATGACGCCTGGACGGCATGCCTCAACCTGGGCGGGATCGCCAACCTGACCCTCCTCCCGCCGGCTGCCGGGCCGGACGACGTGATCGCCTTCGACACCGGCCCCGCCAACATGGTCCTGGACGCGCTGGCCGGGCGCCTGCTCGGGGAGCGGCACGACGAAGGGGGCCGGCGGGCGGCGGCGGGACGGCCCGACGAGACGCGCGTCCGGGAGGCGCTGGCCGATCCCTACTTCGCCCGTCCGGCGCCCAAGTCGACGGGGCGGGAGCACTTCGGCCTCGAATGGGTGCAGCGGCACTTCGGTCCGCTGGAGGATCTGTCCGAGCCGGAGGTGGGGGAGCGGATGGCGTCGGCCGCGCTCGTCACGGTGGAGAGCGTCGCCCGCGCGGTCGAAGGCGGGTCCGGCACCCCGGCGGTCCCGGCCGACGCCGAGGTGATCGTGGCCGGCGGGGGACGCCGGAACGGGGCGCTCATGGAGGGGCTCGGCCGCCGCCTCGCGCCGCGCCGGGTGATCTCCGTCGACACACGCGGGCTGGACGGTGATTTCAAGGAGGCGGTGGCCTTCGCCGTCCTTGCCTACGAGAGCGCTCTGGGCCGCCCGGTCAACCTCCCGTCGGTGACGGGGGCCCGTCACCCGGCCCGGTGCGGGAAGGTCGCCTTCCCGCCACCCGGCGCTCGGCGAGGGACGCCGTGAGCGGGAGGCCGCTGCCCGATCCGGCCTCGCTGAGCTCGGGGGCGCTGGCCGGGCAGCTCGTCTGCGTGTCTCTGCGGGACTACGTGGGTGAGCGAGCGTCTCGTGAAGCTTTTCTGACGGACGTCCAGCGCCACGGCTGGGGGGGCGTCATCCTCTTCGGTGGGGAGCTCCCGGCGGTCCGGGACCTCCTTGCCGAGGCCGACGGGCGCTCTCCCGTTCCGCTCCTCGTCACCGGCGACTTCGAGCGCGGACTCGGCCAGCAGTTTCCCCGGTCCGGGACGACGTTCCCCCCGCTCATGGCCCTCGGCGCGGCCGGGGACGACGATCTGGCCCGCGAGGTCGGGAGGGCGATCGGCCGCGAGCTCCGGGCGGCCGGGATCCACGTCAACTACGTGCCGGTGGCGGATCTGGCCGACGAGCCCGCCAACCCGATCGTGGCCACGCGGGCGGCGGGAGACGATCCAGCGGCGGTGGCTAGGGTCGTCGCCGCGCTGGTCGAAGGCCTCCAGGCCGAAGGGGTGGCGGCCACCGTCAAGCACTTCCCCGGCCACGGCCGGACGACCCTCGACAGCCACGACGTCCTGCCGGTCGTGGAGGCGGGCTTGGACGAGCTCGCGGCCCGCGACTGGGTTCCCTTCCGCGCGGGGCTCGCGGCGGGTGCGCGGCTCGTGATGTCGGCCCACGTCGCCTTCCCGGCCCTCGAGCCCGACGGCGAGCGCCGGCCGGCCACCTTCTCGCACGCCATCCTGACCGATCTACTGCGGGAGGCGTGGGGTTTCGAGGGCCTCGTCTGCAGCGACGCGCTGATGATGGGAGCGGTCGCCGACGAGGAACCGGAGGTCGCGGCCCGGCGCGCTCTCGAGGCGGGGATCGACTGGCTTCTCTACCCGCCGGATCCGCCGGGCGTCCACGCCGGGCTCCGGAGGGCTCTGGAGAGCGGGGATATCGATCGAGGGCTCTGCGAGGCCGCCGTGGAACGGCTCTTCGAGCTCAAGTCCTGGGCGCTCCGGGACCGGCCGGCCGCGGCCGTCAGCGCGGCTCCCTTGGCCGAGGCCCTGGCGGGCGCGGCGTTGACGGCCGATCCACCGGCCCCTCCGCCGGGAGCGGCGTGGCCCGATCGGGCGCGGTGGGTCGTGGTCCTGGACGGCGCGATCGGGCCGGAGGACGTCGTGCTGGCGGACGAGCTCGCCGGCCCGACCGCCGGGCGGATGATCGTCGTCGATACGACCGAACCGCCGGAGCGGGTGCGCGAGCAGATCCGCGCCGTCCGCGAGGCTGCCTCCGGGGAGCCCGTCGCGTGCGCCGTTTTCAGCCCGGTACGTGCCTGGAAGGGCCGCGCCGGGCTCTCCGAGCCGGGGAGAGAGGCGGTGGAGGCGGCCTGCGGCGCCGCCGGCGAGGCTTGCTTGCTGATCTTCTCCAACCCCCGTATCGTTCTCGACGTCGGGGCCCCATCCCGAGTCGTCTGGATGTACGGCGAGGACGCCGCCAGCCAGCACGCGGCCGTTGCCTTCCTACGCGGCGCCATTCCTGCCGCCGGACGACTCCCGGTTCGCCTCGCCCCGTAGCGAGGTCGCTGGGTGGTCTGGAGCGATCTTGAACGGGAATCGAGTGGCCGGGGTTTTGCGTATGTAGATATCGACCGGCCCGCGGATGGTCGTCGACGTCCTCGACTTCACAAGGAAGCGATCCATGTCTCGAATTTCCGTTCTCGTCTCCCTGGCCATCGCCTTCCTCCTCCAGACACCTGGCGCCGTCCCGCCCCTTCGGGCCCAGCCCGATGCCGACGACCTGTTCGAAGTGCCGATCGGACTCGAGCCGGCGGTGGACTTCTGGAAGCGGGTCTATACCGATTGGAGCGAGAACGAGGTCGTGTTCCACGATCGGAGCGACCTGAGCGTCGTCTATCGCGTGATCGATCAGGAGAAGTCGGAGGACCGCGAGACCTATCGCGCCAACGAGGCCGATCAGGAAGCCATCGTGCGACGGCTCCGCGACATCCTGCTCGACCTCGCCGCCCGGAACCCCGACCCGCGGACGCTCTCGGGCGACTACGAGGAGGTCTACGAAGCGTTCGGCCCCGGCGCGAGCCCCGAGATCTGGCGCAAGGCGGCCGACAACATCCGCATCCAGCGCGGTCTCAAGGAGCGCTTTCTCACGGGGCTCCTCCACGCCGGCCAATACCACGACCACATCGTCGAGGTTCTCGAGGAAGAGGGAGTGCCGGTAGAGATCGCCTGGCTGCCGATGGTCGAGTCGACCTTCAACCTGCAGGCCCGATCTTCGGTCGGCGCGGCGGGGGTGTGGCAGTTCATGCCGGCGACGGGTCGCATCTATCTGCGCATGGATCGCTCGGTCGACGAGCGCTTCGATCCGATCCTCGCGGCGCGCGGCGCGGCCAGATACCTGACCCGGAGCTACGACGCGCTGGGGTCGTGGCCGCTCGCGATCACCTCGTACAACCACGGCTACTACGGGATGGTGCGCGCGGTCAAGGAGCTCGGCACGACCGACTACATGACCGTCCGGCGCCACTACGACGGCCCGGCCTTCGGCTTCGCCTCCAAGAACTTCTACGCGGAGTTCCTGGCCGCCCTGGACATCGCCGAGCACGCCAACGTGTACTTCGGCGAGATCGATCCCTTCGAGGCGCTGGAGTTCGACGTGGTCGAGCTCGAGAGCTCGATCGGCCTGCACGACATGGCCAACGCACTGCGCGTGGATCCCGGCCGGCTCTGGCAGCTGAACCCGTCTCTCACCGACGCCGTCTGGGCGGGCCGACGGAGCGTTCCCGCCGGCTTCACGATGCGCCTGCCACGCGGCTACGCGCACGAGGCCCCCGCCCAGCTTGCCGCGGCGCTGGCTGGGAAGAGCGAGCGCCGGGTGCGGACGGTGGAGGGCCCGCAGTACTACGTGGTCCAGCGCGGCGACACGCTGACCTCGATCGCCGCACGCCACGGGACGA
>JBOHRQ010000097.1:0-6989 GCA_050732875.1 Gemmatimonadota bacterium | reverse complement strand
CCGCGACCTCGAGCTGGAGCGCCACCAGGTCGATGCCGGTGACCATCTCGGTCACCGGATGCTCGACCTGGATGCGGGTGTTCATCTCGAGGAACCAGAAGTCTCCGTCCGGCCCGAGAAGAAACTCCACCGTCCCCGCGCCTTCGTACCCGACCGCGCGCGCCGCCTTGACCGCCTCGGCCCCCATCCGCTCCCGGGTGCTGGTGTCGAGGCCGGGGGCGGGGGCCTCCTCGAGCACCTTCTGGTGTCGCCGCTGGACCGAGCACTCGCGCTCGCCCAGGTGAATCGTTCGACCGTCCCGGTCGGCGAACACCTGGATCTCCACGTGGCGCGCCTCCGGGACGTACTTCTCGAGGTAGACGGTCGGGTCCCCGAACGCGCTCTCCGCTTCACCCCGTGCCGAGCGCAGGGCGGCCTCGAGCCCGGCCTCCTCCTCCACGCGTCTCATCCCGCGACCTCCCCCGCCGGCGGCCGCCTTGAGGAGCACGGGATATCCGATCTCCGCCGCCCGGGCGCGGGCGTCGTCCAGCCCGGCCAGGGGCTTGGCCGTGCCAGGGACGACCGGCACGCCGGCGTCCTCCATCCTCCGCCGCGCTGTGGTCTTCTCGCCCATCGCCCGGATGGCGCCGGGGCGCGGCCCGACCCAGGTCAAGCCCGCCCCGGCCACCGCTTCGGCGAACTCCGCGTTCTCCGCCAGGAACCCGTAGCCGGGGTGGACGGCGTCGGCGCCGGTCTTCCGCGCCGCCGCGAGGATCCGCTCGACCGAGAGGTACGACTCGCGGGCCGGCGCCTCCCCGATCTCCACCGCTCTGTGGGCCAGCCCGACGTGCGGCGCCCTCCGGTCGGCCCTCGAGTAGACCGCGATCGCTTCCGCACCCACCCGGCGACAGGCGCGGATCACCCGGACCGCGATCTCGCCCCGGTTGGCGACCAGCACCCGCCGCACGCGGCCAGCGGCTTCGACGGAACCTGAGACACTGCTAGCTAAGTCGTTGAGTTGCTTACGCTTCAAAGTGGAAGATTGCCGTGCTTACGGGGAGGATTGGCGTCCCGCTTGCCGGCCAGCGCGTGGAGCCCGATGACCAGCCGCCAGCGGGTTTCGGCGGGGTCGATCACGGCGTCCACGTAGCCCCGCTCGGCCGCCACGTACGGGTTGGCGAAGCGCTCCCGGTATTCGGCCGCCCGCGCTTCGACGGCCGCCTCGGGCTCCTCGGACTCTTCGATCTCCCGGCGCCAGAGGATCTCCACCGCGCCCTTGGGTCCCATCACCGCGATCTCGGCCGACGGCCAGGCGAGGTTGAGGTCGCCCCGGATGTGCTTCGAGGACATGACGTCGTACGCCCCGCCATAGGCTTTTCTGAGGATGACGGTCAGCTTGGGGACCGTCGCCTCGCAGTAGGCGTAGAGCAGCTTGGCGCCGTGCTTGATGATCCCGCCCCACTCCTGGGCGGTCCCCGGCAGGAACCCGGGCACGTCCACGAGGGTGAGGAGCGGGATGTTGAAGGCGTCGCAGAAACGGACGAAGCGCGCGCCCTTCAGGCTCGCGTCGATGTCCAGGACCCCCGCCAGCACGGCGGGCTGGTTGGCGACCACGCCCACCGTCCGGCCGTCCAGCCGGGCGAGACCCACCACCAGATTCCCCGCGTACCCGGCGTGGACTTCGAAGAAGGTGCCGCGGTCGACGATCTCGTCGATCACGGCATGGACGTCGTAGGGCTTGTTGGGATTGTCCGGGACGGCGCCCCGCAGCGCGGGGGTCCGCCGGCCGGGGTCGTCGTCTCCCTGGATCACCGGCGGGTCCTCCCGGTTGTTGGAGGGCAGGTAGCCCACCAGCCGGCGGATCCCCTCCATGCAGGCGGGCTCGTCGGGATAGGTGAAATGGCTGACTCCGCTCCGGGCCGCATGGACGGACGCTCCGCCCAGCTCATCGAACGAGACCTCCTCGTGGGTGACCGTCCGCACCACGTTGGGGCCGGTGACGAACATGTAGGAGACGCCCTCGACCATGCACACGAAGTCGGTGATCGCCGGGCTGTAGACGGCCCCGCCGGCGCAGGGTCCGAGGACCGCGCTGATCTGCGGCACGACGCCGCTGGCCAGCGTGTTGCGGAGGAAGATCTCGGCGTAGCCGCCGAGCGACGCCACGCCTTCCTGGATGCGCGCACCACCCGAGTCGTTGAGCCCGATGACGGGCGCTCCCGACTTCAGCGCCAGGTCCATCACCTTGCAGATCTTCTCCGCGTGAGCCTCGGACAGCGAGCCGCCGAAGACCGTGAAGTCCTGGCTGAACACGTAGACCAGGCGGCCGTCGATGGTCCCGTGGCCGGTGACGACGCCGTCTCCGGGGATCTTCCGGGACGCGAGACCGAACTGCTCGGTGCGATGGGTGACGAGCATGTCGAGCTCGAAGAAGGAGCCTGGATCGAGCAGCAGATCGAGGCGCTCCCGGGCGCCGAGCTTCCCCTTGTCGTGCTGGGCCTTCAGGCGCTCGCTGCCGCCCGCCAGGAGCGCCTCGCGCTCGCGTGCGCGCAGCTCCTCGAGGCCCCCGCTCAGCGTTCGCCTACCACTCCAGGGCGACGGCCTCGCCGCCCTGGATCTGGTGTACGACCACCGCCCGCCGGATCCCCCCGGCGGTGATGCGGAAAAGGGCCGACGCCCCCCGATACGTCCCCGCGGCCCGAGGCGTGCTCGCCCCGGCCCCCTCCGGAGGCCCGGCCGCCTCGCGAATCGCCAGGCGGGCGGCGTCGTAGCCCCACGCCGGAATCAGATTGGACGGCTCCTCGCCGTAGCGCGCCCTGTACCGGTTCACGAACTCCTGCCAGCGCGTGATGCCCGGATCGCGACTGAACGTGTCGGCGAAGTAGCCGCGCACGAAACCCCGCCCCTGCGTGTAAAACGACTCGTCGTTCCAGGCGTCGGTTCCGAGCAGCAGCAGCCCCGCGAGCTCGAAGAACGCCACCTGGTTCAGGATGCGCAGGGCCTCGGTCGGGTTTTTGGTCGAGACGAACAGGGCGTCGGCCCCGGCACGGACGATCTCGCCCAGCCGGTCGGTGAACTCGGTGGTGCGGGGCTCGTAAGTCGCCCGGGAGACGATCTGTGCTCCCGCCGACTGCACCGCCTGAGCGAAGGCATCGGCCTGGATCCGGCCGTAGGCGTTGTCGACGGCGAGGATGGCGAACCGCTGCCGCCCCAGGTTGGTGGCGGCGTACGTCCCGATCGTATGCCCGATGGCGCCGTCGAGCGCGTTGACGGTAAGGACGCGCGGGCCGATCTCCAGCATGCGGGCATCCGTAGCCGTCGGGCTGATCAGAACGACCCCCTCGGCGCGGGCGGCCTCGCCGGCCGGCAGAGCGAACTCGCTCGTGACCGGCCCCAGGATCGCCTGGACCCCGTCGCTCCGCGCCAGCGAGCGCACCATGGCCACCGTGGAATCGGCGTCGGTGACCGTCATCCGCGAAACCAGCTCGTACGGGACCGACCGGCCCCGGTTGATCTCCTCTAGCGCGAGCTCGACGCCGCGCTGAATGGCTTCCCCGACCTCGCCGAAGCGGCTCTCGCCGGGCATGAGCAGGCCGATGCGGGGCCTGATAACACCGGTCCCCCCGCGGATCGCTTCGGCCTCCTCGCGCAGATCCGCCGGCAGCTCGCCGGCAGCCAGGACCTTCTCCGCGAAGGTCTGCGCCTGGCGCCGATTGCCGTCCGCGGCCGACCAGCGGGCGGCCTGCAGATAGAAGGGGACCATCCAGTCCCGCCGGGGCTCCAGCTGGGCTCCGCGGATCACCTGCTCCCGCGGGAGCTTCTCCACCAGATCGCGGGCCAGGCTCCGGAAGCCGGGGAGGAGCGCGGCGGGGGCGTCCTCCACGTCGAGCGCCACCGTCAGCGCGGCCTGGAACTCCCGCATGCCGAACCGGCCGTTGGCGAGCAGCAGGTTGGCGTGCTCGCGATTCGGGAGTCCTGGCGCGAGCGCCAGGTAGCGGTCGAAGGCCTGGACCGCGAGCGAGTCGTTCCCGAGCTGATAGAAGCAGCGGCCCTGCCAGTAGAGCGCCAGCGCCGAGCTCTCGCTGGACGGGTAGCGTTCGACGACGGTGCTGAACGCCTCCAGTGCGGCGTCGTAGTCGCCGCCCTGAAAGCGCCCCAGCCCGCGCTGATAGGCTTCCTCGGCGGCCAGCGCCTCGGTACGGGAGATGGGCTGCTGGCTGAGGGTGGGAAGGGGGCCTGCCGAAGCGCAGGCGGTGGCCAGAAGCGCCAGGATGGCGACGGCGAACGCGAGTCTGGATATCGGGAGGGAACGGGGGAAATCGATCATCGGCCGGGCCGCGCGTAGGCGGCTCTACTCCCCGGCCTTGTCCTCGGGCTCCTCGCCCACGAGGTCGGGTCTGGCCTCCGCCATGGCGTCGGCCATCTGGGTCGTGGGCTCGCTCTCCGCGGCTTCCGGCGCCACCTCCTCCTCGTCCTGGTCGGCCCGATCGCGATGGCTGGGAATGTCGATCACCGAGAGGACGATGCGACGATTCTCGGCGTCGGACTCGATCACCTTCAGGATCAGCAGATCGCCCTCGCGGAACTTGTCGGACGGGTTCTCGAGATTTCGGTAGCCGAGCTGGGAAATGGGCACGAAACCCTCGACGTCGCCGTTGAGATCGACGACCACGCCCTTGTCGAGGAGCCGTACGACCTTGCCCTCGGTCTCCATGCCCACCGCGTACTCGCCCACCAGCGACGGCCACGGGTTGTCCTGGAGATCCTTGATGCTGAGGGAGATGCGCTTGTTCTCGGTATCGATGTTGAGGACCTGGACCTTCACCGTCTCGCCCTTGCGAACCACCTCCGAGGGATGGTGGATCCTGCGCGTCCACGACATATCGCTGATGTGGACGAGCCCGTCGATCCCCTCCTCGATCTCGACGAAGGCGCCAAAGGACGTGAGGTTCCGGACCTTCCCGGAGACGATCGTCCCCTGCGGGTACTTCTCCGCCAGCCCCTCCCAGGGATCCTCCTCGATCTGCTTCATCCCGAGAGAGATCTTCTCGTCCTCTTCGTTCACGTTCAGGACCACCGCCTCGATCTCATCCCCGATGGACACGAGCTTGGACGGGTGCTTGATGTGCCGAGTCCACGACATCTCGGAGATGTGAACCAGGCCCTCGACGCCGGGCTCGAGCTCGACGAACGCGCCGTAGTTCGTGATCGAGACGACCCGGCCCTTGATGCGCGACCCGACCGTGTATTTCTCTCCGACGTCCTGCCAGGGATAGGGTTGAAGCTGCTTGAGCCCGAGCGAGATGCGGTTGTTCTCCAGGTCGAGGTCCAGAATCTTGACCTCCACCTCCTCGCCGATCGTGGCCAGCTCGGAAGGGTGGCCGACCCGGCCCCACGACATGTCGGTGATGTGCAGCAGCCCGTCGGCTCCACCCAGGTCGATGAAGGCGCCGAAGTCGGTGATGTTCTTGACGACGCCCTTGCGGGTCTGCCCGACGGCGATCTCCTCGAGGAGACGGCCGCGCTTCTGCTCCCGGATCTGCTCGAGGATCATCCGCCGGCTGACGACGATGTTGCGGCGGCGCTTGTTGAGCTTGATGATCTTGAACTCCATCGTCTGCCCGATCAGGGCATCGATGTCGGGGACGCGTCGCAGGGCGATCTGCGAGCCCGGCAGGAAGGCGTCCACGCCGAACAGGTCGACGATGACCCCGCCCTTGATCTTGCGTGCCAGCTGGCCCTGGACGATCTCCCCCGTCTCGTAGGCCTGGCGGATCTTGTCCCAGACCTTGTAGAAGTCGGCCTTCTTCTTCGACAGCACGACCCGGCCGTCCGCGTCCTCGAGGTTCTCGAGGAACACGTCGACCTCGGCGCCCACCTCGAGCGACTCCGCCTCCTTGAACTCGTCGCGCGGCACCGCGCCTTCGCTCTTGAACCCGATATCGAGCACCACCACGTTCTCGTCCACGCGCAGGATGTGTCCGGTGACGATCTGGCCTTCACGGATGTCCTGGATGGATTCTTCGTAGATGTCGAGGAGAGCCTCGTACTCGTCGAGCGAGTACTCCTCCTCGTCGAACAGGTCGGCACGGATGTTGAGCGCGCTGGACGCGCGCTCGATCTCGTCGTCGAGGAGCTCGTCGACGGGCTTGCGATCGAAGGCCAGCCCGGTGGGTTTCCGGGGGGCCGTGCCGGCCTTGTCGGGCCGGTTCTCGATGGCTACGGTCTCATCCACTGTGGTTTGCGTCTCGTCAGGCTCGGTCATGGCGTACGGGTTCCAGGCTCGCTAGCGAATCCGTTGAAAAGTGTCGGAAGATGATCAGACTTTTTAAGTTACCCGTTTCCCGGAAGGGCTGTCAAGCGAACGAGCCCGCCATCGCGAGGACCCGTGCGACCTGCGTTTCCAGATCCAGGTCGGTGGTGTCGAGGCGGAAGGCGTCGGGGGCCACGGTCAGGGGGCCCGTGGAGCGCTCCATGTCCGCCCTGTCACGCCCGGCCAGGCTCTGCTCGTAGCTCGCCAGGACCGCGGGGTCGGCGGCCCGCTCCGGGCCCTCCGCCTCGAGGGCGCGGCGCCGCGCGCGCTCCGTGATCGAGGCCTCGAGATAGACCTTGAGAAAGGCGTCGGGAAAGACCGCGGTGCCGATATCGCGCCCGTCGACGACCGCCGGTCCGTCCCCCACCCGCGCCCGCAGGGCCGCGTTCACGATCTCCCGCAGCGCGGGATCCGAGGCCACTTGCGAAACCGTTCGCGTGACGGCCCGGGATCGGATTTCGTGCGTGACGTCCTCCCCGCCGAGGCGCGTGTGGAGGATCCCGCCAACCATCCGTTGCTCGATGTCCACTCCCCCGAGGAGCTCGCGGAGCTCGGCGCGGTCCGCGGCGCGCTCCAGATCGTAGTCGTGCCTGAGAGCGAGGAGCGCGGCTACGCGATAGAAGGCCCCGCTGTCGACGTAGGGCCAGCGTAGCCGGGCCGCCACCTCGCGGGCGGTGGTCGACTTCCCCGAGCTCGC
>JBOHRQ010000096.1:0-6993 GCA_050732875.1 Gemmatimonadota bacterium | reverse complement strand
GTCGACTATGCGGATGCGTTTCGCGTACTGGCTGAGCGTGCGGTTGTGGGGCCGGATCTCGGGCGAAGGCTCGAAGCCATGGCCCGCTTCCGGAACCTGTTGATTCACATCTATGCCGAGGTCGACGACGAGCGGGTCCATAGCTACCTGCGGGAGGATTTGGCGGATCTGGACGCTTTTGTGGCCGCGGTTCTTGCGGCCTTTCCTGATCTGGGCACCGCGGAAGGGTCCTCGTAAAGGGCTCGAGTGCCGATCTTGTTCGCGGTTACGATGTTCTTCGACACAGCACCGCCAGCCGCTGAGAGACGGTGGGCTGGTCCGTGCTCAGAGCCTCCTGGAGTTCCTGGACGCTCCGATCGCCGACGGCCAGGACCTCGAGGATCCGGATACGAAGCGAGTGTCCCAGGGCCTTGAAAAACTCGGCCTTGAAAAGCGACCATGGGTTAGTCGACGACAAGAGGTATGTATGATACGGCGACGTTGTGACGACCGAGAGCTACAAACATGAAGGTTGATCCGCGCGCAGGGAAACCGGCCACACCGTCCATGCTGGTCCGTGTCCCGCGGTTGATGACCGCGTACTACACGCGACACCCGAACGTAGCCGTTTCCGCCGAGCGAGTCGCTTTCGGTACATCAGGACACCGCGGCTCCGCCCTCGACACGGCCTTCAACGAAGACCACATCCTCGCGATCACCCAGGCCATCTGCGATTATCGGCGGCAGCATGGCATTACGGGGCCGCTTTTCCTCGGGGCCGACACGCACGCGCTCTCCGACTCCGCCTGGACGAGCGCCATCGAGGTGCTGGCGGCGAACGGAGTCATCGTTCTGATCGACGACGCGGAGGGCTACACGCCGACGCCTGTCGTCTCGCACGCCATCCTCACCCACAATCGCGCGCGTTCGAGGGACCTTGCCGACGGGATCGTCGTGACGCCATCCCACAACCCGCCCCGCGACGGCGGCTTCAAGTACAACCCCCCCGACGGCGGCCCCGCGGATACCGAGGTCACCGGCTGGATTCAGGAGCGCGCCAACGGGCTGCTCACGGATGAGCTTCGTGAGGTGAAACGCATTCCGTTCGACCGTGCGCGCCGCGCCGCGACGAGCCGCCGCCACGACTACATGCACTCGTACGTCCGGGATCTCTCCAGCGTCGTGGACATGGATGCGTTGCGCGGCGGCGGTCTCGCGCTCGGCGTAGATCCCATGGGAGGCGCCGGCGTCGAGTACTGGGGGAGGATCGCGGAGCACTTCGGCGTGCCGATCACCGTCGTGAGCGAGGTCGTGGACCCCACCTTCCGCTTCATGAGCGTGGACTGGGACGGTGAGATCCGCATGGATTGCTCTTCCCCCTACGCCATGCAGCGGCTGATCGGCCTCAAGGATCGCTTTGACGTCGCGTGGGCGTGCGACACCGATCACGATCGCCACGGGATCGTGACACGGGATACCGGCCTGTTGAGCCCCAACCACTATCTCGCGGCGGCGATCGGGTACCTCTTCGCGCACCGGCCGGAGTGGCCCTCGACGGCGGGCGTCGGCAAGACGGTGGTCAGCACCAGCATGATCGACCGGGTGGCAGCGCGGCTGGGGCGGCCGCTGGTCGAGGTGCCGGTCGGCTTCAAATGGTTCGTGGACGGCTTGCTCGACGGGACGCTCGCGTTCGCCGGCGAGGAGAGCGCGGGCGCCTCGCTCCTTCGGCGCCAGGGCACGGTCTGGACGACGGACAAGGACGGGATCGTTCTCGGTCTCCTGGCCGCCGAGATGACGGCGGTCACCGGTCGCGATCCGGGCGAGCTCTACGAGGATCTGACCCGGGCGTTCGGCGACTTTGCCTACGAGCGGATCGACGCGCCCGCCACGCCCGATCAGAAGGCCGTCTTGCGGCAGCTGTCCCCCAGCCAGATCACCGCCAAAACGATGGCCGGAGACAGGATCACGAACGTCTTGACGAACGCCCCGGGGAACGGTGCTCCCATCGGCGGCCTCAAGGTGGTCACCGAGAACGGGTGGTATGCTGCTCGCCCGTCAGGCACCGAGGACGTCTACCGGCTGTACGCCGAGAGCTTCAAGGGGAGCGAACATCTGGGTCGCATCCAGGAAGAGGCGCAAGCGATCCTGCGGCGCGCATTGGGCGCCGGTGGAGCGAGCTGATCTTCATGAGCCTCGGCTACAACCAGCCGCTGTATCTGCTGCCGTTCGATCATCGACATTCCTACCTCACCGGTATGTTTCATTTCACACCCCCGCTGACCTCTGAGCAATACGAAGCGGTAACCGACAGCAAGCAGGTGATCTATGAGGGATTCAAGCAGGCGCTCGGCCGCGAAGTCCCGGTTGCCTCGGCCGGCATTCTGGTAGACGAGGAATTCGGCGCCAGCATCCTTCGTGAGGCGGCCAGGAACGGGTATGTGACTGTGCTGTCGACCGAGAAGAGTGGATCGGACGAGTTCGAGTTCGAATATGGTACGGAGTTCGTGAAGCACATCGAAGCGTTCGAGCCTACCTTCGCGAAGGCGTTGGTGCGGTACAATCCGGAGGGCGATGCGGCTCTCAATCAACGGCAGAAGGCCCGGCTCAAGCGGCTTTCCGACTACTGCCGGAAGGTGGGTCAACTGTTCATGTTCGAGTTGCTCGTGCCGGCCACGAAAGCGCAAATGGATCAGCTCCAGGGGAATGACACGGCCTACGATCTGCGGATGCGACCTGGACTGATGCTCCAGGCCATCCGCACGTTGCAGGATGCGGGAGTCGAGCCGGATATCTGGAAAATCGAGGGTCTCGATCGCCGTGAGGACTGCGAGCGCGTCGTCGCAACCGCGCGGCGCGGAGGCCGGCATGAAGTCGGCTGTATCGTGCTCGGACGCGGTGTTGACGAGAAAAAAGTGGTGGGTTGGCTCAAGACCGCCGCGTCGGTCCAGGGGTTCATCGGCTTCGCGGTCGGACGGACTACCTTCTGGGAGCCCATTGCCGACTACGTGGCGCAGCGGGCAACGCGGGAGGAGGTTGCGTCCCGAATTGCCCGACGCTACTGCGAATGGGCGGCGATCTTCGAACGGGCGAAACCTCCCGGCCCAAGCCTGGCATGAGTGCTGGCGCCGAGGGGTTGCCGGCCCGGTGCTGGTGCCACGATCGTGGGGCCTTAAAGAGCGTGCACGCCGAAAGGAGATGAGGATGGAGGAACGGGAGCCCTTGTACCCGATGCCGAGCGGGAAGCTGGCCCAGAAGCGACAGGAGCTCGCCCCTGCGACTGCGCGCGCGTTTCACGAGTTCAGCCGCCAGGTGTTCGCAGCGGGCGCATTGGACGCGAAGACGAAGCAACTCATCGCGGTGGCGGTGGCTCACGTCACGCAGTGTAGTTACTGCATTCGAGGGCACACCAAGGCGGCTCGTCGCGATGGTGCTGGGGAACAGGAAATCATGGAGGCGATCTGGGTCGCTGCGGAGATGCGCGCCGGCGGTGCGTTTGCCCATTCGCTGATCGCTCTCCAGACGATGGACGGCGACGAGAAAGAGTAGCCCACCTACGGTCTGGTCTCGAGATACTCCTTAAGCGCCACGGCGTCGTTGTGCTCTTCGTCCTTGGCGCCGTAGACGAGCGTCACGGTCCCGCGGCGCACATGACCCTGGATTTCCTCGATCGCTTCCCGGTTCTGGTCGAGCTCCCGGAAGTAGCGGCGGCGGAACTCGGTCCATTTGGCGGGGTCGTGGCCGAACCATTTCCGCAACGTGGTGCTCGGGGCGATCTCCTTGAGCCAGAGGTCGATCCGGGCGGAGCTCTTAGACACCCCTCGTGGCCAGAGCCGGTCCACCAGGATCCGGAATCCGTCCCCGGACTCTGCTGGTTCATAGGCGCGTTTCAGCTTCAAGGTCATGCGTCAGCCGCCTGGAGAGGCAGTGCAGCCCTATCCATAGATCGACCTGCCGGCGCCCGGACGGGCGTTGTCGAGATAGGGTTCGAGGTCTGCGATGAACCGCGGCAGCATCCGCACACGGCCCAGCCACTCGTAGACAGCAGGGTACTCGCGAAGCTCGTAGCCGGCGTCCTCGGCGACGTGGGTGTAGGCGAAGTTCGAGATGTCGGCGATCGAGCATTCCCTGCCCACCAGGAAGGAATGCTCGGCCAGGTGCTCCTCGAGCACGGCGAGCGCTCCCTTGCCGACGGCGAAGCGGGTGGCGGCGACCTCGGGATCGCGGCCCGTCATGATGCGGAATCGGGCCGATCCGATGCCGGACATGACGCGCTCCTGCTCGAAGAAGAGCCACTGTACGATATGGGCGCGATCGAGAGGCGAATCGGGCAGGAAGGGCGTCCCCTCGGCGAGGTACCAGAGGATCGCGTTCGACTGCGTGATCACCTCGCCGGTGTCGATCTCGAGGACCGGCGTCTCGCGCAGGGGGTTCAACTTGCGGTACTCGTCGGTCAGCGTATCTCCGGCGAAGATGTCGATCTCCACCCGCTCATAGGGACGATCGAGGAGGGCCAGCAGCAGCCGAACCTTGTAGCAGTTGCCGGAGGCAGGATAGTCGTAGAGGCGCACAGGGCTTCCTTTCTGGTAGTGAACCTGGCTGAACCTCAGCGCTCTCCGGGAACGATCACGGCGGCTGGCACCGGGGCCTGGACCCTGTCCAGCAATTGTCGGGCGCGCTCCACGAGCGGTCGCAGCGCGTGAGGATGCACGCCGGCCCGAATCCCCATCACGATTCTCGACATCGATGTCTCCGGGCAAAAGGGTGGGAGGAGCCAGAAGGCCGGTGCCAAGCCTAGAGAAGGGGCTTCCACCATGTCAAGAGTCGATGGGCTCCGTTCTCCCACTCATGTCCGGTACGGCGCACCATCGACCGGACAGTGGTAGGGCTCGCCTTCGCGCTCGGGCGCGGCTTCGAGGACGTCGTCCCGGATGCCGAGCCAGGCCAGCGCTGCGCCGGCGGCGGTGACAACCGCCGTCAGGAGCATGGCCTGGCGGAAGCCGGCGGCGAACGCCTGGGGCTCGAGATAGTCCGCCCCCGTCAGGCCCACGAGAGCGGGCAGCGCAGCCACGGCGATGAGCTGGCCGGCCCGCGACACCGCGTTGTTGACCCCCGACGCGACGCCTGCGTGACGGTCCTCCGCGGCGGCCAGGACGGTGGCCGTCACCGGAGCCACGGTCAGCGTCAATCCCACGCCGAAGACGACCATCGCGGGAAGGATCGCCGTGACGTAGTCGGCGCCGGCCCCGATCCTTCGCATGAGCAGCATCCCGCCGGCGATCAGAAGGGGCCCCACCGTCAGCGGCAGGCGGGGGCCGATCCGCTGGGCGAGCCTGCCCGCGGGGGCGGACCCGATCAGCATCAGGAACGTGATCGGCAGGGGGGCGGCCCCGGCCATAAGGGCGGAATAGCCCACGACCGTTTGGAGATGGACGATCAGCAGGAAGAACACTCCGCCCAGCGCGGCGTAGACCACGAACGTGACCAGGTTGGCGCTCGTGAACTGGCGCGAGGAGAAGATCCCGAGCGGCAGCATGGGGTGATCGCTCCGGCCCTCCACCCGAACGAAGGCGGCAAGGGCAGCAAGCCCCGCCACGCCAATGCCCACGAGGAGCGGCGTCCACCCCTGCTCGGAGACCTGGATGATCGGGTACGTGATGCCGGCCAGCCCGACGAAGCCCAGGATCGCGCCGGAGATGTCGAGCGGGCCGTCCGCGTCGGAGTTCCTCGATTCGGGGACGTGACGGAGGGCGGCCCACACCACGAACGCGGCGACCGGCGCGCTGACCAGGAAGATCCACGGCCAGCCGGCCGCCTCGACCAGATAGCCGCCGACGAGCGGCCCGATGGCGCCGGCGATTCCGGTCAGCCCGGACCAGGCGCCGATCGCGGCCGGACGGTCTTCGGGATGAAAGCCGGCCTGGATGATGGCCAGGCTGCCCGGGGTCAGGAGGGCGCCGCCGATCCCCTGCAGCGCGCGGGCCGCGATCAGGACATTCACGTTGGGGGCGAGCGCGCAGAGGACCGAGGCGACCCCGAACCAGACGATGCCGATCACGTACACCCGGCGCCGCCCGTAGCGGTCCCCCAGCGAGCCACCCAGCAGGATCAGGGCCGCCAGCGTGAGCAGGTAGCCGTTCAGGATCCACTGCAGGTCGGAGATGTCGGCGCCGAGGTCGCGCCCGATGGTGGGCAGGGCGATGTTGACGACCGTGGCGGTCAGCATCGCCACGCCCGACCCCAGGACCGTCGTCGCGAGCACCCACTTGCCGCGCGGGTCCTTGATCCGTAGAAGACGATCGGGGGTGGATTCCATCGGCCTCCTGAGCCATTCCAGGGCCTGTGACTTTTTCGCCCCGCCGCGCGAATCATAGGATGTGTCAGACGGGAGAGCGACCATGCACGTAGCGGAGGCGGCCATGGAGTTGCCGCAGGCACGATTCCAGGCTCTGTTGGAGCGGAACCGGGGGATCGTGCTCAAGGTCGCCCGGACCTATTGCCGGGATCCCGAGGACCGCCGCGACCTGGCCCAGGAGATCGCCGCGCAGCTCTGGCGCGCCTATCCGCGCTACGACGAGACGCGGAGCTACTCGACCTGGATGTACCGGATCGCGCTGAACGTCGCGATCTCGCACGTCCGCAGCGCCAGCCATCGCCAGCGGCTCGTGGCCTCGCTCGATGACGACGCGCTGTCCGAGATCCCCGACCCCACTCCGCACGAGCCCGACGATCGCCTGCGCGCGCTGTACCGGGTCATCGAGAGGCTCGACGGCCTCGACCGCGCGCTGATGCTGCTCTACCTGGAGGACCGCAGCTATCGCGAGATCGCCGAGGTGCTCGGCATCAGCGAGACCAATGTGGCCACCAAGCTCAGCCGGCTGAAACAGCGCATCCGCGATGAGTTTTCCGAGGACTGATCCCGATCAAGGAGAATGACGATGGAGCTCGACGAGCTGAAAACCGCCTGGACCCGGATGGAGCAGCGCCTGGACGACGCCGAAGCGCTGGTATTGAGAG
>JBOHRQ010000095.1:0-7066 GCA_050732875.1 Gemmatimonadota bacterium | reverse complement strand
CGATCTCGATCGACGCCGGAAGGGGGTTCGTGTCGAGATCCTCGTAGAGCTCCTCGTACTCGGAGAAGTCGGCCCTGACGCGGGCCAGGGCGTCCTCCTTCGACACGAACGCGATCGAATCCACCTCCGGGTAGGCGACCGCCTCGCGCATCAACGCCCCGCTCTCCTCGGTGGTCGTGTCGTCGCGCAGGTAGGCAACGACCTCAACCCGCTCCTCGGCGCCTTCGAGGACTCCCTCGATGTTGAGCCAGACGAGCCCGAAGACGCCGAGGGTGTAGAGCGCGAAGGCGATCGTGACGATCGAAAGGGCGGTCAGCAGGGGGGAGCGCCGGAACGCGAAGAAGGCCTCGCGGGCGGTGTACTTCATGCGGCGGCGTCGGCGGCCGTGTCCCGGACGATCGCTCCGTCCTCCAGCTCGATCACCCGCGCAGCCGGATGGTGCTCGAGGAGCGCGCGGTCGTGGGTGACGAAGAGGACAGCCATGCCGCGCAGGTTGATGTCCTTGCAGACACGCAGGATGTCGAGCGAGACGCGGGGGTCCAGGTTGCCGGTGGGCTCGTCGGCGAGGAGCAGGAAAGGATCGTTCACGAGCGCGCGGGCGATGGCGACCCGCTGCTGCTCGCCGCCCGAGAGCTCAGCAGGGAGGTGATCCGCCTTGCCGCCCAGACCGACGGACGCCAGCGTGCGCGGCACGGTGCGGTCGATCGCCTCGCGCGAGGCTCCCGTCACCTCCATCGTGAAGGCGACGTTCTCGTACGCGGTGCGGGTGCGCAGGAGCCGGAAGTCCTGAAAAACGATGCCCAGTCGCCGGCGCAGCATGGGGATGTCGCGCCGCCGGATGCGATCCGAGGAGAACTCCGAGACACGAACGGCGCCGCGCGAGGGACGCTCCTCCATGGTCACGAGCTTGACCAGGGTGGTCTTGCCGGCGCCGGATGGACCGGTCACGAACGCGAACTCCCCGCGCCGGACGTGGAACGAGACGTCCTTGAGGGCGAAGCCGGTCTTGGGATACTCCTTGAAGACGCTCTCGAACCGAACCATCCTCAGCGGCCCAGCGCCTCTTCGGGGGGGGTGCGAATGTCCACGTATACCTCCCCCCTCAGCCTCTCCACAAACGCTTCCTGGGCGCGCCGGGCGGCGATCTGCTGACGGAGGCGCGGGGCCACGTCCTCGAACGTGAACTCCCCTCCTCCTCCCCGCCCTCGACTCACGACGACGCTGAATCCGGTGGCGGTCTCCACGATTCCGGCCGCGCCCGATTCCAGACCTTCGAGCACGCCGGCGTAACTGCCGGGGAGCTGATCCGGGGGCAGCTCGATGGTCGAAGTCCCGATGCTGTCTTGCGGCATGAGCGCCGCCTGCAGGCTGTCGACGTCGGCCCCGGCGAGGACCAGGTCGCGCAGCTCCTCGGCCCGTTCGCGGGCCCGCTCGCGATCGGCGTCGGTGCGCTCGAAGGCGATCAGGATATGGCGGGCCCGAACCTCGTCCGCGCGCCGGTCGATCACCTGGAGGATATGGTATCCGAAGGACGACTCCACCGGCCCGACGAGCTCGCCGAGGGGGGCCCCGAAGGCGGCCTCCTCGAACGACGGGACCATCCGGCCGCGGCCGAACCATCCGAGGTCGCCTCCCTGCTCGCGCGTGCCAAGATCGTCGGAGCGTTGCCGGGCCACGGCGTCGAACTCGCTCCCGGCCCGCAGCTCGGCGAGCACGACTTCCGCTTCGGCGCGGGCGCTGTCCCGGGCGGCTACGTCCGCCTCCAGAACGACCGGGATCTCCTCGAAGCGCAGCGTCTCGGGACGACGCCCGTAAACCGAGCGGTTCTCCTCCCAGAAAGCGCGGACCTCCTCATCGGAGACGGGCGCCGGCTGGATCTCGTCGCGATGGAGCTGCAGAAACGCGTCCCCGAGGAGCTCTCGCCGCTTGCGGTCCATCAGGTCGGCGCGGTAAGCGGCCAGGCTGCCCCACTGACTCCGGCGCAGCTCCTGCAGGAACGCCTCCTCGCTGGGAAAGCGCTCCCGGATCTGCTCGACCTCCCTGTCGGTCGCGTCCCGAACCCGCTCCTCGTCGATCTGGATCGTTGTGTCGCGCTCCGCCGCGCTGACGATGATCAGATCCTGCAGCATCTGCTGGAAGGCCTCCCCCGCCAGCTCGGGGAACTGGGGGCTGCTCGGGGTCACACCGAACTGACTCGCCAGCAGCGAAACCTGCTCGCGCCACTCCGATTCGAGAATGAGGTGGTTGCCGACGACGGCCATGATCCGGTCACCCGGCGTGCTCGACGCCGGACGGAGGGGCTCGACGACCGCAGGAACGAGCGAATCGGCGGCCGCCGGGCGCTCCTGGCCAAGGGCCGCCGTCGATCCGCCGGCCAGGATGGCGAGCACCGCCAGGAGCGTACCCGTGCGGCTCATCCGGAAGCGGCGACCCGCGATCCCGTATCCGGGTTCTCGAGCTTCTCCTGCAGGGCCGACAGCACCGCGTCGTAGCGATCGGGAAACCTCTCGACGCTCACCGACCCGGCCTGGGAGTCGGCCATCGCCGCCATCAGCTCGCGCTGGGCGTCGGCCGCCTGGACCTGTTCCATGCGCTGGGCGCGCAGGACCTGGCTGATCTGGCCGCTGACCTGCTCGAACGGCTGCCCGCGGTAGAACTCGCGGTGCTCGTCGTAGTAACGGCGGATCAGCGAGTCGGGGACCTCCAGGCGCCGCTCGAGCGCCTCGCCCATGATGAGCTGGGCGTAGAACTGCTCGACCCGCTCGTCCAGCTGGCGCTGCCGGGTCGAGTCCAGCACGGTACTCCGGGCGCGGGCCCGCTCGAGCAGGATGCGCCGCTGCATGAGCTGCGAAAGCGCCTGGATCATGCCGGCCTGGTCGAGCTGTGCGATCATGCCCTGGTTGGATGGCGGAAGCGCCATAAACAGATCCCAGATCTCGCCCAGCGTGAAGCCACCGCCCTGGTAGGTAGCCAGCGGCAGCGCGCGCTGCTCCTCGCTCACCTCGGTCGTCGGACCGCGTCCGAGGAGGGCGATCAGGGTGTCCACGTTGGACTCCACGAACTCGACGCCGCTGTCCTCCATGAGGCGCGTCACGTAGGCGCGCTCGGCGTCCCTGCGCTCGGGACGCGCGAGCTGCTCCTCGATCTCTTCCCGCAGCTCCTCGAAGGGCCGCTTGCGCTTGCCCTCCACCTTGATCACGTGGAAGCCGAACTGGGTCTCCACGACCTCCGGTGCGACCTGGCCGGGCTCGGTTCCGAAGGCGGCCTGCTCGAACGGAGCCACCATGCGTCCGCGCTGGAACCAGCCCAGCGAGCCTCCCTGCCGGGCGCTGCCGGGATCGTCGGAGCTCTCGCGGGCGAGCTCGGCGAAGTCGGCGCCCCCGCGAGCGAGCTCGAGCAGCGATTCGGCCTCGGCGCGAGCGGCCTGGCGAACCGAATCCGGGGCGTCCGCCCCGGCCTGCACGAGGATGTGACGGGCGTGCAGCTCCTCGCCGACGTTCTCGTCGTACCACTCCCTGAGCCGGGCCTCGTCGACCTGGACCTCGTTCCAGATCACGTCGTCGCGGAACTGGTTGTACAGCAGCTGATCGCGCCATTCGGAGACCTGCAGGCTCTCCGCGGGCGTCATGGAGTGTCGCTCGCGTCCACGGAGGGACACCAGGGCGAGATCGACAATCTCGTCGACGGCCTTCTCCACCTCCTCCTCGTTGGCCCCGTATCCGGAGCTCACCATGTACTCGGCGACCTCGTCGACGGTGATGTCTTCGTCTCCGACGCGGGCGACCAGGTTGTCGTCACCGCCGGCACAGGCGGCCAGCACGAGCAGGGCCGCTCCGGCCCAGACGCGGCGTATGAGATCGGGCCTCATGGCCGAAATCACTCCTTTTGCGGATGGGGAGAAGAGACGTTCGAACTCGGGCGGCACCTCAGCCTGTGACGATAGGTTCGGGAAGCCAGGCCCGCAAGCCATCGAAGAGGGCCGTTCTGAGGTCCGGGTAGGACTCCGCCGAGAGCGTGAGCTCGAGCGGATCGACGCGCCCGACGGCCACCCGGACGGCCTTGTCCATGGCGGCCTGAATCGCCCTCAGGCGGGGCTCTACCCCCGCGGGCCAGCGCAGTTCCGCGCGCCCCTTGCGCGGGCTCACCCGCAGACGCGCCACGCCCGCCCGGGTAGCGAGAGCCTTGAGCCGCGTGGCATCGCACAGATGGCGCGCCGGGCCCGGCAGCGGGCCATACCGATCCTCCAGCTCGCGGGTGAAGTCCAGGATGTCCGCGTCCACGCGAAGCCGCGACAGCCGACGGTACAGGGCCAGCTTCTGCTGGTCGTCGGGCACGTAGTCGGCGGGGAGATAGGCGTCCGCGTCATAGGCCAGCTCCACCGGAAGCTGGACGCTCTCGGGCTCGCCCCGCATCTCGGCAACCGTCTCCTCGAGGAGCCGCAGGTAGGTCTCGAACCCGAGGCTGGCGATGAATCCCGACTGGTCGGCGCCGAGAAGGTTGCCCGCACCCCGCATCTCGAGATCGCGGAGCGCGATCCGGTAGCCGGCCCCGAGCTCGGTGTGCTGCTCGATGATCCTGAGCCGTTTCTCGGCCTCGGGCGTCATGCGTGCGCGGGGAGGGGTGAGCAGGTAGCAGTACGCCCGGTGGTGCGAGCGGCCGACGCGGCCGCGGAGCTGGTAGAGATCGGCCAGGCCGAAGCGGTCGGCTCGCTCGACGAGGATCGTGTTGGCCCGCGGGACGTCGAGCCCGGACTCGATGATGGCGCTGGTCACCAGCACGTCGATCTCGCCGTGGAAGAAGGCCAGCATGACCCGCGCCAGGTCGCCCTCGGCGAGCTGGCCGTGGGCGGTGCCGATTCTCAGCTCCGGGACGAGGCGTTCGACCCGCCGGGCGGCGAGATCGATGGTCTGGACGCGGTTGTGGACGTAGAACACCTGGCCGCCGCGATCCACCTCGCGCCGTATCGCCTCCTCGATCAGCGCGTCGTCGAGCTCGGCCACCCAGGTCATGATCGGCGTGCGCTCGGGAGGCGGCGTCTCGATGAGGCTCATCTCGCGGAGACCCATGAGGCCCATCTGCAGGGTTCGCGGGATAGGGGTGGCGCTCAACGTCAGCACGTCGACGCTCGTCCTCCAGGCGCGAAGACGCTCCTTGTGCCGGACCCCGAAGCGCTGCTCCTCGTCGATGACGAGCAGACCCAGGTCGGCGAACTCGACGTCGGACGACAGCAGCCGGTGGGTGCCGATCACGATGTCGATCGTCCCCTGGCGCGCGCCGTCCACGACCGCGCGCGCCTCGGCCGGCGAGTTGAAGCGGCTCAACATGCCGATCCGGATCGGGAAGTCCGCGAGGCGCTCGCCGAACGTCTCGAGGTGCTGCGTGGCGAGGACGGTCGTCGGGACGAGCACCGCCACCTGCTTGCCGGCTTCGACCGCCTTGAAGGCGGCGCGGATGGCGACCTCGGTCTTGCCATAGCCCACGTCGCCGCAGATCAGCCGGTCCATGGGTCGCGGTCGCTCCATGTCCCGCTTGACGGCCTCCGTGGCGGCCCGCTGGTCGGGCGTGTCCTCGTAGAGGAAGGCCGCCTCCAGCTCGCGCTGCCACTCCGTATCCGGCCCGAAGGCGTGTCCCGGGGCCAGCTCGCGCTCGGCGTGGAGGGTAAGCAGCTCGTCAGCCAGCTCGGCGATCGCCTCCCGGGCGCGTGCCTTCTGGCGCTCCCAGTGCCCGCTGCCCATCCGGTGGAGCGTCGGCACCGCCCCCTCTTCCGAGGTGAAGCGCTCGATGCGCTCGATCTGGTCGACGGGGACATAGAGGGTCTCACCTTCCGCGTAGGCGAGCTTCAAGGCCTCCACCTCGCCGCCCGCCAGGCGCAGCCTTTCCAGGCCTTCGTAGCGTCCGATGCCGTAGTCCAGATGCGCCAGGTAGTCGCCGGGGCTGATCTCGGTGAGATGGACGCCGGTGCTGGCGGTCGCGTAGCGCCGGCGACGGCGAACGGGCGCACGCCGATCGAAGACCTCGTGATCGGTGTAGACGGCGAGGCCCGCCTCCGGCGCCACGAAGCCGCCGGCCAGGGAGCCGATCTCGAGCGCGACCCCGTCGAGCCCCGCCAGCAGCTCCTCCAGGCGCTCGAGCTGGCCGAGGTTGTCACACAGGATGACCGGGCGGACCCCGGCGCTGAGGTCGGCGCCCAGGATCTCCTCCAGGCGCGCCACGGACCGTCGCACCGGGTCCGGCTCGCGGGTCGAGAAGCGCAGCGCCGCTGTCTCGCGCAGCGGGCCTGCCATGACACTCCGTCCGGTCGGACCCCCCATGTGAAGGGCATGCAGCTCGAGCGCCCGGAACGCGTCCAGCGACCGTCGCAGGTCCTGCGGGTCGAGGTAGAGATCGCCGGGCGGGGGCGCCCCGTCGCCACGCGCCGCGTAGCGCGCGCCGACCTCGCCCCATGCCTCTTCGAGGACGTCCGCGACGCGCGCCGCCTCGTCCCAGACCACGACGCAGCCCACCGGCAGGTACGCGGCCAGCGGACGAAGCTCCATCCCCGGCGACCCGGCATGCGTGCTGGAAGCTGACGGGGCCTCGGCGGGCGCGTGCTCCCGCGCCGGCAGGATCTCCACCCGCTCGAGAAGCTCCGTGGAGCGCTGGGTTCCGGCGTCGAAGGCGCGGATCGAGGCGATCTCGTCGCCGGCCAGCTCGATCCGGACGGGTCGCTCGTGGCGATAGCCAAACACGTCGACGATTCCGCCCCGGACGCTGAACGTCCCCACCTCTGCCACCATCGCCTCGGGCTCGAAGCCCATCGCCACCAGCCGCTCGAGGAGTCGTTCGCGGTCGATCCGGTCGCCGACCGTCAGACGCGCCAGCCGGGCCTCGAGCGCGACCGGCGCCGGAACCTTCTGCATCAGCGCCCGGGCGGTGGTGACGCCGACCGAGAACGAGCCCTCGAGAAGCCCTATCAGGAACTCCAGTCGGAGCCCCTCGATCTCGCGCTGGGGAGGGCGATCTTCGTAGGGCAGGACCTCCCACTGCGGGTAGTGGCCGACCCCGCTCTCGCCGAGCAGCGACTCGA
>JBOHRQ010000094.1:0-7095 GCA_050732875.1 Gemmatimonadota bacterium | reverse complement strand
GACATCGTCCATGAGCACGGCGGCCAGGTCTACATCGACGGCGCCAACATGAACGCGCAGGTCGGGCTGGCGCGGCCGGGGGACTACGGCGCCGACGTCTGTCATCTGAACCTGCACAAGACCTTCTGCATCCCGCACGGCGGGGGCGGGCCGGGGATGGGGCCGATCGGGGTGGCGGCGCATCTGGCGCCCTATCTGCCCGATCACCCGGTCGTGCCGCTGGGGATTCCGGAGCCCTGCGGGACGATCTCGGCCGCGCCCTGGGGGAGCCCCTCGATCCTGCCGATCTCGTGGGCCTACATCCGGATGATGGGCCCGGACGGCCTCCGGCGCGCCAGCCAGGTGGCGATCCTGAACGCCAACTACGTGGCCCGCCGGCTGGCCGGCCACTACGAGCTCCTCTACGCCGGCCGGCACGGGCTGATCGGCCACGAGTGCATCCTCGACACGCGGCCGTTTCGCCGGACGGCGGGCGTCGACATCGAGGACATCGCCAAGCGGCTCATCGACTACGGCTTCCACGCCCCGACGATCTCGTTCCCGGTGCCGGGGACGATGATGGTCGAGCCGACCGAGAGCGAGCCCCGGGAGGAGCTCGACCGCTTCGTCGACGCGATGGTCGCCATCCGCGAGGAGATCCGGGAGATCGAGGCGGGCCGCGCGGACCGGGCGGACAACCTGCTCAAGAACGCCCCCCACACGCTGGAAGCGGTGACGGCCGACGAGTGGCCGCATCCCTACTCCCGCGAGCGGGCCGCCTTTCCGACTCCGGGGAGCCGCGACCACAAGGTGTGGCCGGCGGTCGCCCGGGTGGACGCGGCCTACGGGGACCGGAACCTGATAAGCACGTTCGCGCCGGTGGAGGCGTACAAGGGCGACTGATTCCGTCCCCCGCCGCTTGCGCGACTCGGAGCTCAGCATCCGACTCGGAAGCTGCGGGGTTCCGACCACTTCCGAGTAGGGATCTTGAAAAGGGAGCTGCGATACCCATGGCGGAACATTGCACGTATATTGCACGTGCACCTGGGAGGGACCATGCAGAAGAAGCTGACCATCACCATCGACGAGCGGGTTTACGAGGGCCTGTACCGCGTCGTCGGACCACGACGGATCAGCCAGTTCATCGAGCGGCTCGTCCGGCCGCACGTGATTGAGGAAGACCTCGACGAGGCCTATGCGCGGATGGCGGCTGACGAGGCGCGCGAAGGGGAGGCCTCGGAATGGGCCAATTCCCTGATATCGGACGTGGCCGATGAAGCGAGGTGAGGTGTGGTGGGTAAACTTCGATCCATCGGTGGGCGGCGAGATCCGGAAGCGTCGTCCGGCGGTCATCGTCAGCAATGACGCTTCGAACCGCCATCTGAATCGCCTCCAAGTCGTTCCTCTTACCAGCCAGGTGGATCGCCTGTACCCCAGCGAGGCCTTCGTCTCGATCCGAGGCAAGCGGTCCAAGGCCATGGCCGACCAGCTGACCACCGCGAGCAAGACACGCCTGTTGAGGCGGATGGGAGCGCTCTCCGATCCGGATCTGCAGTCGCTCGAGAAGGCGATTCGAGTGCAGCTCGGGCTTTGATAATCGCCACATGTAATGCACGATCACGCAGGAGGTTGACATGGCCAAGCTGACCTGGCACGGACACGCGTGCTTCGAATACGAGACCACGGAGGGGAGGATCCTGATCGATCCCTTCCTTTCGGGGAATCCCAAGGCCGACGTGGGACCGGACGACATCCAGGGGATCGCCGCGATCGTGGTCTCCCACGGACACGGCGACCACTGGGGCGACACGGTCGCGGTCGCGACACGGACCGGCGCCACGGTCGTCGCCGCCTACGAGCTGGCGGCGCTCGCCGAGAAGGAGGGCTGTAAGTCGCATGGACTCGCTTGCGGTGGCGGGCATCGGTTCGACTTCGGCCACGTCAAGCTCGTCCCCGCGGCGCACGGCTCGCGCACCGACGCCGACCCCGCCTACTCGACCAACCCGTGTGGAATCGTCATCACCGCCGAGGACAAGATCTTTTATCACGCCGGCGATACCGGGCTCACCGCCGACTTGAAGCTGCTCGGCCAGCTCTACGACTTCGACTGCGCGTGCCTCCCGATCGGCGACAACTACACGATGGGGCCGGACGACGCCTTGAAGGCCGTCCAGTGGCTTCAGCCCGACCTGGTGGTCCCCATGCACTACGACACCTTCGAGCTGATCCAGCAGGACGCGCGGGAGTGGAAGGAGCTCGTCGAGCGCCGCACGCGTACGAAGTGCGAGGTTCTGGAGCCGGGCGGGAGCGTGGAGTTCTGAGGGCCTGCTAGTGCGCCAAGCTTATGGCCGTTGATGAGTAGGACTAGTGCGCTATGGTTGGGCCGACAACATTGAAGTTCTCATCCAGAACCGTTGTCAAACCGAAACCGACCCCTACTGGACCTAGATTCGGATCCCTATTGGGATAATCTGTGACGATATAACGATTGCCGATTGCGAAGAAAGTTATCACGCTGCCGCTCGAAGGATTGCCCGTGCTTAAAGCCTCCCATAGGGTTTGACAGGCCGAGTTCTCTGTGACGAGTGTTAACTGGTTTGGGTCGACATTCGCTATCCCCGCATCGGCCCGCCATTCGACTAGGTCAGAGTCCGACCGCGTTAAGAACTCAGACAAAACTCCTTGAGCACCTTGCGTATCCAGCGTGCATTCCGCTGGGAAACCGCCGGGCGGGGGTGGTACCGAGACGGAGATAGCGTACTTCTGTCCCAAGTCGTATACAATTTCGTCACGCTCGGCATCGGTGAGGGCGCGGTCATAGAAGACGAGCTCGGCTACCTGGCCGTCGAACCGCGAGGCCTGGCCCTTGTCGCTCTTCCCTATGCGATAACGGTCGAAGGATGTCGGGATCGGGTTCGCGATCGTAGACGAGCCCTTGGGATCGCCGTTGACCTGGTAGCTGACCTGGGTTCCACCCTCGACTCTCCAGACGACGATGTAGGGCGTGTTCCCGCTCGTCTCGAAGGATGATGATCTCCAGCCGTTGGACGTATCCCACGAACCGATCTCGTACAGCCACGATCCGGCGAACTTGTTGGCCGTCCAGAACCCGGCCCGCTCGGCCGCCGAGTCGCGCATCCCGAGCATCACCAGATCATGGATCGTATCCCCCGCGCTCTGGTCGGCGAAGACGGCGATCAGGGTCGCCGACCCGTGGCTGGTGACGCCTGCGATCTCGAGCCACTCGTCGTTGTCGGACCCCTCGTTGAACCCGACCGAGGCGTGGCCGCCAAAGAGGTTGCCGGGCTGCCCGGCCCGGAACGTCACCCGTCGGGTCATCGTCCACTGGAGAGCGTCGGTCTCCGAGCCGTGGTTGGGCCAGGCGCCGACGTCGGCGCCGTCTGTGAGCACCGAGGCCAGGTTGTCGGCTTCGAGGTGGATACGAAGACCGTTGGAGGGCAACGTTTGACTCGGGGGCGGCGCCGCGGGCGTCGTGGCACATGCCACGCTGGACGGTTGGCCGTCCCCTAGCGCGTTGAAACCGATGATTCGATAGCAGAGTTCGATCTCACTCGGCACTCCGGCGTCGCTGTAGACCGGGGCGTTTGGCGCAATATCGGTCACGGCCGTGAACACGCCCGCCTGCCCGATCCGCCGCTCGATCCGGTAGCCGTCCTCCTCGGTCGAGTTGTCCGTCCAGGCGAGATCGATCTGCTGGAAGTTGACGGCGGTGGCCGTGAGACCGGTTGGAGCGGCGGGTGGGGCCGACGGCAGGGAGACCGTGATCCCGTAGCGGCTGGCGAGCTCGACCACCACGTTGTTGCGCTCGATGTCGGTGAGCTTGCGGTCGTAGAAGAGGAGCTCGGCGATCTGGCCGTCGAAGCGCTCGGAGGTGCTCGGCTGGGTTGAGCCGACCAGATAGCGATCAAACGGCACGTGCAGGCCCCCCGTAACGGTGGCCGAGCTCCGGGCCGTACCGTTCACCTGGAACTCGACCTTCTGGGCGGCGCTGTCCACACGCCAGACGGCCACGTAGGGAGTGCTGGCCTGGGTCGTGAAGCTCGAGTTGCGCCACAGGCTCGTCGCATCGTAGTAGGCCATGGGTGGGCTCGAGCAGCAAAAGCGACGGCTCAAGAACGCCACCCGGTCGGTCCCGTTGGCATAGGCCGCGAAGGGGCCGTAGTCGTGCGCGGCTGCGTCGTCCTGCCGGAAGGCGAGGATCAGGGTCCCCGATCGGTGCGGGCTGATGCCGGTGATCTCCAGGAGCTCGTCATCGTCCGCGCCCTCGTTGAACCCCACGTGGGCGTGGCCGTTGAAGGCGTTGCCCAGCTGACCCGCGTGGAACGTGGGACGCTTGGCGCCGTCGGATTGTCCAGCGTCTGCCTCACTGCCGTGGTTGACCCATGTCGTTACCTCCGCCCCGTCGCTAAGCACCGCGGCCAAGCTGTCTGCCACGAGATGGACTCGCAGACCAGAGGCGGGAAGCGGGGCAGGTGGGTTTCCAACTGACATTACCTGGCGGGTGAGGCTGCTCCTCCTCGAACCCTCCCGCGCTGGACTCGCTTCATATCTCTTCACCACGTGTGCAGCGATTCCACGATCACGGGTCTCAAAGAGAGTCAAAGCCATAGTCCCGTCATGAACAGTGAGAATGAAGAGCGCAAGGAGCACTAGAGTGTCCTGGCGCGACCGGGCGTTACCATATGTATGCGCTTGACTACCCATTAATACATCCGTCGAACGTCGGGTCACTTCCTCCGGGAACAGCAGGATCCACTCTTATGACACCAGACCAATCGATAATGTAGTGGGGAAGATCAGCATTGAAACCGATTATGTTCTTGTCAAACTTGCTCGCGTCCCGCTTGAAACGTATCGAATCCCTTTCGCAAATGGGGCCTGGGAACCAGATCCCATACATGAGCGGATGCGTGTGTACATGCGCGCGTGCGCTGTCGGGCGCGGTTTGCTGTTCGGGAGCCGGGTGTCTCTTGCATTGGTTGGCTTCTCCCGTCCACTGATCGATGCTATATGAATTTCCGTTGCGAACGACCCAACCGGCACGTTCCACCGTATTGCCAGTTGGCTGGTTGCGATCGGATACAGGGTTGGACTCCGACCAAAGATCTTCCAGGAGCGCCAGCGACGGGGCGCAGAAGATCCGATCGTCGGGGCATTGGGGGTCGCAGCAGGACCCCATGATCGTTTGATAGCCGCTTGTCTGCGGCACATAACAGATATTGCTCAGATCGAGAGAAGGTATGCCAGTGCCGTTGGCCGAGTTGATGAACGAGCCCGAGCTCGAGCTGATACCTACATCCATCCGTGCATCAGTGGCGGGTTCGTGGAATTCCCACTGCACGCCTTCGGTTCCGAGCCCGTTGTAGCCAAATTGGATGCTGTTCGACCCTTCGAAAAGCCATACCTGAAAGGTGCTCGGAGGCAAAGTTGGATCTCGCTCCTCGCTATACTCGGGAACGCCGCTCCAGGTCACCACCAAACGCCGGTTCGGTTCACTGCCGATCGTGTTGAAGAACATCTCTCCGGCGACCTCTGGATCGAAGTCCCCGTACAGCGGTGCGACGATGACGTTCGCGCCATCGGGGATGTCCGGATGCCACCACTCCGGCTCGCAGCCGTTGAAAGTCAGATTGCCGTTGCTGTTGATCCAGACGTTCTCGTAGGTCTGCCCGTAAAACACGAAGGGGAATCCGATCGCCCGGAGTTCGCAATCGTCGTCCTGTTGCTCCAAGCCGACACCGAGATTGGATTCCCAGACCAGTTCTCCCGCTGCTCCTTCTGGGGCCCTGCGAGGGCCCTCCATCCGGCTGCCAGCCCGCTCGGCCGCGGAGTGGCGGACCCAGTCTGGGGGCAGACGCTTCACGGCGTGAGGTTGAGAAGGTACTGGATCAGAGGGGCCCTGCGGATGAGAGGGCTCGGTCGGTTCCTCGCCGCACGCCACGAAGAGGATGATCAATCCGGAAACGGCAAGGTCACGGAGGATTGGAGCGGGATATCGAGCCCTGAGCACGCCGGATCATAGCCGACTTGGGGGGAGGGGGTGTCAAGATTGGGAGCAGAAAGGCAGGTCTCCGGGTAACGCGGTCACGCGGTGCGGGACTGCTTACCTTCCGTATGTGAGCGAGACCATCACCACGTGGCATCTGCTCGAGACCGGTCCCCGTCCGGGGGCGTGGAACATGGCCTGCGACGAGGCCCTCCTGGACGCGGTCGGGAGCGGTGAGATCCCGCCCACCGTCCGCTTCTACGCCTGGGGCCCTCCGGCCGTCAGCCTGGGCCGCCACCAGCCCGACCTCGAGCCCTCGGCCCGTGCCGCGCTGGCCGCGTTGGGGATCGACTGGGTCCGCCGGCCGACGGGCGGGCGCCTGGTCTATCATGGGACGGCGGACGAGGAGCTGACCTACAGCGTCGTGGCTCCATTAGACGAGCCCTCGCTGGCGGGCGGGCTGAGCGAGGCCTACCGGCGGATCCACGAGGCGCTGGCGACCGGGCTGGCGCGGCTCGGAATTGCGGCCGCCCTTGCGCCGCGCCCCTCCAGCTCCGGCCGGGGGGCGCATTCGCCGCGGAGCCGGCTCGCCTGCTTCGCAGCCTCCGTGCCCAACGAGATCGTCGCCGACGGCCGGAAGCTCGTCGGCAGCGCCCAGCGCCGGTCGCGCCGGTCCCTCCTTCAGCACGGCTCGATCCCCCTGGGGGGCGACCCCGCCGCGATCCCGGCCCGGATCTGGCCGGGCTGTCTGGAAGCGACCACCGTCACGACCGTCTCGGCGGCCGCCGGTCGCGCCTTCGGCTTCGACGAGGCTGTCGCCGCGCTCGCCGCCGGGATCGAGGAGAAGCTGAACGTCCGCCTGGAGCCGGGGGTACTATCGGAAGGCGAACGCGACGCGATCCGCGCGCGACTCGCCGACGAGGTCCCCATGGGCGCTGCCGCCGCAAGCGCTTGACACGCTTCGGCATGGCGGACGATACTCTCGACCGCGTGCCGAACCCATCGCCTCCCGGAGGTCCCCTCATGACCAGTCGTTTTCGTGCGCGCTCTCTCCTGTCGGCGCTCCTCCCGCTGGCCCTGGCCTGCGGCGGGGCGGGTGAGTCTCCGGG
>JBOHRQ010000093.1:0-7110 GCA_050732875.1 Gemmatimonadota bacterium | reverse complement strand
GAGCCCGGACAGATGGTTCTCGATCATGGTCACGATCGGGCCCTGGTTGAGTCCGTAGTGCCAGCGCGAAACCCAGCCGTGGCGTCCGGCGGCGCCCGGAAAGGTGGGGTTGTAGGTGGCGCAGAAGCCGTATTGGTTCTCGCCCCTGAGGCGCGGGTCATTCATGCGCCCGATCGCCGGCATGACGGCCTCCGGCGCGAACGGCAGCGACGCCACGACCGCCCACGGAGCGAGCGTCCCGTCGTCGGGGCCGTTGGGGGCGCCGCGCGCCACGTAGCCCCAGAACCGGCGCCGGCGCCCGTGGACCTGGTGCCGCGCCGGGCCCGGCCCTTCGCACGCGGTCAGGCCCCACGCGTCGGCGCCGTAGCCCTCGAACCCGAGCGGATTCTCGATCGCGTAGCGCTGGTGGACCCGGGTCGCCCGGCGGCTGTTCTCGAAGTAGTCGATCCCCCATTCGCGCATGCAGGCGTCCAGGATCTCGCGGAAGTCGATCCAGATGTGGGAGAGCTGGTGGATGAACAGAGGGCCCGCGTAGAGATACTCGATATCGTAGTGCCGCTCCCAGCGGTAGGTCTCGCACCAGGCGGCGTAGCTGTCGGGCGGAATGGGATGGGTCGGGCTGCCCAGCGCCAGGATGTAGAGAAGGAGCGCCTCGTCGTAGCCTTCCCAGCGGTAGCGCAGGAAGCCGTGCTCGGGCCTCCATCCGTGGCTGAGCGTGCGGCTCCGGCCCAGCGCCCACTTCCAGTCGACCCGCCGGTAGATCTCATCGGTCTTGTCGCGGAGCTCGCGCTCGTCCGCGGCCCGGCCATCGAAGTAAGCCGCACAGGTCAGCATTCCCGCGACGAGAAACCCGCTGTCGACCGTGGAGAGCTCGCAGTTCCACACCCGCCGGCCGCTCTCGCGGTCCAGGAAGTGATAGAAGAAGCCCTTCCAGCCGGTCGCGTCCGGCTCGCGCCCCTGGGGCGCGCCTTGGAAGAAGCGGACGGCGGCGAGCGCTCGGGCGAGGGCCTCCTGGCGCGAGATGAGGCCCCGCTCGACCGCCACCGGGCAGGCGGCCAGCCCCAGCCCGACCGCGGCGATCGACACCGGAGAACCAGGCCGCGAGGAGTCGAGGACGAGCCCGTTGGACGGGTTCGTTTCGTGGGCGAAATAGCGGAAGGTCTCCCGCTGGAGGCTCAGGAGGAGGCGTTCGTCAGCGGACATGTCGGTAATGGAATTCGACTGCGATGGGCGGCCGGATCAGCCCTCGAACAGGTCCGACAGCCTCAGCCGGAAGCCGGGCAGCATGGGCTCTCCGTCGAGCTCCTCCTCACGGGTCAGCCAGCGGACGTCGTCACGCGACCGATAGACGGTGACCGTGCGCGAGCCGGGGTCCACCACCCATACGAGCCGCGTTCCGGCGTCGAGATAGTCCATGACCTTCCCGTTGATCTCAGCCACAGTGTTCGAGGGGGAGACGACCTCCACCGCCAGGTCGGGCGCGAGCGGTGCGAAGCGCGTGGGGTCGAAGGTGAGCCGTTCCCGGGCCACGAAAGCGACATCCGGTGCGCGGACTGTCGGCGGTTCGTCGAACAACACGAAACCTGCGTCGGTGCCCACCACCTTGCCCAACGCGTGCTTCTGGACGAACCGCTGGAGGGTCGCGGCGAGGTCGATCGCAATCCAGCCATGCTCAAAGCTGGTCGGTGGCTCCCGAACCACCTGCCCGCGAACGAGCTCCATCCGCGATCCATCGTCCGGCAACCGCTCGAACTCCTCGATCGTGAGAAGCTGTGTCTCCGCCTTCATCACCATCAACTCTAGACGGGGGGCAAGAGGTGCGCCACGCCAGAACGTCCTTCGCGCTTGAGAAAACAGCTGTCCTTGCGTTAGGTGGCGCAGCAGCGCGCCGCGCTTCACTCGATGGTGACCGTTTCGCGCAAAGCGTCGGGGGGCACGGCACGCAGGCCATCCTCCCGGCGATCCTCGAGGATCAACCCGATCGCCTGGGCGAGACTCTGGCGAGCCTCCTCCTTGGTCTTCCCTTGGCCGTTGGCGCCGGGGATTTCGGGGCTATAGGCGACAAACCAATCCCTGTCGCGTTCGATGATGGCCGTAAACTCGTTTCGCATGCTCCAGGCCTCGTCAACTCTCTTGATGGATTCTCAATATATATAGCGAGGGCAGTGCGAAGCCCCACCCGATGCGAACTCTGGCGGCGGCTTCACACGCGGCTATCATTGAATGTGCACGGTCATCTACCGAAAGGAATCCCATGAGCCACGACACATTCGAGACCCTTGCACCGCTCGAGGTCGGCGGGCGCCAGTACACGATCCAGAGCCTGGAGCGCTTCGGCGCGTCCGGGCACGACCTCGCCCGGTTCCCCTACTCGCTCAAGATCCTGCTCGAGAACCTGCTGCGGCACGAGGACGGGGTAACGGTCACCGCGGACGACATCGAGGCTCTGGCCGCTTGGGATCCAGCCGCGCAGCCGTCCCACGAGATCGCTTTCATGCCGGCCCGGGTACTCCTTCAGGACTTCACCGGGGTCCCGGCGCTGGTGGACCTGGCCGCCATGCGGGACGCGATGGCCGAGATGGGGGGCGATCCGGCGAAGATCAACCCGCAGATCCCCGCCGACCTCGTGATCGACCACTCCGTCCAGGTCGACGCCTACGGCCGCGAGGCTGCCTTCCTCATCAACGCCGAGCGCGAGTACGAGCGAAACCGCGAGCGATACGCCTTTCTGCGCTGGGGCCAGAACGCCTTCGACAACTTCCGCGTGGTACCGCCCGACACCGGGATCGTGCATCAGGTGAACCTGGAGTACCTGGCCCGCGTGGTCTGGGACCGGGACGGGCTGGCCTACCCCGACACGCTGGTCGGAACCGACAGCCACACCACGATGGTGAACGGCCTGGGCGTCCTGGGCTGGGGGGTGGGCGGGATCGAGGCCGAGGCGGCGATGCTCGGGCAGCCGATCTCGATGCTGATCCCGCAGGTCGTGGGGTTCCGGCTCTTCGGCGAGCTCCCCGAAGGCGCCACCGCCACCGACCTCGTCCTCCGGGTGACCGAGATGCTGCGGCAAAGGGGAGTCGTCGGGAAATTCGTCGAGTTCTTCGGCCAGGGGATCGGCTCGCTCTCGCTCGCCGACCGGGCCACGATCGGCAACATGTCGCCGGAGTATGGCGCGACGTGCGCGATCTTCCCGATCGATCGGGAGACGCTCTTCTATCTGCGCTTCACCGGCCGCGACGAGGAGCGGGTCGAGCTGGTCGAGGCGTACGCAAAGACGCAGGGGATCTTCCACACCGCTGACTCGCCCGAGGCCGGGTACTCGGACACGCTCGAGCTCGACCTCGCGATCGTGGAGCCGTCCCTGGCCGGGCCCAAGCTCCCCCAGCGTCGGATCCCGCTCACCGCGGCCAGCGAGACGTTCACGACCGATCTCTTCGAGATGTTCGGGATCGGCTCCGGCGAGGAGCCGACCGATCAAGCCGTGCATCGGTGGGAGGCCGAGGGCGGCGACGCCGAGGGCCCGGCGGTGGCGACAGCGGCCCCGGTCCGGGCGCAGGTCAGCCTCGACACGGGAACCCCGGACGGCGAGCCGGTCGAGTTCGACCTCCAGCACGGCTCGGTCGTGATCGCCGCGATCACGAGCTGCACCAACACCTCCAACCCATCGGTCATGATCGGGGCCGCGCTCCTGGCCCGGAACGCCGCCGCCCGCGGGCTTCAGACGAAGCCGTGGGTCAAGACCAGCCTCGCCCCCGGATCCATGGTGGTGACCGAGTACCTCGAGGAGGCCGGCCTCATGGACGACCTGGAGGCGCTCGGCTTCCACCTGGTCGGCTACGGTTGCACGACGTGCATCGGCAACTCGGGTCCGCTGCCGCCGGCGATCTCGAAGGCGATCGAGGACCACGGCCTGGTCGCCTGCTCGGTCCTGTCCGGGAACCGCAACTTCGAGGGCCGCATCAACCCCGACACGCGCGCCAGCTACCTGGCCTCGCCGCCGCTGGTCGTGGCGTACGCCCTGGCCGGGCGGATGGACATTGACCTGCTCTCGGAGCCGCTCGGGGAGGACGCGGACGGCGAGCCCGTCTATCTGCGCGACATCTGGCCGAGCCAGCGGGAGATCTCGGACACGATGCGGACGGCGGTCAAGACCGAGCAGTTCCGCTCCCGGTACGCCCACGTCTTCGAGGGCGACGAGCGCTGGCACGCGCTCGAGATCCCGGAGGGGGACCGGTTCGCTTGGCCGGACGACTCGACCTACATCCGCCGCCCGACCTTCCTGACCGACATCCCGGTCGAGCCGGCGGCGCTAGTCGACGTCGAGGACGCGCGCGTCCTCGCCCTCCTCGGCGACTCGGTCACGACCGACCACATCTCGCCGGCCGGCTCGATCAAGAAGGACTCGCCCGCCGGCCGGTATCTGCTGGACCGCGGCGTCGAGGTCAGGGACTTCAACTCGTACGGCTCGCGGCGCGGAAACCACGAGGTCATGGTCCGCGGCACCTTCGCCAACATCCGGCTCAGGAACCGCATGGTCGACCGCGAGGGCGGCTGGACGCGGCACCTGCCGGGCGGCGAGGAGATGACGATTCACGCCGCCGCCGTCCGCTACGCCGAGGAGGGCATGCCGCTCGTCGTGATCGCCGGCAAGGAATACGGCTCGGGCTCCTCCCGGGACTGGGCCGCCAAGGGGACCCTGATGCTCGGCGTCCGCGCGGTGATCGCCGAGTCGTACGAGCGGATCCACCGCTCGAACCTGATCGGGATGGGGGTCCTGCCGCTCCAGTTCGCCGACGGCGAGAGCGCCAAGAGCCTGGGGGTGACCGGCGAGGAAACCATCACGATCCGTGGGATCGCCGGCGGGCTCGCGACCGGGATGCGGCTCCAGGTCGCTGCGTCAACGGAGGGCCGGGAGAAGACCTTCCAGACGATCGCCCGGATCGACACGCCGGTGGAACTGGAGTACTACCGGCATGGCGGGATCCTGCCCTACGTGCTGCGACAGCTCCGATAGGACTCGCTTGACATGACGCCGGCTCGGGTGCTACAAAGCGAGCGGGGGGCAACCAGAAAAACCAGAGGAGGCCGTCATGGCTGTGTCGCGTCGCGTCTGTATCCCGAATGCGCTCCTCGGGCTCGGCTTCTTTGCTTCGATCCTCAACCCCGCCGTCGGGCTGGCGCAGGAGAAGGCCACGATCTATGCCTCGATCCTGGTTTCCGACAACGCCCTTGCGGGCCGGCCGGTCATGGTTTCATGCATCCGTGACGGAGCCATCGCCTTCCAGGAGGAGACGATCACGACCCAGAGCCCCAGCGAGGTCTCGGTGGGCTGCCAGGACATGACCGTCGGGAGCTATGACATCCGGGTCGAGGGGGACGGGATCATCACCGAGATGAAGCGCGGTGTTACTCTCGCCAGCTCCAAGAACATGACGCTGAAGTTCGTCGTCCGGCCGGGCCAGGGAGCGCACGTCGTCGAATACGCGGCAGGTGGACTGGCCCGCGAGGAGGTCGCCGAGCGGCTGGCGGCACTCGAGGCCGAGGTCGCGGCGCTCAAGGAGGGGACGTCACCCTGAGCCGTGCGGCAGGGATTCCGCCGTTTGTGGGGCAGCTCCGGGAAGGGTGACTTGACTCCGCGGATCGTCGCCCTATGTTCCATATACAGAGGTGTATATGGAGCTTTCCAAGAAGACCACGATTCTTCTCACCCCCAAGCAGCACGAGCACCTCACCCGTCTCGCTGAGAAGCTCGGTCTCAGCCTCGGCGAGCTGGTGCGACGCGCCTGCGAGGAGCGCTACGGGACTGTGTCCGAGGATGATCGACTGGAGGCGGTCCGGGAGCTGGCCGAGCTGTCTCTCCCCGTCGGCGACGCATCCGAGATGGCGCGCGAGTCGGTCCCCGATCTCGAAGATCTGGGCTCGTGATCCTGATCGACTCGAACGTCCTCATGTATGCCGGGGGCGCTCCCCATCCCCACAAGGATCCCAGCCGTGTCTTCCTGGAGCGCGTGGCGCGTGGAGAGATCGATGCGGCCGTTGACGCGGAGGTCCTTCAGGAGATCCTGCACCGTTATCAGGCCATAGGCAGATGGGAGGACGGCCGCAAGGTCTACGATCTCGCCCGGCGGATCGTACCCATCGTCATTCCCATCACCGCCGAGATCATGGACCTCGCGCGCTCCCTTCTCGACAAGTATCGAGCCCTGATGGCTCGTGACGTCCTTCACGCCGCCGCCGCGATCATCCACGAAGCGGAAGCTATCGCCAGCTACGACCGGGACTTCGACAAAATCCGGGAAGTGCGCCGGACCGAGCCTTGAGTATCCCACTCCCGGGCGAACGCCCCCGGCACGCCCCGTCTCCCGCTCGCCCGCCACTCCGCTTACCTTGAAAGGCGTCGGGTCATGAAGAATCGCCTCCATAGCCATTCCTCCCCATGACCACCGAGCGGTCACTCGGGACCGTTCTCTTCACCGACATCGTCGGCTCGACCGTGCGCGCTGCCGAGCTCGGCGACCGCGAGTGGCGGGAGCTCCTCGACCGACCCACGCCCTGGTACGGCGCTGGCTCAAGCGCTATGCCGGCCGCGAGGTCAAGACGGCCGGTGGCGGGCCTGTCTCCGCTCCGACGGGAGTAGCGGCAGCGAGACAATCCGAACCCCCTCAGGCTTGTAGTTATAATGTCCTCGTGATCAAGAAGGTCTCCATGCGCAGGATCGGAGCGTCGATCGGGACGACCCTGCCCAAGGACATGCTCGACCGCCTGCACATCCAGGCCGGTGACGAAATGTTCGCGGTCGAAAAGGAGAACGGCATCCTCCTCACGCCGTACGATCCGACCTTCGAGAGGGCGATGAAATACTACGCGCGATTCAGCCGCAAGTATCGGAACGCCCTTCGTGAGCTGGCGTGACCGAGCCCTTCTGGCTCGACCGGCGCATTGTCGACGCCCTTCACGCCGAGGTGTTGCGTGAGTACGGGGGGAGTCCGGGAATCCGCGATGAAGGGCTGATCGAAAGCGCCCTCGCGAGACCGCGACAGAAATGGGGATACGAAGAGGGCGCGGATCTGGCTCTTCTCGCGGCGGCCTATGCTTTCGGCCTCGTTCAGA
>JBOHRQ010000092.1:0-7127 GCA_050732875.1 Gemmatimonadota bacterium | reverse complement strand
TGGTCCTCGGGCGGGCCGAGGGCCGCGTCCTCGCCGGCCTTGCGGCGCTCGATCTCACGGCGCAGCGCGCGGCGGCGGAGGAGCCAGCCCAGCAGGACGATCACCGCCGCGGCGATCCAGAGGCCGCGCTCGTCGGTCAGGACGACCGCCCAGCCGAACTCGCGCCCCATCTCCTCCTCCCACTCGGCGTAGAACTCTCCGAGCGTGATCCCGTAAGTGTGGCGGAGGGCGGCGTCGAACGTGGCACCCGCGCGGAGCCGGGTCAGGAGCTGCCCCATGCCCCGGTCGCCCCCGCGCCGCTCGAGGCTCCGGACGGCGGCCATGCTCTGGGCGTAGGCGAGGCCCGGGGCGGGCTGGACGGAGAACGTCTCCTCGAGTCCGGCGAGCGGGGTCAGGCTGCCGGTGACACGGCCCCAGGCGAGCCGGACGGGGTCCACCCACCGCCACTCGCTGGCGTAGAGAGCGGCGAAGCCCTCGTTGAACCAGCGCGGCGTCGCCGCGCTCCCGCCGGCGGCCAGGGCGAGGTAGACGTGGTTGAGCTCGTGACGTAGGACGGTCGCCGGGTCCACGTCCTGGGAGCCGGTGAGGCGCGGGGAGCGCAGGACCACCCTCCGCAGGTCGGGAAAGGCGACCGCGAGCCCCCAGTCGGGCGCCCGCCCGCCGGTCAGCTCGCGGAACGCCCCCTCAGAGGGCGCCAGGACGACGTCGATCGAATCCGGCGGCTGCCCGGCGCCGGCCACGGGGGCGGGCAGGAACTCCGCGGCGATCCGCCCCAGGGCCCGGGCCGCGCCGGCATCGGCCGGAGCGTGATGGAGGACGATCGCCCGACCTTCGGGGTTCCGGACCGCCAGCGTCTCGAAGCCCTCCTGTCCCGCGAGCGGCGCGACCGTCGCCAGGAGGCACCCACATGCCGCCAGGACTCCCGAAGACCGCCAGACCGGCCTCATCGGGTCTCACGGAGGGCGTCCACGAGCTCGCGGAGATCGTCCGGCAGGGGCGATTCCACCCGGATCCGGTTCCCGGTGGTCGGCTGGTCGAAGGCCAGGGCGCGGGCATGGAGGGCCTGCCTCACGGCGGCCGCCGCGATGCGCTCGGCCATCCGCTGCTGGGGGCCGTGGAAGCCGCGCGCCCGGGCCGGGCCGCCACCATAGCGGGAGTCGCCCACCACCGGATGGCCCGCTTCCGCCAGGTGGACCCGGATCTGGTGAGTGCGGCCGGTCTCGGGGGAAACCTCGACCCAGTCCGCCACCGGGTAGCGCTCCAGGACGCGCCAGCGGGTGACCGCCTGGCGTCCGCGCCGCGTCGTGGACGACATCCGTTGGCGGTCGTGGGGGGAGCGGCCGATCGGGCGGTCGATCTCGCCCTCCTCCTCCCGCAGGTGGCCCCACACCCAGGCCCAGTAGCGCTTCTCCACCGTCCGCTCGGCGAACTGCCGCGAGAGGGCGGCGTGCGCCCGGTCGTGCTTGGCCACGACCAGGCACCCCGACGTGTCGCGATCGAGCCGGTGTACGATCCCCGCCTTGCGCTCGCTGCCCACGCCCGTCACCTCGGGCCGCAGGTGGATGAGCGCGTTGACGAGGGTCCCGGACGGATGCCCCGGAGCCGGGTGGACCACCAGCCCGGCCGGCTTGTCGACCACCAGACAGTCATCGTCCTCGTGAAGGATCCCGACGGGAATGGCCTCGCCGCCGAACGAAGGCGCCGGCCTGCCCGGCACGACGACCCGGATCCGCGCCCCCGCGGCCAGGGCCTCGCTGGGCTTCCGGACCGGCACGCCGTCCACCGACACGCATCCCTCCTCGATCAGGCGGCGGATCCGCGAGCGGCTGAAGGGGAGGCGATCGGCGAGCGCGCGATCGACGCGGGCGCCGGACTCGCCGGCGATCAGCTCGTGGACCGTTTCCGCCCCCGGGGGGGACGGGCTCAACGGTCGCTCAGGTAGGCGATCCCGAGGAGGACGGCGCCGACCGTCACCGCGCTGTCGGCGACGTTGAAGATCGGCCAGTAGTGACCGCTAACCCCCACCTGGATGAAGTCGACGACCTCGCCGAAGCGGACCCGGTCGATGATGTTGCCCACCGCGCCCCCCAGGATGAGGCCCAGGGCGAGGCGCTGGAGGCGGTCCCGCACCGGGGTCGCCAGCAGCAGGTAGAGAACGAGGATCGACGCCGCGGAAGCGAGGGCCAGGAACAGCGTCGAGGAGTGCTCACCGATCGAGATCCCGAAGGCGGCGCCTTCGTTGTGGATGTAGAGGAGACGGACGTTGTCTCCGACGATCGAGACCGGCTGGTTCAGCGTGAGCTCGGCGCGCACCCACCACTTGGCGAGCTGATCGAGAATAACGACGGCGAGCGGGACGAAGGCCGTAGCGCCCAGCTCGAGCGCACGCGGCGTCGCGACCGCCTCAGGCGCCCCTTCCATTCTCCTCCCGCTCCTTGCACGCGATGCAGAGGGTCGCGTACGGGAGCGCTTCCAGCCTGTCCCAGTGGATCGGCTTCTCGCACTCGACGCAGTGCCCGAAGCCATCCGGCGCCCGGTAGAGGCGCCTGAGGGCGTCGTCGATCTGATAGAGCTGCCGCCCCTCCTTGGAGGCGAACAGGAACGCCTTCTCGCGCTCCATCGCGTCGGTGCCCTGATCGGCCATGTGAAAGGAGTAGGCGCTCAGGTCCCCCGACGCGGCGCGGGTCGACTCGTGGTAGTTCTCGTCGAAGAAACCGAGCTCCTCGAGGACCCGCTCACGCTCTTCGAGCAGGCGCTGCTCCAACTGTTCCAACTTGTCCTTCTGCATCTCTGGACCTCGGATCTTAGGATATATCGGTGAGGATGGACACGCACTCCGCGCAAAGGCCGGGGTGCTCGGGATCATGGCCGACGCTCGCGCGATAGCGCCAGCAGCGTTCGCACTTTTCTCCGGACGCCGGTCGGGCACGTACGCGAAATCCTTCCGGTGAAGCGTCCCCTTCGACCTCGTCCACGTGGACGGCGCTCACGATGAACGCCTCCTCGAGCACGGGAAGGTAGCGCTCGAGGACGGCCCGGTCTTCCTCCCGGGCCGCTGCGATCTCGACCTCGGCCGCCAGCGACGAGCCGATCTCCTTGCGCTCCCTTAAGGCTTCGAGCTCGCGGGTGACGGCCTGCCGGGCGCGGAGGATGATCAGCCACTCGGCCTCGAGTGAGGGATCGCGTCGCTCGGGCACGGCGGGAGCGAACTCCTCGAGATGCACGCTCTCGCCGTGATGTGCGTCCGGCATCGCCGCCCACACCTCGTCGGATGTAAAAGGCAAGATCGGGGCCAGCAGTCGCACCAGCGACCCGAGGCCGGCGTGCAGCACCGTCTGCGACGCGCGGCGGCTCGCGGAGCCGGCCGGCTGGGTGTAGAGACGGACCTTGATGCCGTCCAGGTACACGCCCGACAGCTCGACCGTGCAATAGTTGACGAGCTCCTGATACGCGACGTGGAACTCGTACCGATCGTAGGCCTCGCGCACCGCTTCCCCGACGCGCTCGATCCCGGCCAGCGCCCAGCGATCGAACGCGTTCATCTCCTCGATCGGCACGGCGTCCCGCGACGCGTCGAAGTCGTCGAGATTCCCGAGCAGGAAGCGCAATGTGTTCCGGATCCTCCGGTAGGCCTCCGAGACCTGCTCGATCGCGTCCCACGAGAACCGCCCGTCCCGCGTGACGTCGTTGGCCGCCGTCCAGAGCCGCAGGATGTCGGCCCCGCGCTGGTCGACGACCTCGTCCGGACGGATCACGTTCCCCAGCGACTTGTGCATCGCCCGGCCCTCGGCGTCCACCATCCAGCCGTGTGTGAGCACCCCCCGATACGGCGGCGCGCCCCGGGTCGCCATCGCCAGGATGAGCGACGAGTTGAACCAGCCGCGGTGCTGGTCCGGCCCTTCCAGGTAGAGGTCGGCGGGCCAGCCGAGGTCCGGGCTCTTCTCGAGGACCGCGCGCTGCGAAACCCCCGAATCGAACCACACGTCGAGGATCTCGATCTCGCGCCGGAAGTCGGTGCCTCCGGGCCCGCACCCGGGACATTGAAGTCCGTCCGGGACGAGCTCCTGCATGCCGGCCGCGAACCAGTGATCGGCCCCCTTCTCGCGCACGAGCCTGGCCACGTGGCGGACGAAGCCGGCGTCCAGGATCGGCTCCTCGCAGCGCCGGCAGTAAACGGCCGGAATTCCCACTCCCCAGGCGCGCTGCCGGGAAAGCGTCCAGTCCGGGCGTCCCTCGATCATGGTGCGGATGCGGTTGACGGTCGAAGCCGGAATCCAGCGCACATCGCCGATCGCGGAGAGGGTCCGCTCGCGGAGGCCCGCATGATCGATCGCCAGGAACCATTGGACGGTGGTGCGGAAGATCACCGGATTCTTGCAGCGCCAGCAGTGCGGATAGCTGTGCTCCACCTTGGCCTGCTGGACGAGCCGCCCCGCCGACTCCAGGTCGGCGACGATGCGCGGGTTGGCGTCCCAGATGAGCTGGCCGGCGTAGCGCGGCGTCCCTTCCAGGTAGATCCCGTCGGGACCGACGGGATTGTAGATCTCGAGTCCGTTGTCGCGGCCGACCTGGAAGTCCTCGGTGCCGTGTCCCGGCGCGGTGTGCACGACGCCGGTCCCCTCCTCCACGGTGACGTGGTCGGCGAAGAGAAGCGGGCTCGGCCGATCCTCCAGCGGATGCGTGAACACGAGGCCCTCGAGCTCCGCGCCCTTCACGCGACGCGCGATCTCCGCCCGCTCGAAGAGCCCCGTCAGACCCTCGTGACGCGCGGCCGCCCACAGCAGGCGTCCGCGCTCGGTGTCGACCAGGACGTAGTCGAGATCGGGATGGACGACCACCGCCCGGTTGGCCGGGATCGTCCACGGAGTCGTCGTCCAGATCAGGACCCCGGCCGCCGAACCGGCGGCGCCCGCCGGCGGAGCCCCGTCGGAGCCCGCCACTCCAAACACGCCGTGGGGATCCTCGCGCAGCGGCAGGATGACGGTGACCGACGGCGAGGTCTTCGGGTGGTACTCGATCTCCGCCTCGGCGAGCGCCGTGCCGTCCACCACGCACCAGTGGATGGGCCTGAGCCCCCGATACACGTAGCCCGCTTCGACGAGGTCGGCGAACGTCTCCACGATCTCGGCCTCGTAGTCGCGGGACATCGTCAGATACGGATCCTCCCATGCCCCCGAGACGCCGAGACGCCGAAACTCCTCGCGCTGGACGTCCACCCAGCGCCCGGCGAACTCACGGCATCGCGCCCGGAGCTCGAGCAGCCCGGGCTTCTCGTCGCGCTCGCGGAACTCCCGCTGGACGTTGATCTCGATGGGCAGGCCGTGACAGTCCCAGCCGGGGACGTACGGCGCGTCGAAGCCCATCATGGAGCGGGTCCGGACCACGAAGTCCTTCTGGATCTTGTTGACCGCGGTGCCCAGGTGGATGTGGCCGTTGGCATAGGGCGGACCGTCGTGCAGGACGAAGCGCTGCCGGCCCCGGCGCGCCTCCCGCAGGAGCCGGTAGAGCCCGAGCTCTTCCCAGCGGGCCAGGGTGCCGGGCTCGCGCTCGGGCAGCCGGGCCCGCATTGGAAACTCCGTGCGCGGAAGATTGAGGGTGTCCTTGTAGTCCCGCTGGCGGGTCACGTCGGCCATCTTCAACGAGCTGTCAGACGACGATCTCGGGGGCGCCGACTTCGTCCAGATGCCGCACCGTCAGCCGGATCAGCTCGGTCAGCTTGGGCTCGGCCTCACCGGCGACCTTGATGATCTCGGCCACATCGACCGGCTCCAGCGCGTCGGGAAAGCACTCGTCGGTGACGATCGATAGCCCCAGGACCCGCATCCCCGCGTGGCGGGCCACGATCACCTCGGGGGCCGTGCTCATGCCGACGACGTCGGCCCCGGCCATGCGCAGGAACCGGTACTCGGCCCGGGTCTCCAGGTTGGGTCCGGCCACCGCCACGTAGACCCCGACGTGAAGCCGGATCCCGGCTTCCAGAGCGAGCCGGTCGACCAGGCCGCCCAGCTCATGGTCATAGGGCTCGCTCATGTCGGGAAAGCGCGGCCCCAGGTCGTCGAGGTTGGGGCCACGCAGCGGGTTGTCGCCGATCAGGTTGATGTGGTCGGTGATCCGGATCAGGTCGCCGCGCCGATAGATGGGGTTCATGCCTCCGCAGGCGCTCGACACGATGAGGCTCCCGACGCCGAGGCGCTGCATGATGCGGATCGGGAAGGTGACCTCCTGCAGCGTGTAGCCCTCGTAGAAGTGGAAGCGGCCCTGCATCGCCATGACGACGCGGCCCTGCAGCCGGCCGAAGATGAGACGGCCGCTGTGGCTCTCCACCGTCGAGACCGCGAAGTGGGGGATCTCCTCGTAGCCGATCGCAGCCTCGATCTCGATGTCATCGACCAGCGCCCCCAGGCCCGTGCCGAGCACGATCCCGAGCTCCGGGTCGCCGTCGTACCGCCCACGAACGTGCTCGACCGCTTCCTCGATCCGCCGCAGATGCTCGTCCGCCGTCAACGTCAAATCTGGGTCCACCGGAGTGATCCTTTCGTGAATGAGGTACCCGGCAAGCTCAGCGTTCCCTTTCCCCGAAGAGGGCGGTTCCGAGGCGTATCATGCTGGCCCCCTCCTCCACCGCCACCCCAAAGTCGTTCGACATTCCCATCGACAGCGTATCGACCGGCGCTTCGATCGTGTCGCGCAGGCCCTCGAAGACGTCGCGCCCGACCCTGAACGCGGACCGGATCGCGCGCTGGTCCCCGGTCCAGGGCGCCATCGCCATCACCCCTCTCACCGCCAGGCCCGGCAGCCCGGCCACCTCCAGGCCGATCTCGATCGCCCGCTCGGGAGCGAGCCCGTGCCTCTGCTCCTCGCCCGTCGCGTTCACCTCGATCAGAGCCTGGATCGGTCGCCCGGCATCCGCCCGATCGGAGAGAGCGCGCGCCAGCCGGAGGGAATCCACCGACTGCACCCAGTCGAACAGGGCAACCGCGTCACGCACCTTGTTGCGCTGGAGGTGGCCGACCATGTGCCAGCGGACTCCCGAGGCGCCTTCCGCGCGCAGGTCGGGGCCGAGCTTGGCCAGCGCCTCCTGGACCCGATTCTCCCCGATGTCCGTGAGTCCGGCGCGGATCGCCGCG
>JBOHRQ010000091.1:0-7190 GCA_050732875.1 Gemmatimonadota bacterium | reverse complement strand
GCCACGTTCTCTTCGGCCCGCCCGACGTCCCCCGCCTGTTCCATCGACCGGCCGACTCCGCGCGCCGCCGTGGTGGCGCGCCCCAGGCCCCGGCGGCCGAAGAGGGTTCCGAGCACCGTGGCTCCGATCGAGACCGCGGTCTGGAGCTTGGCCTGCCGGGCCTGATCCTCCTCGCGCGCGAGCGCCTGCTCGGCCTTGCGGATCCGCTCCTCCAGACGCGCCGCCTTCTCGCCGTACTTTTCCTCGAGCTTCACCCGCTCGGCATCGCGACGCTCGCGGGCGTGCTGTTGCAGGCGGACCCTGAACGCGCGCTCGTCCTCCCCCGGCCGCGAGACCGCTTCCAGGGACGGACTCTTCCATATCGTCATCGACCGGGTGCGCGTGACCCAGTCCACGAACTCCCGCTTCCACTTCGTGTAGCTCTTCTTCTCGAGCGCCGCCGGAGGCAGCGTCCCGAAGGTGGCCTCGTTCTCGGGGTCCTCGGTGAGATCTTCCGCTCCGATCGCGAGGACCCGGACGGATTCCCACGCCACGGGGATCGCCTCCGCGGTGATCGGCGCGGCCGCGGCGATCTCGCGCGATGCGCTCTCCGTCAGAGCGCGGTCGTCGAGCCGGTAGGTGCCCAGCGCCAGGAGAGCCGGCTCGTAGTGAAGGCGGTGCTCCGCGGGCGGGGCGGTCAGGGCGGGAACGAAGAGCTCGGAAATCCCGGGCGGGACGAGCGGCCGCTCGGACACGGCGCCGGCCGACGCCTGCGCGGGCTGAACGGGAGCCGCGGGCGCCGGTTCCGTCTTCGGCGTCGCTGCCTCACCGGAGGCTCCTTCCTCCGTGGGGGTGAGGCGCCGGATCTCGGCGCGCGTGAGCGGCCCCCTCAGGTAGGACATCGCCCAGCGTGTCTCGAAGACCGCCGGGCCCGACTCGTGGACATTGTGCAGGAGGAAGATCCGCTTGCCGAGGCCCGCCAGGACCTCGCCCATCCGCGCCCGGTCGAAGGCCGCGCCGGTCCCCGCCGTCGCCCCCTCGAGGCCTTCCAGGACGCGCTCCTTGTCGCGCTCCGTCTGGAGGCGCCCCAGGAACCAGGTGCCGGTGTTGGCGAGCCCCTTGTAGTCGAGGTCGACCGGGTTCTGGGTCGCGAGCACGACGCCGAGGCCGTAGGCGCGCGCCTGCTTGAGGAGCGTAAGGAGAGGGCGCTTGGAAGGGGGCTCCGCGACCGGCGGAAAGAAGCCGAAGATCTCGTCCATGTAAACGATGGCTCGCAGGCTCGTCGTACCGGACTGGCTGCGCATCCACCCCACTACCTCGTTGAGAAGGAGGGCCACGATGAACATGCGCTCGGCATCCGAGAGGTGGGCGATCGAGACGATCGAAACCCGCGGCTTCCCCTCCGCCGTGTGAAGGAGCCGTCCCACGTCGAGCGGGTCGCCGGTGAGCCATGTCGCGAAGCCGGGCGAGGCGAGCAGGTTGTTGATCCGGAGCGCCAGCTCGTAGCGCTCCTTCGATGGATAAAACGCCTCCACATCCATCACGCCGACCCGCTCGACGGGCGGCTCCTGGATGGCGCGGATCAGGCCCCCGAGATCGAGGTCGCGGCCTGCTCGCCACGTCTCCTGGAGGATCGTCGACAGCAGGATGTGCTCCCGGCTCTGGATGGGATCGGCTTCGATTCCGAGAAGCCCGAGAAGGCCGGTCACGGTCGTCCCGATCCGGTCGCCGAGGAGCTCCTGGTCGTCGCGCAGGTCCGGCGATGGCGCGGAGAGGGAGCGCAGGATCGAGAGCGGCCGGCCGGCCGTGCTTCCCGGCGTGTAGATGGCGAAATCGGCGGCCTCCTTGAGGCGCCGGATCCGATCCCCGTCCTGTCCCCAGGCGGCGAGCCCGTCCCGCCAGAGCTCGGCCTGCGCCGCGGCGTGCTCGTCGGGCGAGAGTCCCTTCCGGCGCGCCCCGTCCTCCTCGATCCACGGCCGGAAGTCTTCGGGCCGTAGCTCGGGGAAGGTGAGGAGGAGGTTCCCCAGGTCACCCTTCGGGTCGATGGCGATCGCCGGCACGCCGTCCAGCACGGCCTCTTCGAGAAGATCGATGCACAGCCCTGTCTTCCCGCTTCCCGTCATCCCGACGCAGACGGCGTGGGTGACGAGGTCCCGGGAATCGTAGAGGAGGGGCTGCTCGGTCGTCTTCCCGGCCTCCAGGTCGTGCACGCGACCCAGATAGAAGACGCCCAGCTTCTCGAAATCGCGGACCGTGGCCCCGGTCATCCTTGCCCACCCTTGTACGTCTCGAAATGACTGTCGGTGAGCTGACGAACCTAGATGGGGGCTCGCGGTGGGACAACGATTTCACACGCTAAGCCATCCGTGGAACGCGGATTGCCAGTCGGTCGGAGCGATGGCTGACCAGAATCAGTGGCTAAACGCCCCGGCGCTCGTTGCCTGAGATCTCCCGGTTCTTCGGGATTGTGATTCGGATGTTCTTCGAGAGCGAAGAACCGCATCATCGTCCGCACTTTCATGCATACTTTCAGGAACACAACACGACCATTGGGATAGACCCGCTCGAACCGCTCGCCGGTTCGATACCGCGTAAACAGGAGCGGATGATTCTTGCATGGGCCGAAATCCATCAACGGGAGCTGCGGGACTGCTGGCAACGATTGCAGAGCGGCCAACCGCCGGGTAACATCGAGCCGTTGAGGTGATCATGGGACACCCGATTCATACGGTAACCAGCTTCAAACAACTCGGGACCTACGTCCTCCGGGTGCTTTTCGACGATGGCACCGAACAGGTGATCGACTTCGAGCCAATCTTACGAGGCAAGCTGTTCGGACCGCTCAAGGAACCGGAGGTCTTTCGTCAGGTCCGTCTCGATCGCGAGACTGGCACTCTTGTGTGGCCGAACGGCGCCGACTTCGACCCCTATACGCTGCATGACTGGCCCCGGTTCGTGGACGAGCTGACAGAGCGAGCTCGCTCCTGGGAGGAGATACGCACATAGACCCTCCTACGAGATCGGCTCCTTCGCGATCTCGACCGTGAATGACCAGAGGCCCGAGTTGTAATCCGTCGCGTACAGCATCTCCCCGATCGGCCGCCAGCCGTTCTCGAACATCGGGAACACGCCCCACACCATCGTCTGATACGGCAGCTTGGCCTCCGCTGGCCCCGCAGCGGGCAGGAAGTAGGCGATCTCGCGGCCCTGCCGGTAGAGCTCGCCCCTGAGCTCGCCGGTCACGTCCACGGCCCGGATCCCCCCCTGGTAGTAGCCGGCGTAGAGGATCCCCGCCTCCTCGTCGACCCAGAAGTTGTGGACGCCGGCCTCCGGCACCTCGTACTTGCCGACGTAGCGGGGGCTCGAGAGGTCCGATACGTCGATCACGTGGACGGGACCGCGCGGGTCGACCCCCAGCCCCTCGATCTGGGGCATCGTCCCCCGCAGCGAGAAGTCCTCGTCGCCAACGAACACGTAGTCGCCGTAGCGGAACGCCGAGTGGGTCGGACCGCGGGGGTAGAAGATCCGCGACACCAGGACCGGCTCCTCTGGCGTGCCCCCCTGGCCGGCGCCGCCCACGTCCAGGATCACCAGCCCGTCCCACAAGTACGACAGATACGCCACCCCCTCCTGGACCCACACGTCGTGCAGCGCCCGGCCCTCGATCGGCAGCCCCCACCGGCCCACCTCCTCGGGGTTCGCCGGGTCGGAGAGGTCGATGATGTGCATGTCGCCGGTGCCGTCGTTCACGCAATAGACCAGCGAGCCCACCCAGAATACGTTGTGGACCCCCGACGTCAGCGTCTCCGTGTATTCGCTGACCAGCTCCGGATGCGCCGGATCGGCGAGCGAGAACACCAGGATCCCGTTCCTGCGATCGACCGCCCCCTCGCGCGTCGCCACCAGCCACTTGCCGTCGGCCGACACCTTCACGTCGTTCACGACCCGGGCGTCGAAGAGCTGCGTGTCGGCCAGGACCGGCGCCGACGGATCCGACACGTCGTACGTTCTGACCTGGTTCGCCTGATGCGTCCCGATGTAGACGTGCTCGTTCTGGGGCCACAGGTCCGAGCTGTACGTCGACAGGTTGAGACCGTGGCCGTTCATGTGGATCCGGCCCGATACGTTCCGCGAACCGGCCACGACCGTCGCCGTCGCCACCGATTCCCCGAGCTTGGCCAGCACCGTGTACGTCCCCGGACGATCGGCCACGAACGCACCGTCCGGATACACCTCCGCCCCCCTCTCGGCCACCGCCCACACCGGTTGCGCATCCTCCACCGAGACCCCCAACCGCACCACGTCCCCCGTCCGCACCGTACCCTCGGGTGCTCCGGTGATCGAGAACGATCCCGATGCCGCCACCACCTCGATCGCGTATTCCTCTAGCGCCTCGCCCGCCTCGACCGCGACCGTCGCCCGACCCGGCGCCACCGCCACCAGCGCATCGCCGTCGACTGCTACCACCTCCGGCGCGCTGGAGGTGATCTCGACCTTCGGCTCCAGCTCCCAGCGGTGAACCGTGTTCAGGGCGTCGATCTCGAGCGGCACGCGGCTCCCCACCGCCAGACGCGACGGCACGTCCGTGTAGACCGACAACGACGCGATCACCGGCTCCTTCACCGTCACCGTCGTCAACGCCATGGCCTGGCCGCCCACGAGCGCCACGACCTGGCGCTCGCCGGCCTCGAAGCCGGTGAACTCCCCATCCTCCGTCATCAGGGTTCGGCCTCCGCCCGCGAACCACTCGACCTCGGGGTCGGTGAGCTCGCTTCCTGACTCGTCGAACGCGCGGACCACGAAGCGTCGGGACTCGCCAGGATCGAGCGTCGCCTCCGACGGCACGACCTCGACGCGCGAGATCCCGGGCGCGGAGGCCAGGATGCCGGGGTCGGGAGCCAGGTCGGCTTCGCGACCCGCCGGCGTCAGCGTTACCGGGGCCATGTCCCGCTCGTCGTCCGAGACGATAAACATGTAGCCCGCGAAGGCGTCCCCCTGGCGAGCCCCGAGGAATCGCGCCGTCCCTCCGGGGACGTCCAGCGTCATTTCGATACGATCATCGGTAAGCCGGCTCTCGGTGACCGTCACCATGCTCCCTTCGGGCGCCACCATCCGGTCGCCCTCGATCCGGAACGGGAGCGGCGGGGCGTTGATGCCGGGTCCGAGCAACTGGTACGCCGTGTAGCCCTCCGGAGTCTCAGGTGACTGGGCGAGCAGCGCTCCCGTCGGGAGCGGGAGGAGCGGAAGCAGGACCAGCGACAACGTCCAGCGGCGCATGAAGACTCCAGGGTGGGAGTGGAAGATAAGCGAGATATCGTTCATTCTACGATACATCATGGCCTCCGGGTTTCACCTCGACGCTCGCGCCCGTGACGGGCTCCCATGACGATCGCCTTCCTCGGAGATGTCATGCTCGGACGGGGGGTGGCGGAGGAGATCGCCCGGCGCGATCCGGCGAGCTTCTGGGGCGACCTCCGGCCCATGCTGCTCGGGTCGGACCTCGTAGTGGCCAACCTCGAGTGCGCGATCACGTCGCACAGCGTGCCGTGGACCCGCACGCGCAAGGCGTTCCACTTTCGCGCTCCCCCGCAGGCGGTCAAGGTCCTCCGTGCGGCGGGGGTCCGAGCAGTCTCGCTCGCCAACAACCACGTCCTGGACTTCGAGGAGGCGGGTCTCCGCGACACCCTGCGATACCTCGATGCCGCGGGGATCGCGCATGCCGGCGCCGGCGAGAACCTGGAGGAGGCGCGCGAGCCGGCCATCGTCGAGGCCGGCGGACAAAAGATCGGGATCGTGGCCTTCACCGACAACGAGCCCGGATGGGCGGCTCGTCCCCATCGTCCCGGCACCAGCTTTCTCCGTTTCCTCCCTACGCCCGGAGCTCTGAGGCTCGTCGAGCGGAGCGTCGCCCGGGCCCGGGACCGGGGCGCCGAGCTGGTCGTGCTTTCCGCCCACTGGGGGCCCAACATGGTGCAGCGACCGCGGCGCCCGTTCCGGTGGTTCGCCCGCGCCGCCATCGACAGGGGGGTGGGTCTGATCCATGGCCACTCCGCCCACATCTTCCACGGCGTGGAGATCCACCACGGCGCGCCCATTCTCTACGACACGGGTGAAGGGCTCGACGATTACGCGATCGATCCCGAGCTCAGAAACGACCGCTCGTTCGTCTTTCTGGCGGACCTGGAGGGCCCACGGGTGCACGCGCTCAAGCTGGTGCCGATCCGGATTGGGGGTACGCAGGTGCGTCTGGCGCGTGGCCGCGACTTCGAGGAGACGTGTCGGCGCATGCAGGCGCTTTCCAGAGAGATGGGCTCGGCACCGAGGCGCGACCGGCATGGGCTGACGATCGCGATTCCCCAGGGATGACCCGCGACACCTGAATCCGGAACCGAGGAGGTGAGACCGTGGAGATCTATCTGGTCCAGCACGGCGAGGCGAAATCCAGTGACGAGGACTCCCACAGGCCCCTGACCGACCTGGGCATGTCCGAAGTCGCGGCCGTGGCGGTGGCCCTGAAGCGTCATGGCTTGCGCGTTTCGGCGATCTGGCATTCCGGGAAGCTCCGGGCGAAACAGACGGCGGTCGAATTCGCGGAGGCTCTGGAGCCCGATGACGGGGTCCATGAGAAGGCAGGGCTCGCTCCCAAGGATGATCCGGAGCGGATGGCCGAAGCCCTCGCTGGCCTCGACCTCCCGACGATGGTCGTCGGTCATCTCCCTCACCTTTCGCGCCTCGTTTCCCTGCTGACGATCGACGATCCGGACCGCGAGGTCATCCGGTTCCGCCAGGGCGGAGCGCTCTGCCTGGCGCGCACCGAGGAGGGATGGCGGATCGCCTGGTACCTCACGCCCGATCTCGCCGAGGTCGTGACGGCCTGATGGAAGACCTGGCGGTCCTGGCGTTGGCGGGCAGGGCCTGGTCGGCATGGCTCTGGACCGCTCTTGGACGCGCGCGCCCACGACGGACCGGGTTTGACCCGCGCCGGCGAGCCGGAGTATCCTGATGAGAGGGGCGGGTCGCCTTCGGCACAGTGACCTTCCCCTCGACGCGTTGCCGCTTTCCAGCGGAGGCCAGCATGGCGACCTACGAGTACCAGTGCGAAGACTGCAAGAAGACGTTCGCGATCCGCGAACGGATTTCCAAGCACGGAGCGAAGCGGCGGAAACGGCTCGAGTGCCCGAAGTGCCACGGGCGGCATACGCACCAGCTCT
>JBOHRQ010000090.1:0-7219 GCA_050732875.1 Gemmatimonadota bacterium | reverse complement strand
ACCAGCGACAGGATGATGGCCACCGCCACGGTGACGCCGAACTCGAACAGGAAGCGGCCGACGATCCCCTCCATGAAGGCCACGGGGAGGAACACGGCCGCCAGCGAGAAGGTCGTGGCGGCGACGGCCAGCGCGATCTCGTCGGTCCCGATCGAGGCCGCCTTCTGGGGCGCTTCCCCCTCTTCCATGTGTCGATAGATGTTCTCCAGCACGACGATCGCGTCGTCGATCACGATCCCCACCGCCAGCGCGAGCGCCAGCACGGTGAACGTGTTCAGCGTGAAGCCGAACAGCTCCATGAAGCCGAAGGTGCCGATCAGCGACGTCGGGATCGCGAGCCCGATGATGACCGTCGAGCGCCAGGATCGCAGGAACAGCAGCACGATGACCATGGCGAAGAAGGCGCCGTAGAGCAGCTCGAACTGGGCGTCGGCGATCGAGCGCTCGATCGTCTCCGAGCCGTCGAAGGCCATGTGGTACTGCATGCTCTCGGGGAAGCTCGATTCCAGCTCCTCGAGCCGCTCCCGCACGGCGCTGGCCACCGCCACCGCATTGGCGCCCGACCGCGGCGCGATGCCGAGCCCGAGCGTCGTCTGCCGGTTGTAGCGGGCCGCGCCCAGGGACGGCTCGAGCCCGTCTTCCACCCGCGCCACGTCGCCCACGCGGACCGGGGCGCCGTCCCGATAGGCCACGATCAGGCCGGCGAACTCATCGACCGTCGGTACCTCGCCCTGGATCTTGACGAGCGTCTCGCGCGCCCCCGACTCGAGGTTTCCGCCGGGGACCTCCACGTTCTGCCGCTGGAGGGCGACCACCAGCTCGCCGGCCGTCAGGTCGTACCCCTCCAGCTTGTCGCGGTCGACCCATATCCGGACCTCCCGCTCGCGGTAGCCGCCGAGCAGGATGTTTCCCACTCCCTCGACGGTCTGGAGCCGGGGTCTGAGGGTCCAGCGGGCAAACTCGCCGATCGACTGCGGATCGGGGCCGGTGATGGCGACCCACATGATGGGCTGCGCACTGATGTCGAGCTTGGAGACCGACGGCGGCTCGGTGTCCCGCGGCAGGTCCGCCTCGGCCACGCTCACCTTGGCGCGGACGTCCTGGGCCGCGATGTCGATGTCCCGGTCGAGCTCGAACTCGACGGTGATGTTCGAGACCCCGAGCCTCGAGGTCGAGGTGATGTGCTTGATCCCCTCGATCGCGCTCAGCTCGTTCTCGATCACGTCGGTGACCGCCGACTCGACCACCTCCGGGCTCGCGCCCGGCAGGACGGTCGTCACCGTGACGGTCGGGAAGTCGACGTCGGGGAACTGGTTGATGCCGAGCGCCCGATAGCCCAGCACTCCGAACAGGACGAGGGCGGTCATCAGCATGATGGTGAAGATCGGACGCCGGATGGCGGTATCGGCGGCTCGCATCGTCAGCTCTCCCTTCTCAGCTCCCGCTCCTCGCGCGGCACTACCCGCACGAGGGCGCCGTCCTGGAGGCCGGTGTGGCCGGCGGTGATCACGGCTTCGCCGGGCCGGACTCCGCTCAGGACGACCACCCGGCCGTCGACGCGCGGCCCCAGCTCGACCGCCCGTCGCTCGGCGGTCGAGTCCCGTACGACGTAGATGTAGTTGTCGGTGCCTTCGGTATACAGCGCGACCTCGGGAACGACGGCAGCGTTCTCCAGCACGGACGTGGTCACCCGGACGTCGGCGTAGGCCCCCGGCCGGACGGCGTCGTCGGGGTTCGTGTAGACCGCGGTCACCTCGAGGGTCCTGGTCTCGGGATCGATCCCAGGGCTCACGTAGTCCACCTGCGCCTGTCGTCCCTCGACCGTGTCCGTCCGTACCCGGAAGGTGATCTCGTCCCCGGTCTCGATGTCGTTCGCGTACAGCTCGGGAACGCTGAAGCGGACCTTGAGCGGGTCGTCGTCGACCAGGTCGAAGACCGCGCTCTCTTCTCCGCCACCTCCACTCACGTACGCGCCGAGCTCGACGTGACGAGTGCCGACGGTCCCGGCGAACGGGGCGCGGACGGTCGACTTCCCGAGCTCGAGACGGGCCGTGCCGAGCGCCGCCCGCGCCTGCTCGACGGCGGCCTTTCCGCTCTCGACGCGCGCCACCAGATCGTCGTAGGTCGCCTGGTCGACCGCCCCGGCCTCGAGCAGCTTCTCGAACCGCTCGAGCTGCCTGGAGTCGGCCTCGAGCTGGGCCTGGGCGCGCGCCAGCTCGGCCGCTGCGGATTGCGCCTCGTTGCGATACTCGTCGGGGTCGATCTGGATGATGGGCGTCCCGGCCGCGACAGAGCTTCCCTCGTCGCGCAGGATGGCGACGACCTGGCCGCTCACCTCGGCCATCACCTCGGTCTGATGGTCCGCCTCGACCGTGCCCACGGCGGTCACGATGTTGGGCACGTCCTGGCTGCGGACGTGCACGGTGTCGACAACCGCGGCCTGGGGGCCACCGCCCTCCGCTTCTCCGCCGCACGCGGTCAGGACGAGCCCGGCCGCTAGCGGCCACAGGTTTCTCTTCAGAAGATCCAACTCACTCGTCCTTCCCATCGCAGATTGTGGATCGTTTGGGATTCACGATTCTGGTTCTCGGGATCCAGGGGATCGAGGAGTCGCATGCCGTTTCTCGTCCCTTCGAACTCGATCTCCAAACGGCGGAACGGGCGCGTGCGCACCCCGCCGCCCAGCGTCCATTGAGACTGGCTCTCGGTCGCCAGCTCGCTGTCTCCCTCGCCCGACGGGTCGGTCACCACCGCTCCCAGCCCGCCCACGACGTACGGCAGGACCGGCCAGTCCCGGAGCGGCCCGAAGGCCGGCGAGACGAGCAGGTCGAGATCGAGCAGGACAACGGTGACGTCGACCGTCACGTCACCCTGGAGCTCGGACTCGCCCAGCCCGACGCGTGCCCTCCCACGGATCCCCTGCCAAAGCCGCCTCTCGATGCCGACGCTCGCGAGCGTGAGCTCATCGTACGGTGCGTCGTCGTCCCAGGTCAGCTTCCCGATGCCGAATCCCAGCGCGTAGCCGGGCTCGCTGGAGGTGATCCCGCCCGGCGGAGGGGGTGTCGGAACGGTTCCCGTGTCCGCCTGCGCGAGCAGGCAGGCTGGCGCCAGCAGGGCGCCGGCCAGCAGGCCGGCCGGAGCCAGCCTCACCGCTCCCCCATGGCGCTCAGCAGGCGCGCCACCGCCACCATGTGGTCGTGGAGCGCCAGGGCGGCGTTGAGCGTAGCCTCGGTCACCGCCTGTTCTGCCTCGTCCAGCTCGAGCTGGGTCGAGAGCCCCTCCCGGAAGCGCACCCGGGCGATCTCGTAGGCGCGGTTCGCCCGTTCGCCGGTCGCCCGCGTGGCCTCCACCGTCTGGGCGGCGGCCTCGACCGACTGCCAGGCATCCTGCACCTGAAGCTGTACGTCCCGCCCGAGGGCCCGGTAGAGCTCCTGGGCCTCGACGTAGTCCGCCCGGGCCTGGAGTGCCCGCCCCTGGGTCCGGCGCCCGTCAAAAACAGGTATCTCGAGGGCCAGAGCGGCGGTGGCCGACTGGCTGAAGTCGCGCTCCTCGGGAACGAATTCCTCCGACGAGGAGCGTCGAGTGACATCCAGGCTCAGGCTCAGCGAGGGAAACGCCTCGGCACGCTCGACGTTCACGAGCTCTTCTCTCAGCTCGACCGTCTGAGCCTGGGCCTCGAGATCGGCGCGCGCGGCGAGCGCGCGGCTCTGGGCCTCCTCGAGCGCGATCGTCACCGGGACGAACGCCAGCGAGTCGACGAGCGCGACCTCCTCGTCCAAGGGAAGGCCGATGGTGCGCTTCAGACCGTTTTCCGCCAGCCGCAGATCGTTGCGGGCCCGGATCAGGTCCGGACGCAGGTTCTCGAGATCGACCTCGGCCGTGAGGACATCGAAGTCCGATGCCGTGCCCACGTCGCGGAACAGTCGCACCTGCTCCACGCGGTCGGTCGCGAGCCGCACGGCGCCTTCACGCACCAGGGCCGCCTCCTCGGCGAGAAGGACGGCGTAGTAGTCTTCCTTGGTCTCCAGGGCAACGTCGGCGAGCGCCCGCTCGTACTGCGCCTCGCTGGCCGCCCGTCCGTGCCGGGCGGCGGAAACCGCGGCCCCCAGTCTGCGATCGAAGATCGTCTGCTCGATCGAGAGCCCGAAGGCATGCTCGTTATCCTCCCCGATCGAGATCTGCTGGGTCTCGCCGCCTTGATTGAAGAAGATGACCGGCCGCTGGAGATTGCGTGCCAGGCTGTACGTCCCCTCGATCGTCGGGAGGGCGTCCGCGAAGGCCTCGCGCACGACCCCTTGCGTGCGGTCGACCGCGGCCCTGGCGATCCGGGTCTGTTCGTTCTCGGCCAGCGCCCGTCCCACGGCCTCCTCCACCGTCAGTCGGGTGGATGCTGGCGAGTCCGTCGGCCCCGTATCCGGAAGACGCTCCTGCGCGATGGCGCTTCCCCCGGCCGACACCAGGAAGATCGCCGCGAATGTCATGCTTCGGACTCGATCGATCATCGTTGGCCCATCTGGTTGAATAAACCGTATCGCCGCTTCGTCTCTTTTCATGGATGCCAGGGGCGTCTCCGGCAGCCCTGCCGTCGACGCGCAGTCCACAGCCTGGCCCGATCCCTGGGAGCCCCCCTTCCGGGGGTCAACCACGCGGCTCCTGTTTGACCCGGCAGGGGCCGTATCCGGGCGGCCCGACCGATCGGCGGGCCGCCTTTTTTTCGGCCGGTGCGGGTCGCTCAGCACGCTTCGTCTCCCACGGAAAGGCGTTCGATCAGACGGTTCAACCACCCCTGCAGGCGGGTACGCTCGCGCTCGGGGAGGACGTCCGCGATCTCCGCCTCCACGATCTCGAGAATCCCGAACAGGCGCGGAACCAGGGCCTGCCCGCCTTCCGTCAGCCGAACCAGGTGCGCGCGCCGGTCGCTGGGGTTCGGCTCGCGGCTGGCGAGCCCTTCCCGCTCCAGGACGTCCAGCGTCCCCACGATCGTGGAGGGCTCGACGTCGATCCGGGTCGCCAGTTCCTGCTGACTCAAGGGGCCGTTGAAATGGAGCTTCATCACGATCCTCGCCTGAGCCGGCGTGACCCCGAGGCCGGTGCCGGCCAGGATGCGGCCGAGGCGGCGCTCGAAGACTCTTCCCAGGCAGAGGATCGTGGCGCCGAGAGGCTCCTCCTGATCGCCCGGGAGCGAACCGGAGATGCTGGTCGAATCCGGATTTTTCATGGGAGTCCAATTATAGCAGCCCTAACCATGCGGTGTCAACCCAAAGAGTCGCCACCCTTTCTCCCGTCAACGACCTCAGCCGATCAGACGTTCAAACGGGAACGCGACTGCCACGGTTTCGCACCCGCTCCGTGACCCCATCGACACGATCGCGATCGGTTCCCAAGCTCCTTCGAGGAAGGCTTCGCGAGGCTCCGAGGTTGAATAGCGGCTCATTTCCACCGCGACCGTACGCCGACTTACAAAGCCCTCGCCGTTGGCGGGCGGAAAGCGGGTCTCGCAAATGCGCGCGATCACGGGCAAGGTCGACCGGCTCGAGCAGGCGGGCTACGTTCGTCGCGAGCCGGATCCATCCGACCGTCGCCAGTCAGGTTGACCCGAGACTCGGACGGAGCCGCCCAGGCACATGCACGCGAATGCCCTCGTCGTCGACGGCCACATGGATACGCCGCTCCGGATCGTCGACCACGACGTCGACATCGGCGAGCGCGGATCCGACGGCCACGTCGACCTTGTCCGCCTGCGCGAAGGCGGCGTGGACGGGGTCTTCATGGCCGCCTGGATCGATCCGAAGATCCCGCTTGGGAGTCGCCTGGCCCGGGCGGAGCGGCTTCTCGCAGCGATCCGGAAGACCGCCGAGATCCACCCCGACCGCGCCCGCTTCGTCACCACGGCGGCCGAGGCCCGGCAGGCTGCCGCCGAGGGACGAACCGCCCTGCTCGCCGGCGTCGAGAACGCGCAGGCGCTGGACGACGACCTCGGCAACGTGACCCGCCTCCGGGCCCTCGGCGCCCGCTACCTGACCCTGACCTGGATGAACAGCAACACCTTCGCCGATGCGGCCGGAGGCGACCGGCTCCACGGCGGGCTCTCGGAGCTCGGGAAACGCCTGGTCGACGAGCTCGATCGCGCCGGCATCCTGGTGGATCTCGCCCACGCCTCGCCCGACACCTTCTGGGACGTCCTGGATCGCTCCGCGCGCCCACCGGTCGTGAGCCACTCGGCGACCGAGGCGAAGGGCCCGCATCCGCGGAACCTCTCCGATGATCAGCTCCACGGCCTTGCCGAGAAGGGCGGCGTCGCCGGGATCAACTTCTTCCCGCGCTACCTCCTTCCCGGGGCCGCGACCTGCGATTGGACGGTGGTCGTCGACCACATCGACCGGGCGGTCCAGGTGGCGGGTACCCGGCACGTCGCCCTCGGCTCGGACCTCGACGGGATCCCGTCGCTGCCGCAAGGCTTCCGCGGCGCGCAGGATTTCCCCGTTATCGCGAGCGAGCTGGAGCGACGCGGATACGGAGTGGACGAGCTCGAGGCCATCCTCGGCGGCAACTGGCTCCGCGCCCTCGGGAGTCTGGACGAGCCCGTCCGGTCCGGCTGACCGCGGCCGCGCGCTCGCCGGTCGGTACCCGTTCTTTGGTCCCTCTGGGCTCGGTTCTTGCTCTCCAATCGCTCGACGAGGAGGTCAACGGAGCTTGTCTGAAAACGTTTCCAGCAACCGGTCCGACCCCCTTCGGGAACGGCTGCGGCGGGAGCGGAGTCGCCGTCTGGAGGCCGAATCCAGCCTGCGACGCGGCCTGCGGACGTTGCGCGACCGCGAGCGCCAGATCGCTCTCCTGAAAAAGCTGGCTACGGTCGCCAACGAGTCCGTCTCGGTCGAAGAGGCGATCGGTCGCGCGCTCGAGGAGACGTGTGCCTTCACCCGCTGTACGGTCGGACTCGCCTGGCTCCGGCGGCACGGTCGCCTCGAGCCGACCGGCGTCTGGTACCTCGCGGATCCGGATCGCTACGCCGCTTTTCGGGCGCTGACGGAGAACGGGGGTCTCCTCCCGGATGAGGAGCTCTCCGGACGCGTGGCGGCCGCTGGGCGTCCCGCCTGGGTGAGCGACCTCCGCGAGCATACCGACTCCCCGCGCGCCCTGGCGGCGCGGGAGGCCGGCCTTAGCGCGGGCTTCGCCTTCCCCCTGCTGGCCGCCTCCGAGGTCGTCGGCGTGCTCGAGC
>JBOHRQ010000089.1:0-7398 GCA_050732875.1 Gemmatimonadota bacterium | reverse complement strand
CTCGATCCGGAGACGCCCCTCGACCTCGTCGGAACGGAGGGGACGCCGGATCAGGAGCCGCCAGGCGCCGTCGGCGAACGCGGCCTGCGCGGTCAGGATGGGCTCTCCGGGGATCGGCTGCAGCTCGGCCAGCCCGCGGCCAACCGCCTCACGGGCGCCCTCCCGCCCGCTGCTCCAGACCCACAGGTAGACCGGATCCTCGGCGCTGCCCATCAAGAAGTAGGGCCGCTCCATCCCTTCGGGGATGACGGTCGGAAATTGGATCACGAGCGAGTCGTTCGGGTCTCCGAGCTGCAGCTCCCCACCCTGGGGCGCCGGGGTCGCGGGCGCGGTCGTGTCGGCCGGGGACGCCGATCCTTCCTGTGGCGCGGGAGCGTCGTCCGGGGCGCCACCGGGCCCTGCTGCGTCCGTCTCGGCGGCTTCCGCCGTGGCGTCCGTGGCGCCGGCTTCCGCGGCGGCGGCCGGCGGCGGGGACATGGCCGCCTCGATCTTCGCCTTCCACTCCTCCCAGTCCGGATCCGGGCTCCGCGAGGGGTCGTGCCAGGTGACGAGGACCGCCAGGTCGGTTGCGTCGTGCAGGGCCTGCACCCAGACGCCGTCGACGCCGGGCGCGAACCAGCGCGGCTCCTGGATCACCTGGCCCACCAGCGGGATGTAGAACCGCTCCACCTCCGCCCAGCGCTCGTCGTCGGGCGTCGTCGGAAGCTCCTCCTCGCTGAGCTCCGCGCGCACGACCTCGCGCACCTCGGGCGTCTCCGGCGAGAGGCTCTTCACGTACTGCGCGACCCGCCAGAGCTGTTCATCGGTCACGACCTCGGCATCGATGAGGTCCGAGAAAGAGGGCATGGGCGTCCCGTCGAGCCCCGTCCTCAGGCGCGTGTAGATCGCCTCCACCGAGCTTCCGCCGTTGAAGTTCCAACCCTCCGTGAGATCGACCGCGCGGATCGGCAGCCCCGCGTCGTCCTCCAGGGTCGGCGCGGACTGGCCGTCTCCGCGCCCCGCCTGCCCGTGGCACTTCCAGCACTCGATCTTCTGATAGATCTCACGGCCCTCGGCGATGGCCTCCTCGCCACCGCCGGGCGGGCTGCCGATCTCGAGCGGCTCCGGCGGCTCCTCGCTCTCGAAGAAGCCGCTGAACGTCTTCAGGTAGTCGACCAGCGCCTCCCGCCGCTCCCGGCTCAGCTGGTCCCGCCACCCGGGCATGGCGGTTCCCGGCATGCCCTCGTCGATCACGTGCAGGATGTCGGCGTCGGTGGGCAGCGCGCCGCTCGGCGTGGTCCGGATCTGGTATAGTCCGGTCGTGAAATCGCGCGGCCGGGGCAGCATGGTGTTCGCCCCGGGTCCATCCCCGCCGCCCTCCTCCCCGTGGCAGCCGGCGCACCAGCGCTCGTAGGTGGCCTGGCCCGGATGAGCCTCCTGGCCGAGGGCGGGCGGGAGGTCGGCAGCCGCGACGACCCCCGCGGCGACCGCCAGCACGATCACCCTCCACCTCACGAGGGCTCCTCCGCCGCGGTCTCGCCGGCGGTCTCCCAGGTGCGTGGCGTGTTGCCCGTCTGCTCGTACAGGAAAACGATCACCGACCAGATCTCGTCCGCGGTGAGGATGTCCTCCCAAGCCGGCATCGCCGAGTTCCAGGGCGTTCCCTCGGGCGGCAGCCCCGGACCGCCCTTGGCGATCCTCCAGAAGACGAAGCTCTCGGTGAGCTGGGCGATGGTGCCGGTTCCGGTGAAGGCCAGCGGGGTCGGCGCGAACCCGTGGGCGTAGTGGCCGTTCCCCGAGAGCGCGTCGCCGTGGCAGGCCACGCAGTTCTGGTAGTAGACCCGCAGCCCCTCCTCGTAGTCCCCGGTGATCGATCCGTCGGCGCGCAGCGGGTTCTCGAGCCCGGCCAGGGTCATGGTCTCCCCCCGGAAGGTGATCGAGGACGGCGGCGCGGGATGGATCGACCTCAGGCTGGGGGGCGCGGCGACCGTCTGGCGGACCTGCTGGAACGTCAGCCAGCCGACCAGGAGCGGGATCGCGACCAGCAGCGCGAGCCGGAGCCAGCGCCGGTCCTCGTCGACCATGGTCGAGCGGATGGGCTCCTTGAAGTGGTCCCAGCGCTCCTCGCTGTCGCTGACCCAGATCAGGACCCCGGCCAGGACGGTGAGCATGTACTGGAGCTCGACCGATCCGGGAACGGGCGCGCTGTCGATCCCGACGAGCGGCGGCACGAGGGGGATCCCGAAGCGGACCAGCAGCCAGGCCACGCCGAGGAGGAGGACGGCCTGCCAGAAGGGGTGACTCAGGTACGCGCGCATGCCCGCCTCACTGCTGGCTCGAGAGGAAGTCCACGATCGCCTCGAGCTGGGCGGCGCTGAGCCGCTCGCCGAAGTTGGTCGGCATGACGCCGGCGAACTGCTCGTAGCCGGAGGCGACGTCCGCCCCCGGGTCGAGAATCGAGCGCCGGAGGTAGGCGGCGTCGCGCCGCGCCCCGATCCCGTCGAAGGGCGGCCCGACGGCCTCTCCCTGGCTCCCCAGCCGGTGGCAGATCAGGCATTGCATCTCGTCGATCAGCACCTGCGGATCGGTGGTCGCGCTCGCGCCTCCCGTAGCGGAAGCGGCCCCCTCCCCGCCCGCCGTCTCGGCCTCGAGATCAGCCGCCGTCACGTCGACCTGCCCGCCCTGGCTCTCCAGGAACGCAACCAGGGCCCAGATCTGGTTCGGCGAGAGAGTCCGCGACACGTCGGGCATGATCGGCTGGAATCCCGAGACCACGTAGGCGCCGGGATCGACCATCGAATGGTGGAGGTAGGCCTTGCAATCCTCGCCTTCGACGCGCGTTCCGCAGCGGGCGCCGATCGGACCCTCGCCGCCCTGGCCGGTCAGCAGGTTGGGTGCCCTCGTCCCCAGCCCGTGGCAGGCGGTACAGCCGCCGGCTCCGTTGTACAACTCTTCGCCCGCGGCCACGAGCTCGGCCGCGCTCACCTCGCCGGTGAACGAGAGCTCCTCGGGGACCTCCGACTCCACCTGCGGGATGACGTTGGCGACGAGCGTGTAGAAGACGATCGTGCCCAGCGTCACCGAGAGGATCTTGAGATTCGTGGCCCACATCCCGTCAGACCCTCACGAGACCCCGGCCCTGATCGGGGCCGGCTCGCGTGCCGCCGACGAGTCGGTCGGCTGCGGCGGACGTGTCTTCGGAACGAGCTGCGGCTTCTCGACCAGCCCTCCGAGCCAGAAGATGAACGCGATCAGCCCCAGAAAGATCACCACGCAGACGCTGATCATGGTCGCCGCGTAGCCGAGCGCCGGCGTCGCCGCCCACTGGCTCGTGTCGCGCATGACCTCCCAGACGTGCCAGTGCTGCCGGATGCCGCTCCGGGCGAAGCCCATCAGACCCATCAGCCAGGTGAAGGTGACGACCAGCACGAACAGCGCGTACTGGGAGCGCTCGGGCATCCTGCCCCAGCGGATCGCCCCGCGCGATTCCGATCCTCGCAGCATGAACACGTCGATCGCCGTCACGCCGATGATGGTGAACAGGACGGCGAGCACCTGGTAGACGCTGAAGCCGATCCTCACGATGGCGGTCACGAAGTAGCCATAGACGCCATAGAAGACGACGATCGCCGCCGCGATCACGAACAGGGCTCCCTGGACCAGCGTTCCCGCCTTCGCCCAGGAGGCGACCGGGCTCTTGTTCGCGCGCCGGTAGAGGAGAAATGAGAGGAACGTCGTCAGGATCATCAGGTTGACGGCGGTGTTCTTGGCGCTCATGACGCCCAGGACGCCCAGGAACGGATGGTGGGAGCCGCCCATGGCCTCCAGCTCGGCGCGGTCGGCGATCATCGTGTGGGGAGTGGCCCACACGATCACGCCGAGGATCAGGATCAGGAGCATCCACTTCGTATACGGCAGGAAGCGCTCCGCACCGGGGATGCGCTGCATGCCGACCCACAGGTAGTAGTTCCCCGCCAGGAACAGGACGCCGATCAGGAACGCCTGAATGATCCACAGCCACGACATGAACCCGCCCATCATCGTGATGCCCATCTGCTGGTTGTACTCGTAGATCTCCCGGCCCAGGTAATAGCCGGCGAACGGGAGGACGATGAGGGCCCCGATCGCGATCAGGTTCCCGACGTAGCCCATCCAGTCGTAGTGGGCGCGCTCCTCGTCCGTGCGGGCGGCCAGGAAGCGATAGGCCGCATAGGCCGCCACCACCGCGCCGCCGAAGACCACGTTGGCGATCATCCGGTGAATGTTGATCGGCATCCAGGTCGCGTTGTTGATCGCGCTCCAGAGCTGGACGACGGCGGGCGAAGTGTCGGGAGTCACCGAAGCCGGCGGGCTCATCATGTACGAGAGCCACGAGTCGGCGATGAACATGACCGCGGTTCCCCAGACGTTCAGCAGGATCGCCAGCCCCCAGTGGGCGTACTTGGCGGCTCCCGCCTTCATCCGCTCCCATCCGTAGTAGTAGAGGTAGAGGGTGAAGCTCTCCAGGAAGAAGAGCCCCACGTAGATCCACATCGAGACCTCGAAGATCTCGGCCAGGTGGGCCCAGAACCGCGGATAGAGTGTGGTCAGGAAGAAGAGCAGAACCGCGCCCCAGATGGCGGTGGCGCTGTAGGCGATCAGCAGGAGCCGCGTGAACTCCCTGGCCAGCCGGTCGTAACGCTCGTCGCCGCCGAAGAGTCCGATCGCCTCGGCCACCATGGCGAACATGGGAACGCCGAGCACGAACGCGGCGAACATGAGATGGACCTCGGCGGCGATCCAGATCGCGGCGCGGCTGCCGATGAGCGGAAAGTCGCCGTATTCGCGGACCACCGGGGCCGCGGCCTGGGCCGCCTCCTGTGCCCAGGCGGGCATCACCGTGATCAACAGCGCCGCTCCCGCCGCCAGGAGCGAAGCGGCCACCATCTTCCAATGCCCTTGATCCCCGTGAAAATGGTCATTATGTTCCATATGACCATACAGGGGAGGGAAGAAGCCGTTGATCAGCCAGTACCCACTGGCCGAGGTAAAAGCGAAGCTGGCACAGCTTGTCCGTGACGCGGAAGGCGGCCGTCCCGTGGTGATCACCCGCCACGGGAAGCCCGTCGCCGCCCTGGTTGCCGCGGAGGATCTCGCCCAGCTCGAGCGCCTGCGCGCAGCTGGCCCCGCAGCCGGCCTCTCGAGCCTGGCCGGTGGCTGGGAAGGCTCGGAGGAACTGGTTCGTGCGGTCATGGAAGAGCGGGAACGCGCCCGCCGCGAGGCTTCAGCCTTCCGTTGACACAGGAACCCGCGTACCTGTTCGATGCGGAGGCAGTCTCCGAGCCCTTGAAGAAGCGTCCGCTTCCCGACTTTCTCGCATGGCTCGCCACGGTTCCCCGCGAACGGCAGTTCGCCAGCGCGGTCGTGATCGGCGAGCTCTTCGCGGGCGCCTACCGGCAAAGAGCGAGCGCACGCCACTTGACGAACATCGAAGAACGCGTGCTCGCTGCGGTAACCGTCATCCCGTACGATGCCGCTGCGGCCCGGGTCTATGGGCGGCTGAGCGCCGAGCTGCGGGACGCAGGAGCCCCGCTCGCGGTCTCCGATCTGCAGATCGCCGCGACCGCCCTTCATCACGACCTCGAGCTCGTCACCGGGAATATCCGTCATTTCGAGCGCGTTCCGGGTCTTCGGCTTTGCCACGCTCTCGCTGATGCCCGCTCGACTCCGCCCATGTGACACGCTCGACTCCGCCCATGTGACACGGCCGCAGGTTGCTGAATCGATGTCCGTCCACTTCCACGACATGCCGGGGCAAGGCTATCCCTCACCCTCGCGCTGCAGAAAGAAGGGCTTCCGCTTCGAGAAGTCGACCGGCATCTCGCGCCGGACCTCCTCGAGGACCGACTCCGTGATCTCGTCGTAGCCGCGCTCGCGGGCGAAACGCTCGACCCGCGCGGCCACGACGCCGCGGACGAAGCTGGGAACCCGGTCGAAGCGGTCCCGGGCGGCGGGCGACCAGCGCGGGGCCGCGTCCCCGCCCCCTGCCCAGGGCTCGTCGCCGTAGGCCATGCCGGCGGCGTGGACCACCTCGCGGTCACCCGAGGGCTCGTAGGCGCACGAGCGATCGGCCGCCAGGACGTCCCCTGTGTCGGCAAACGCCCGCGCCCGGCAGCCGCCGCACACCTCGCGAAACTCGCAGCGGCCGCACTTGCCACCCAGCGCGCCCTCACGGAGCCGCGCGAACAGCGGCGAGTCACGCCACACCTCGCCGAAGGCCTGCCGCCTGAGGTCGCCCGCCGCCAGCGGCATGTAGGGGCAGGGGGTGACGTTTCCCTCGGGCGTGATCCGGCAGTACTGGACACCGCACGGACAGCGGGTGGCGTAGGTCATGAGCGGCGAATCTCCACCGCGCGCGTGCACGTGCCGCATGATCTGGGGCATGCACTTCGAGCGCACCATCATCCGGCCGCGATACTCCGACTCCAGCCGCACGAGCTCGGCCAGGACCTCTTCGTTCTCCACGGGCGTCATGCCGTGCATCCCCTCGCCGCGTCCGGTCTGGACGAGGAAGTAGACGTTGAAGGCGACGGCGCCCTTCCCGGCGGCCCACCTCGCGATCTCCGGGATCTCGGTCCGGTTGCCCCGCGTGACCGTGGTCTGGACGATGAAGTCGAGCCGTTGCGAGCGGAGTCGGTCCACCGCCGCCAGGGTGTCCGCTAGAGCGCCGTCGCCGTGCCGGAACCGGTCGTGATAGACGGGATCGAGCGAATCGACGCTCACCGCCACTCCCTGAACACCGGCCTGCTTCAGCATTTCGATTCGACCCGCCGTGAGCCGGGTTCCGTTGGTGCCGACCACCACGGTCGCTCCCCGGGAGGCGAGGTGCCGGGCGATCTCCTCGAGGTCCTCGCGCAGGAGCGGCTCCCCGCCCGAGAGGATCACGAGCGGTCGCGGATTGACCTCCAGGATCTCGTCGGCGATCCGCCGGCAGTCGGCGGTGGGCAGCTCCTCGGCGTCGGTGTGCCAGGAACCGGCGGCGATGTAGCAGTGGGAGCACGCCAGGTTGCAGCGGCGGGTCAGGTTCCACGCGACCACGTGGGGGAGCGTCACCCGGCGGCGTCCTCCGGTGGGGCTTCGGCATCCGCAGGTTCGTGGCCCATGAACTCCTCGACCGCCGCGCGCGCCTCCTCGGGCGTGGCTGTCCTGAAGTCGACGGGACACTTGTCCAGCTGCGCTTCGATGTCGCGTATCGGGCAGCGCGTGACGCCGGCGGCCTTCGCCTCATCGATGAAGCGCCGCATCTCGGGGGTCAGGCCGTCCACCCCCTCCGCCGCGGCCTTGATCTGCTTCGTCTGCAGCTCCTTGAACATGACGAGCATGGTGTCCATGTCGAACTCGTCGGCCTCGATCATGGCCTGCTTGTTCTCGTCCATGACC
>JBOHRQ010000088.1:0-7458 GCA_050732875.1 Gemmatimonadota bacterium | reverse complement strand
GCGATCGACCGCGTGCGCCGCAAGATCGGCACGCGCAGCACCGGAGCCGCGAACCCCATGCCGGCCGGCACGGCCCGCCGCGAGCCGGGGAAGCTCATGGCCTTCTTCTCGGCCAAGGGCGGCTCGGGGGCGACGACGGTGGCGACCAACATCGCCGTCCAGGTGCACCGCATGACGGGCAAGCGGACCGTGCTGGTGGACCTCGACCTGGAGCTCGGCGAGATCGCCCTGTTCCTGGGGGTCGAGCCGCGCTTCAGCTTCGTCGACCTGTCGCGGAACTTCCATCGCATGGACTCGAACCTGCTGGCCTCGTTCATCGAATGCCACGAGTCGGGGATCCACGTCCTCTCGGCTCCCTACCAGCCGGAGCGCGCGGACATCGTCACGGCCGATCAGACCAAGCAGATCCTCCAGTTCCTGAAGCAGCACTACGAATACGTGATCGTCGACCTCTCGAACTCGTTCACCGTGCGTACCGTCGCCACTTTCGAGAAGGCCGACGAGATCTACCTGGTGGCCAACGTGGACCTGCCTTCGCTCCGGAACATCCAGCGCTGTCAGCACCTGATGACGCGAATGGTGGGCGAGACGCGCGATCTTCGGCTGGTGGTGAACCGCTTTCAGGCGGAGAACGAGATCACGCTCGAGGATGTCGAGCGGGCGCTGGGCCTCGAGGTCTACTGGGCCCTCCCCAACGACTACGAATCCATCATCTATTCGATCAACAGCGGGCGGCCGGTGATCCTGGACGAAAGCTGCACGTACACGCAGGAGCTTCAGTCGCTGGCGGCCAAGATCACCGGTATGCCGGCCACGAGCGCGCGTCGCAAGGGATGGTTCGCGCGCGCGGTCGTGGATCCCCTGAGGAACATGATGGGGGCGGAGTCGCGGAAGCACCAGGATCCGCTCATGCTGCCTCCGGCCGTCGTGGGAGGTGAGCACGCATGAACCCCAAGGATCCCTACACCGTACCTCTGTTCACGCGCGAGGGCGACGTCAATCGCGAGCGCCTGCCGTGGGAGGCCCCGGAGACCGACGAGCCCGCCGCCGAGAAGGCGCCGGCTCCCGATCCGGCTCCCGCCCAGGACCTCGTTCCACTCGACGAGCAGTACGAGGCGGGCGCCGACGCCCACGAGATCAAGAGCCGCATCCACAAGATGCTGCTCGAGCGACTCAACCTCTCCAACCTGGACTCGTACGACCGCAGCCAGGTCGTCGCCGAGATCCGCAAGGTCGTGCAGGACCTCTTGGACCGCGAGTCCGCTCCGCTCAACTACGAGGAGCGGGAGGGGCTCGTCGAGCAGGTGCTCCACGAGATCTTCGGGCTCGGGCCGCTCGAGCCCCTGCTCCAGGATCCGACGATCTCGGATATTCTCGTCAACACCTACAAGCAGATCTTCATCGAGCGCGGCGGCCGCATCGAGAAGACCGATGTGCGCTTCAAGGACGACCGGCACCTGATGCAGGTGATCGACCGGATCGTCTCGGCGGTCGGACGCCGGATCGACGATTCGAGCCCCATGGTGGACGCCCGCCTGGCCGACGGCTCGCGCGTCAACGCGGTCATCCCCCCGCTGGCGATCGACGGGCCGCACCTCTCGATCCGCAAATTCAAGAAGGACGCCCTCTCGGCCGAGGACCTGCTGCGGTACGAGACGGTGACCCCGCCCATGCTCGAGCTCCTGCAGGGGATCATCAAGTCGCGCCTGAACATCCTGATCTCGGGCGGCACGGGCGCGGGGAAGACGACGCTGCTGAACGTGCTCTCGTCTTCGATTCCCGGCAACGAGCGGATCGTGACGATCGAGGACTCGGCCGAGCTGCAGCTCCGGCAGCCGCACGTGGTGCGGCTCGAGACGCGCCCGCCGAACGTCGAGGGCATGGGCATGGTGACGGCGCGCCAGCTCGTGATCAACGCGCTCCGGATGCGGCCCGACCGGATCATCGTCGGCGAGGTCCGCGGCGCCGAGGCGGTCGACATGATGCAGGCCATGAACACCGGCCACGACGGCTCGCTGACCACGCTCCACGCCAACAGCCCGCGCGACGCCATGTCGCGCCTGGAGACACAGATCTCGATGGCGAACCTGAACCTCCCGGAGAAGGCCATGCGCCAGCAGATCGCCAGCGCGCTCCAGGTGGTGATCCAGGTGAGCCGCCTCTCCGACGGCACGCGCCGGCTGTCCTCGATCTCCGAGATCGTGGGCATGGAGGGCGACGTGATCACGATGCAGGAGATCTTCATGTTCGAACGCCAGGGGATCGGCGAGGACGGCAAGGTCATGGGGCGGTTCAAGGCGACAGGCATCCGCCCGCGGTTCGCCGAGCGGCTCAAGACGGCCGGGATCGATCTGCCGACCGCGATGTTCTCCAACGCCGACTACGGCTTCTCTCAGGCGGCTCAAGGATGAGCGGGAACGTCGGCCTCGCCGTGATGGTCTTCACCGGGGTGGCGTGCGCCGTGATGCTCCTCGCCCTGGGCTGGGAGTGGTTCAGTCAGCGCCGCCGGACGAAGCAGATCACCGAGCGCCTGGGAGGCATGACCAAGGGGGAGCGCGTACCGGGAGGCGATCCCTTCGGGGACCTCTTCGTTAACGGCGCCGCCAAGGACGTGGCCTGGCTCGCGCCGGTCGTGGCGCGGCTGCCCCACACTCGCGACCTCCAGCATCTGCTCGATCAGGCCGACATGAACTGGCGGGTGGGAACCTTCCTGCTGATCACGATCGGCGTGGCCTCGGCGTTCGGGTTCGTGGCCCTCATCTTCACCCGGATCCCCTACATCGCGGTGGCGGTGGCGGCATGCGCGGCCACGCTGCCCTACATGTACGTCCGGCGGCGCAAGACCAAGCGTCTGCGCGCGTTCGAGGAGCACTTCCCGGAGGCGATCGACCTCCTCGGCCGGGCCATCCGGGCGGGACACGCCTTCTCGACCGGCCTCCAGATGGTCGCCGACGAGTCGCCTCAGCCGATCGGCATGGAGTTCCGGCGTGTGTTCGAGGAGCAGAAGTTCGGCTTGAGCCTGGAGGATTCGCTGCTCGCCCTGGCGGACCGGATCGAGCTGCTGGACATGCGCATCTTCGTAACCGCCGTCCTGATCCAGCGCGAGGTGGGCGGCAACCTGGCGGAGATCCTCGACAAGATCTCGTACACGATCCGCGAGCGGTTCACGATCGAGCGTCAGGTGCGCGTGTACACCGCCCAGGGGCGCTTCACAGGGTACCTGCTGGCCGCGCTGCCGTTCAGCGTCGGGTTCTTGATCTACATGCTGAACCGCGAGTACATGACGATCCTGTGGGAGCGGCCGATCGGGCGGCTCCTGATGGCCGTGGCGTTCGTGCTGCAGGTGATCGGGTTCTTCATCATCCGCAAGATCATCAACATCAAGATCTAGGCAGGCCGCCATGCTCATCTACCTCGTCGTCGGACTCGTCATGATGTCGGTGACCGCCCTCGTCTACGGGCTGGCCACCCTCGCCCCCGTCCGCTCGCGGACGATCACCCGGCGGCTGGCCGAGCTCGAGTCCGGCGCGGCGCTTCACTACTCGATCGATCGCCGGCGCCGTCAGGAGAAGCGCGAGAAGGTCCAGTCCGTGCTCGAGGCCTTCGGGGAGCGGGTCGCCAGGAAAGACGTGCAGTGGAACAAGATGCAGGAGCTCATGCTCCGCGCGGGCTACCGCGGCCGGCGCTCGGTGGCCGTCTACTTCGGGCTGCGGCTGGTCCTGGTCCTGGGCCTGGCCGGGCTGGCGTTCTTCCTCGGCACCTTCCTCGGCGCCGGCTTCTCCAAGACCCTGCTCGCCACGGGCATCACCGGCCTGGTGGGCTGGGCCGTGCCGAGCTTCGTCATCAAGCGCAAGGTCCGCCGCCGGCAGACCGAGATCCGGCACGCCCTGGCCGACACGCTCGACCTGCTGGTCGTGTGCGTGGAGGCGGGCCTGGGCCTCAACTCGGCGCTGGTCCGGGTGTCGGACGAGATCGCGCACGTCAGCTTGGCGATGAGCGAGGAGCTGATGCTCACCAACTTCGAGATCCGGGCCGGCACGCCCCGCGACGAGGCGCTCAGGAACCTCGGGCACCGGTCGGGCGTGGACGACCTGAAGTCGCTGACCGCCATGCTGATCCAGACCGATCGCTTCGGGACCTCGATCGCGACCGCGCTCCGGGTGCATTCCGACACCATGCGCACGAAGCGCCGTCAGCGCGCCGAGGAAGCGGCGGCCAAGACGACCATCAAGCTCGTCTTCCCGCTCGTGCTCTTCATTTTCCCCGCCATGTTCGTGGTGATCCTGGGGCCGGCCGTGCTCCACATCATCGAGCAGCTGGGCGGGCTCTTGTGAAGACCCTGCAGGTCGTCAACCAGACCCGCGAGTGCGAGCTCGGCGAGCAAGTCTGGCTAGCCGACAGCTGGTGGCCTCGTCTCAGGGGCCTGATCGGACGGCGGCTGGAAGCCGGGCAGGGTCTCGTCCTGGCGCCCTGCAAGGCGGTCCACATGCACGGGATGAAGCAGGCGCTGGACGTGGCGTTCGTGGACGGTTCGGGAGCCGTGGTCGCGGTCTATCCCGACCTCGCCCCGGGTCGTCGCACGCGCTTCCACAAGCCGGCCCGGAAGGCGATCGAGCTGCCGCCGGGAACGCTGGCGCAAACGGGAACCCAGGTCGGCGACGTGCTCAGCTGCCGGCCCTCCGAGGAGGAGCGATGAAAGCGAGTCACGGTACGGCCGCGGCGGTGGCCCCGACCCCGGCGGCACGGTCCGGAAAGCCGCCGGTGCCCGCCTCCCTGGAGGAGACGGGCCTGATGCCCGAGGCCATCAACGACCTGATCGTCAAGACCCTCTACATCAAGGGCGCCTGCACCGGGAAGCTGCTCGCGCGGGACCTGTGCCTGCCGTTCCCGCTGCTCGACGATCTGTACCAGGACCTCCAGCAGCGGCAGCTCGTCGAGGTGCGCCGGGCGACCGGGCACGGCCGCGGGAGCTACCTCTACGACCTGACCAGCCAGGGACGCGACCGGGCCCGCGAGGCGATGAGCGCCAACCAGTACGTCGGTCCGGCCCCGGTGCCGCTCGAGCTCTACCGGATGTGGGTCGAGATCCAGACTATCCGGAAGGTCCACATCACGGTCGATCGCATCCAGGCCGGCTTCGGCCACCTGGTCCTCGATACCGAGTTCGTCGAGCAGCTCGGCCCGGCCATCAACTCGGCCAAGTCGATGTTCCTCTATGGCGACTCGGGCAACGGGAAGACGAACATGGCGGAGTCGATCGCCCGGATGCTGGGCGGCGATCTCTACGTCCCGTACGCCGTGGATGTCGGCGGACAGATCATGGTGATCTACGATCCCGTCTACCACCGGGCGCTGCCCGACGAGGCCGAGGGCGGCCGCAACGGGGACGATCCCGACTGGCTCGAGAGCGCGCCCACTCATGATCTGCGCTTCGCGCGGGTGCATCGGCCGGTCGTCTTCACCGGCGGCGAGCTGACGCTCGAGGATCTCGATCTGCAATACGACACCACGAGCAAGATCTATCAGGCGCCGTTCCAGGTGAAGGCCAACGGCGGGGTGCTGATCATCGACGACTTCGGCCGCCAGCGCGTGCGGCCACGCGACCTCCTCAACCGGTGGATCGTCCCGCTGGAGAAGCGCATCGACTTCCTGACGCTGCACACGGGACACAAGTTCCCGGTGCCGTTCGACTGCCTGCTCATCTTCGCGACGAACCTGAACCCGACCGAGCTGGTGGACGAGGCGTTCCTGCGGCGCATCCATTACAAGATCTACGTGCCGAGTCCGACCTACGATCAGTACGTGCAGATCTTCCGGCGCTGCTGCGTGGCCAAGCAGATCCCGTTCGTGGCCGGCCGGGTCCAGTACATCTTCAAGCAGTACTACGAGCGGATCCCGCTGGCCGCGCGGTCGTGCCATCCCCGCGACCTGATCGATCACATGTGCGACAACGCGCGCTACCTCAACGTCAAGTCCGAGCTCAGCGTGGATCTCCTCGATCGCGCCTGCAAGTCGTACTTCCTCGACATGCCGGAGGAGGGGTACGTGCCCGATCCGGCCGAGTACAGCTACGGTGGTAACGTCCAGTCCGCCATGGGCACCATCGCCGAGATGATCGCCGGCGATGAGCCGATCGAGGAGCCGGCGCCGACTACCACGCCGGAATCTCAGCCGGGAATGCCGGCGGACGGGCCGCCGGGCGGGCCGCCGGACGGGGAACCCGCCCCTTCGCGGGGAGCGTAGTCCGACTCGCGCGGAGCCGATGCGCGCCACCGCCGTGAAGAAGCCGCCCCGACAGAAGCCGGTGCCGGCCGCGGAGTACGAGGAGCTGGCCTATCGGGAATCGCTCAGGGCCCTCGGGCTGTTCGCGCCGGTCACCCTCGAGGAAATCCAGAGCGCCTATCGACGCCGGGCCAAGATTCATCATCCGGACCGGGCCGCCGCCAACGGCAACGCCGCTGAAGCCACCCGCCAGATGGAGCGCATCAACCTGGCGCACGGCTACGTCGTCCAGCATTTCCAGGCCTTCGATCGGGCCCGCAATCGACCGCTCCGGCGGGCGATGGCGGGGGAGCCGCCGGTGCGCATCTGGCAGGAGATCCTCCTGCTGCCGATTACGGCCGTGTACTCCCTGGCCCTGTTGGCCGCGGCCGGCCCGGCGGCAGCGCTCGCCGGGGCCTCGGGGCCGCCGGGCGCCCTGATGAACCGCCGGCAGCGGATGGCGTTGTGGGCGAAGGAGAAGTGGCTCCTGATCGCGCCGCATCTCCTGGTGCTGGGGGGCTTCGTGGCGCTGGAGGTATGGGGCGTGGGGCCGGGGCTGCTGCGCTGGTGGCTCGGGCTGGCGCTCCTGGTCATGCTGGCCAGCGACGTCGCGAGCCGTGCGACGGGGGAGCGGAACCCGCTCCGGCAGCACCGGGCCATGGAACGCCTGCAGTCGTTCGTGCGGGGTTAGATCCGCTCCGGGCGCCGGCGGTCCGAGCGCCGGCGACACAGCGCCTGCTCCGCCTCGAACAGATCGGCGAGGGGCCCGAACAAGGGATAGCTCCCGTCCAGTCGGAACCATGGTGCGGCCCGACACGCCTGACCTGACGAGACCATCTTCACCAGCCCCAGCCGGTTGAGGCGCTCCAGCGAGTCGGCCGACCCTTGCGCGGTGACGCCGCTCCGGAGCGCCACGTCCCACGCCCGCTGCGGGCCCGCGGATGGCGGACGGTTCAACAGAAAGAGCTCCCGGGTGACGCGCAGGGTCGCCACCCCCACGAACAGCTGATCCAGGGGCCAGCCGCCCGCCGGCTCCCGGCGCAGACCCACTCGTCGAATCTTCGACACTTCTCCCCCTCTGTACGGCACCTTCCCCCCCTCGCGCGGTGTTCAAATCGACTTGAAACATCGGTCCGGCAGGAGGTGACGGCAGGAAGAGTGCCGCCGCCTCCTCTTCGCACGGTGTTCAAATCGACT
>JBOHRQ010000087.1:0-7689 GCA_050732875.1 Gemmatimonadota bacterium | reverse complement strand
ACCTGCTGATCGGCTTCTGGTTTTCCGTCCGCGACAATGCCGAGGCGGGGAAGAAGGCCTTCATCGTCAACCGGATCGGTGACTTCGGCTTCCTGCTGGGGATCTTCCTCGTCTTCGGCGCGTTCGGATCGGTCACTTTCGCCGACATCCTGCCGCGGGCGGGAAGCGTGCTGACCGGAGACGGCACGATCGCCGTCCTGATCGCCGTCTGCCTGTTCGTCGGCGCGGTGGGGAAGAGCGCCCAGATCCCGCTTTATGTCTGGCTTCCCGATGCCATGGCGGGTCCGACGCCGGTCTCCGCGCTCATCCATGCGGCCACCATGGTCACGGCCGGCGTCTACATGGTGGCGCGTATGCACGCCGTCTACCTGATGGCTCCGTCGGTCCTCCTGGCGGTGGCCGCGGTGGGTGCCGCGACGGCGCTCTTCGCGGCCACGATCGGCCTCGCCCAGACCGACATCAAGAAGGTCCTGGCGTACTCCACGATCAGCCAGCTCGGGTACATGTTCCTGGGGGTCGGCGTGGCCGCGTTCGGCGCCGGCATCTTCCATCTGCTGACTCACGCCTTCTTCAAGGCGCTCCTGTTCCTCGGCGCAGGCAGCGTGATCCACGCCCTCCACGGGCAGCAGGACATGCGACGCATGGGCGGCCTGAGATCGAGCCTTCCCGTGACCTACTGGACCATGCTCGCGGCGACGCTGGCGATCGCCGGGATCCCGCCCCTGGCCGGCTTCTTCTCCAAGGACGAGATCCTGTGGAAGACGTGGGAGGCGGGCCACCCGCTGCTGTGGGCGATCGGGCTCCTGACCGCCGGCCTGACCGCGCTCTACATGTTCCGGCTCTTCTTCCTGACCTTCCACGGCGACTTCCGCGGGACGGACGAGGAGCGGGCCCACGTCCACGAGTCGCCCCTCCCGATGGCCGTGCCGCTCTCCGTTCTCGGCGTCCTCTCGGTCGTGGGGGGATGGATCGGCGTGCCGCACGCGCTGGGGGGTCCGCTGGGGGAAATCCCGAACGCCCTGGAGCGCTGGCTGGAGCCCGTCTTCGCCGACGCGACCGGGGCCGCGGCTGCCGTCCACGCCGCTCCCGCCGGCGGGGCGCCGCCCGTCGAATACGGGCTGATGGCCGCCTCGGTGGGGATCGCGGTCCTCGGGATCGGCGCCGCCTGGTGGATGTACGTGAGTAAGCCCTCGCTCCCGGCGACCCTGGCCACACGCTTCCGCGGCGCCTACGCGCTGATCCGGGACAAGTACTACGTGGACGAGATCTACGACTTCCTCGTGGTCCGGCCCTTCAACGCGTTGTCGCGCTTCGCGTGGCGGGTCGTGGACGATGGGCTGATCGACGGCCTGGCCGTCAACGGCTCGGGCGCGCTCGTCCGGCTCGGCAGCCGGGTGGCGAGCCGCTGGGAAAGCGGCTACCTGCAATCGTACGTGCTCGTCTTCTTCGGCGGCGTCGTGCTGCTGCTGGCCTACCTCCTCCTGCTCGGCCGCTGACGATGACCCGGGGCGAGGACCGATGAGCTTCCCGTATCTCTCCGCCATCCTCTTCTTCCCGGTTCTCGGGATGATCCTGCTGGCCGGCATTCCCGGCCGCAACCACCGCGCCATCCGCGAGGCCACGCTGGCCGTGACCGTCCTCCACTTCCTGCTGGCCCTGCCGCTGTGGTGGCTGTACGACCCGGCCGGCGAGCCCTTCCAGTTCGTCGAGCGCGTCCCCTGGATCAAATCCCTCGGCATCGAGTGGCACCTCGGCGTGGACGGCGTGAGCGTGCTCCTCATCCTGCTCACGATCTTCCTGATGCCGCTCGCCGTGCTCGGATCCTGGCGCTACATCGACCGGCACGTGAAGGAGTTCCACCTCCTCATGCTCCTTTTGACCTCCGGCATGCTCGGAGTGTTTCTCGCGCTCGATTTGTTCGTGTTCTACGTCTTCTGGGAGCTGATGCTCGTCCCGATGTACTTCGTGATCGGCATCTGGGGCGGGAAGGAGCGCATCTACGCGGCGGTCAAGTTCTTCCTGTACACGTTCGTGGGCGGGCTCCTGATGCTGATCGGCATCCTGGTCCTGTACTTCTATTACCACGGCGTCACCGGCGTGTACTCGTACGCCCTTGCCGACCTGATGGCGATCCCCGTGCCGGCTGGACTGCAGATCATGCTCTTCCTGGCCTTCGCGATCGCGTTCGCCATCAAGGTGCCGATGTTCCCCTTTCACACGTGGCTCCCGGACGCCCACGTCCAGGCTCCGACGGCGGGCAGCGTCATCCTGGCGGCCGTGCTGCTGAAGATGGGAACGTACGGCTTCTACCGGCTCGCCATCCCCCTTTTCCCGGAGGCGGCGCGAGAGCTCCTGCCGTGGGTCGCGGGCCTGGCGGTGGTCGGCATCCTCTACGGCGCGATGGTGGCCCTGGTCCAGCCGAACATGAAAAAGCTGGTCGCCTACTCGTCGGTGTCGCACCTCGGGTTCGTGATGCTGGGCCTGTTCGCGCTGAACGCGACCGGCGTCCAGGGATCGGTCATCCAGATGATCAACCACGGGCTTTCCACCGGCGCCCTGTTCTTCATCTGCGGGATGCTCTACGAGCGGCGCCACACCTACGAGATCGCGTCCTTCGGCGGGATCTCGTCCAGCATGCCGGTGTTCGCCACGCTGTTCATGATCGTGACCCTGTCCTCGATCGGGCTGCCCGGCCTGAACGGGTTTGTGGGCGAGTTCCTCATCCTGGTAGGAATGTTCCGCACGCATCCGTGGCTGACAGCGTTCGCGACGGCGGGCGTGATCCTGGCGGCCTACTACATGCTCCGGATGTTCGGCCGGGTCATGTTCGGTCCGCTTGATAACGAGGAGAACCGCGATCTTCCGGACGTGGGAGCACGGGAGATCGCGGTGCTGCTACCGATCGTCGTGCTGATCTTCTGGATCGGGATCTATCCGCGGCCGTTTCTCGACCGGGCGGCTCCGTCGGTCGACCGGTTCGTCGAACGGGTGGAACGGGTCGTCCCAGCGCTGGCCGAGGCTCCCCAACCCCGGACCGCGGCGCCGCGCGAGGCGGGCCGGTGAGCCCCGAGGAGATCGGCGCCACGCTGGATGTCGTGGAGGTCGTCCGTCCCGGCCTCCAGGCCATCCTGCCGGTTCTCCTGGTCGCCGTGTTCGGCGTCTTCGCGCTCATCGCCGACCTGCTCGAGCAGGGGACGACGCGCGGGCCCGCCGAGGGCGAGGCCGGAAGCTCGCTGGCCGCGCCCGTGCTCTGCCTGATCGGCACGGTCCTCGGGCTGGGCGCCGTCGTCTGGCAGGCCCTGCGCTACGAGCGCGTCGCCGGGACCTGGTGGAGCGGCGCGATCACGATCGACGGGTTCGGCCTGTTCGTGGCCGCCGTGATCCTGTCGGCGACCCTGCTCACGCTTCTGCTGACGGTCGGGTACTGCCGCCGTCAGAACATCGACCTGGCCGAGTACTACCACCTGATCATGATGTCGGCGACCGGGATGCTGCTGCTCGCCCAGAGCACGAACCTGGTCACCCTCTTCATGGCGCTCGAGCTGATGTCGGTGCCCGTCTACGTCCTGACCGGGTTCCGCCGCCGCTACGCGCGCTCGATCGAGGGGGCGCTGAAGTACTTCGTTCTGGGCGCCTTCTCGACCGGATTCTTCGTCTACGGGATCGCGTTCCTGTACGGCGCGACCGGAACGATGGACCTCGTCCGGATGTCGGCTCGCCTGGCCCCGGGACAGGTCGACCCTCTCTTCGTGGCCGGGATCGGGCTCGTCGTGATCGGGCTCGGCTTCAAGGTCGCGCTCGTTCCGTTCCACATGTGGTCCCCCGATGTCTACGAGGCCGCGCCCTCGCCGATTACCGGCTTCATGGCCACCGGCGTCAAGGCGGCCGGGTTCGCGGCCCTGGTGAGGGTCGTCATGGCGACCTTCGAGCTGGCCGGGGGAGAGTGGGAGCCGATCCTCTGGACGCTGGCGTTCCTGACCATGTTCGTCGGCAACGTGGCGGCGATACGCCAGGACGACATCAAGCGCATGCTGGCGTACTCCTCGATCGCCCACGCCGGCTACCTGGTGGTGGCGATCCTCGCCCACAGCGAGGCCGGGACCGCCGCCTTCCTCTACTACCTGGCGGCCTACACGCTGATGACGCTGGGCGCCTTCGGGGTGGTCGCGGTCCTCGGCGAGCGCGGCCGGGAGAACGCCTCGATCTCGCGCGACTACGCCGGGCTGGGCTACCGCGAGCCGCTCCTCGGGGCGGCGATGGCGCTGTTCATGTTCAGCCTGACCGGCATCCCGCCGACGGCCGGCTTCTTCGGCAAGTTCTCGATCTTCGCGGCAGCGGTGGAGGCCGGGTACGTGGTGCTCGCGGTCCTCATGGTGATCGCGTCGGTGATCTCCGCCTACTACTACCTCAAGGTCGTGGTGGCGATGTACATGCGCGCCCCCGAGCGCGAGCCGATCCGGGCGACGACGACGGTCCTGGCGGCGGTAGCGCTTCTGGTGGCCACGATCGGGGTCCTCGCCCTGGGCATCTTCCCCGGGGGCTGGATCGACCTGGCGCGGGCGTCGGCGAACGGTCTGGGGGTGCTGGCGGGGGCGCCGTGAACCCTGCATCCAGTGAGCTATGCCTGCCGCGAGGATCCGTGGGCGCCAGGTTGGGCGGAACGGGGATCGAACGGTATCTTCCTTCCCCCTCACAGATCGAGCGGCCCCATCGTCTAGTGGCCTAGGACGTAGCCCTCTCAAGGCTAAAACACGGGTTCGAATCCCGTTGGGGCCACCAAACGAGACACCAGGGGGAGCCCCGCTCAACCCGTCTCGGCCGGCCCAGGTTGTGAAGGAAGTATCCGGACTGCTTGGTGCGGGCGTAACGACGGGAGCACGCGCTCGACTTCGGGCACAAGCTCGATCAGCTCCTTGAGATCCTTGGATTCAGAGCGCAAGATCACGACAGCAATATCGAACTTCTGCAGATTCTGCTGCTCCGGCAGGCTGTTGTCCATGGTGAGGAGGACAGCAAATTCCTTCGAGGCTTTCTCCAGTAGTTCGCCATTCTTCAGACCGCTCCATCCCCGATGCTGTACCGTCTCCACTTCAATCTCAGCGCTGAAGTGATAGCGCAATCTGACATCCAGATCCTCGTCAATGAGGATGCGCATCCTGCGCGGTCATCCGCTCGATGGCGTCGGGGGAAAGCTCGAGAAAGGCCTCGACCTGTCGGCGAGTGACGCTGGGGTACCCCTGCAGGAAGTCTTCGATGGAGTGCCCGTTCTTCAAGTAATCGATCAACGTGTCGACTGGAACGCGCGTCCCCGCGAAGACGAGGTCTCCGCTGTGGATTTCAGGATGGCGGGACATGACTGTCCCAGCATCGATTCGCTTCTTCAGCATGTGTCTATCCTACTTTTCACGAGGAGGAACATCAACTGCGACGTGCGCTTCAACGAAGTCGATGCCGTGTTTGAACTTGTTGCGCCCCACGAGCAAGGCTTTCCCCTGGTAGGAGCGATTCTTTTCCCGGCCTTGAATACCCCCGGCTCGGCCCGTATCCTGTTCCGGTACGTTACTTCGGGCACGTCACATCGTCTTTCCGGAGACCCACGTGCGGACAGCGACCACCGAACCCGTCGTCCTGCTGCTCGCCGACATCGGCGGCTACACCCGCTTCATGCTCGACCACGTCAAGGCCCAGGAGCATGGCCAGATGATCGTTGGCACCCTGCTCGACACCCTCCTGGCCCAGGCCACCGATCCGATCGAGGTCTCGAAGCTCGAGGGCGACGCGGTGTTCATGTTCGCGCGGAAGAACGGGACGTTGCCCCCCGTCGCCCTCGCGCTCGACCTGGGCGAGCGGATCGGCGTCTTCTTCGGCGAGTTCCAGGCGGCCCGGGACCTGATGGCGCAGACCGCGATCTGCCGCTGCGGGGCGTGCGCCAACGTCGACAAGCTCCGTCTCAAGGTGATCGTTCACAGCGGACACGCGGTGATCACCGAATTCACGGGTCTCTCCGAGCTTTCCGGATTGGATGTCATCCTCCTCCATCGCCTGCTCAAGAACTCCGTCTCGGCGGGCGAGTACGTCCTTCTGACGACCCAGGGCCGCACGGACGTCGCGCTCCCGCCGGAGGCGAGCCTCGAGCCACACGCCGAGCGCTACGAAGACCTGGGCGAGGTCGAAGCGTGGGTGCTCGAAGGGAACCGCGTGAACCGGAGCTGCCCGACCTGCGTCGCCGGCGGGGCGTCGGATTTAGCCTTCCATGTCATCCGCCGGGAGGTGCAGGGCGAGTATCGTGAGGTCGCCCTGCATCCGGAGAAGGGGTTCCATTTTCACACCGGCCGCCGGCTGGCCAAGATGCTGGAGTACGACGCGTCGGACCTGGGCGCCGTACCGGCGATCGCGTTGGAGTCGTTCGCCGGCACCGGAAACCCGTTCACGCTGGGCGCGATCCCCGCCGGAGCCCGGGTCGTCGATGTCGGCTGCGGGGCCGGGCTCGACAGCTTGATCGCAGCCCGGCGGGCGGGGCCCGAGGGACGCGTCGTCGGGGTCGACATGACGGACGACATGGTCCACAAGGCGCGCAGAGCGGCGGATGCCGCGGACACCGGAAGCGTCGCGATCGTCCAGGGCTACGCCGAGTCGCTCCCGGTGCCGGACGGGTGGGCCGACGTCGTGATCTCGAACGGCGTCCTGAACCTCTGTCCCGACAAGCCTGCGGCGCTCGGCGAATGGTACCGGGCGCTCAAGCCGGGCGGTCATCTCCGAATCGCCGACATCGTGGTCGAGAAGCCGATCCCCGAGGCGGCAAAGGGGAACATCGACCTCTGGACGGGCTGAATCGCCGGCGCTCTGCTGGATGCAGAGCTTCGGGAGAGGGTCGAGGGAGCCGGGTTCGAGGACTTCGAGATCACCTGGCGCGCGGACGTCTTCAGCGGCGCGCCCCAGGCCGGCAGCGCGGCCAAGTTCGGGACCAAGGGGATCACCTTTCGCGCCCGGAAACCCGCCCGCTGAGGTGATACGCCCGGATGGCTGCTCGTAAGACCGTTCCTTATCGAAATAGCCCGTGACCATCGACAGCGCTTCCGTGACGGTCGTGACGTCGAGGAGTTCGGGTTGGGGCGAGCCGCTGTTCATGAGCGGTGCCCCGGGGCCCTGTCGGCGCGGGGCTTGCACTCCGGGGGGTCGAAGGTGGACCCTTCAAGGGGGGTGGGGGGCGGTATGTCGAAAGAGGACACGACGCGGCTCCTGCGGGAGATCCGCGACGGGAACGAGAACGCGGCCGAGAGGCTCGTCCCGCTCATCTACGACGACCTCCGTGCGCTGGCCAGCCGGTACATGCGGAACGAGCCGGCGGACCACACGCTGCAGCCGACGGCTCTCGTCCACGAGGCCTTTCTCCGGCTGGTCGATACGGACCGGGTCGAATGGAAGACCCGCGCCCATTTCATGGCTGTCGCCGCGCGCACCATGCGCCGGATCCTGGTCGACCACGCGCGGCGCCGCAAGGCGGTCAAACGGGGCGGGGGAAAGAAGGTCACGCTGGTCGAGGGCCTGGCCTTCAGCGAACAGCGCCCGCTCGATCTGGTGGCCCTCGATGACGCCATGGCCAGGCTGGCCGGGATCGACGAGCGGCAGAGCTCGGTCGTCGAGCTGCGCTTCTTCGGCGGCCTCGCCGTCGAGGAGATCGCCGAGGTG
>JBOHRQ010000086.1:0-7817 GCA_050732875.1 Gemmatimonadota bacterium | reverse complement strand
GCAGGCCCGTTCGATCGGCGATCGCCTCCCGGTCGGGCAGCGGGCGCGGGATTCGGTCGGCGGCCGGATGGCCCACGTAGATCGCGTCGACGTCGGAGCCCGAGTAGGCTTCCGCCTCGAAGGGCAGCGTCAGCAGGACCCTCCGGACGGCGCGCTCGAGGATGCGCATCCGCCCGGGCCGCCAGGCCCAGACGGTCGGCGCCACGTACTGCACGACCGGAATTCTCCGCCTCGCGAGCCGCCTCGCGAGCCGAAGATTGAAGTCGGGCGAGTCCACCAGCACGGCGCCGATGGCGCTCCGCTCGACCGCGGCACGCTCGAGCCGTCGCATCGCCCGGAACGCCGCCGGGAGGCGGCCCACCACCTCGGTCAGCCCCATGACCGACAGCGCCGCGGTCGGAACGACGCGCTCGGAACCGGCCGCTTCGAGCGTGGGACCCGTGGCCCCGAAGAACCGGACGTCGGGCCGGAGTCGGCGGGCGGCCAGGACGAGCTCCCCGGCGAGGACATCGCCGGACGGCTCGCCGGCGACGATCAGGACGTTCGGCACGGGCCGGGCCTCAGAGCCCGGCGGCGCGCCGGTAGTACTCGTCCACGGCTTTCCAGTTCAGGTTCCGGAAGAAGGTCTCCACGTAGGCGGCCCGGTTGGGACCCTGGTCGTAATAGTATGCGTGCTCCCAGACATCCAGCGGCAGGATCGGCTGGGCGCCCCATACCGCCCCCTGGTCGTGCCCGTCGACCAGATAGACGTGAAGCCGTGCGTCGGAGGCGTCGTAGCACAGCACCGCCCAGCCCCGGGCACTCATCGCGACCGCTTTGAACTCCAGTTCCCAGATCTCGTACGAGCCGAAGTCCTCCTCGATCTTGGCGCGCACCGGGAGGTCCTCGTCCAGCTCGCCGTCGCCCCCGAGCACGGCGTAGTGGATCTCGTGGAGAATCTGCCCGTTCGCGTTGTGGCTCTCGTTCTGCTTGGCCGCGCGGATCTCGGAGAAGTCTCCCTTCTCGCGCATCTCCTCGAGGCGCTTCTCGACCCCGTTTCTGCCCTTCACGTACGATTCGTAGTGGGCGTCGTGGTGCCACTCGGTGAGCTGGCGGCTGATGCCGTCCAGGGCGTCCGGCTCGAAGGGCAGCGGCTCGGGTACGTGCTCGTAGGCCATGAGGCGCGCCGAATATATCCCTTTGAACGTTTGGTCGCCCCGGGGGTTAGACTCTGCAGGGAGATCGGATGCCGAACCTGATCGAAACACCGGAGCGGACGACCGACCGGCGGGACGTCCTCATCGGGGAATCCCCCGGCCGGGAGCCGGGCGCGCGAAGATCGACGAAGGTGGCGCCCCGCGGAGGCCCGCGCCGACCCCCGTTCCGCAGGCTCCTGCTGCTCGCCGTGGCCGTGGCGGGGGCGGTGCACCTCCTCCTTCTGTGGTGGGTCCGGGTGCCCGTGTCTCCCTCGTCGCGAGCCGGGACGGAGGTCATGGCAATCCTCGAACCAGCGGTCCCGGCACGCCCCGAAACCGCGCCGCCTCCGGAAGCGCCGTCCGAGCCGGCCGATGAGCCGGTGCCGGAGCGCGCCGACGCGCTCCCGCGATCCCTGGTCAGTGAGCCACCGGCCGTCCCCATCGCGCGCCCCCGGCCCTCCCAGCGCGCGCCGGACATGCGCACGATCCCGCCGACTACGCTGACCGCCCCCCTGACCCCGCTGGAGGGAACGCCGGGCGGCATCTTCCGCCGGACCACGCCTTCCGATACACGCCGGACGGCGATCGTGCGCGCGGAGTCCCTCCTGGCCGCGCGGCTCGCGGACATGCCCGGCGCGGGCGTGCCCGAGGAGCCGTCGATCGGGCTCGCCGAGGGAGGGATCACCGTTCCCATCCCCTGGGGCGGGTTCGTCCCCGAAGACCGGAAGGACCGCGTCTGGCGGGCGGAGCGCTGCTCGGGGGAGGGGGCGGACGAGGCCGACAAGCCGGGCGAAGGAGAGGCCCGGCGCTCGCAGTGCGACTGAGCCGGCCCCGTTACACGTAGCCCCGGAGACGCGTCGCCTCCATCACCCGCGAGATCCCGATCATGTAGGCCGCGATGCGATGCGTGAGCCGCTCCTGCATGCTGGTGGTGTGAACGTCGCGCCAGGCGTTGGTGATGAATCGCTTCAGCTCGCGGTTGACCTTGTCGAGCGACCAGCGGAACTCCTGGATGTTCTGGACCCACTCGAAGTAGGAGACGATGACCCCGCCGGCGTTCGAGAGGAGATCCGGCAGCACCTGGACGCCGCGATCCTGGAGCACCTGATCGCCCCCCGGCGTGGCGGGATGGTTGGCCGCTTCGACGACCAGGCTCGCCTGCACCCGGCGGGCCACGTCGGGCGTGATCACGCCTCCGACCGCCGCCGGGATCAGGATGTCGCACTCGCACGCGAGGAGCTCCTCCTGGGTCAGGGGATCGGCGCCGGCGAACCCGGTCACCGATTTCGTCTGCCCGACGTGGTGGAGGAGCTGCGGGATGTCCAGGCCGTCAGCGTTGTAGATCCCCCCCTCGATGTCCGACACCGCGACGATCCGCGCCCCCATCCGGCTCAGGATGCGGGCTCCCCAGCTCCCCACGTTGCCGAACCCCTGGATCGCGATCCGCGAGCCTTCCACCTGGAAGTCGAGGTCAACCTGGGCAGCCTCGAGGATGTAGGCCATGCCCTGCGCCGTGGCCTGCAAGCGGCCGGGTGAGCCCCCCAGCGGGATGGGCTTCCCGGTCACGATCCCCGGCGTATAGCCGTGCTTCTGGCCGTAGGCGTCCATCATCCACGCCATGATCTGGGCATTGGTGTTCATGTCGGGGGCCGGTATGTCGCGATTGATCCCCAGGATGTAGGAGATGTGCTGGATGTAGCGGCGGGTCATCTCGCGCAGCTCGCGCTCGCTCATCCCCCGGGGATCGACCTGGATCCCTCCCTTGGCCCCGCCGAACGGGATGTCGACCACGGCCGTCTTCCAGCTCATGATCGAGGCCAGCGCCCGGATCTCGTCGAGATTGGCGGACGGGTGGTAGCGGACACCCCCCTTGTACGGGCCGCGGGCGCCGTTGTGCTGGACGCGGTAGCCGATGAAGACCTCCAGCCGGCCGTCGTCCATGCGCACCGGGACCTCGACCCGCAGCTCCCGGTACGGGGTCTTCAAGAGGAGGCGGTAATCGTGGGGGACCCCCGCCGCGGTGGCTCCCAGGTCGAAATAGTGGTTGACCGCGGCGAACGGGCTCGCCTCGATGTCCTCGCCCATGGGGATGGGGGTCTCCTGGAAGGGCGCGGGGGCCCGGACGGGAGTCGCCTTCTCGGCGGGAGAGGTCTCGGTGGAGCCGCTGTCGGCCATTCGCCGCGAGTATAAACGGCGTCCTGCGGGCGTACAACAGCGAATCGGGTGAACCGGCAGGGCGCCGTCGGGCCGAGTATGTTGAATCGCATGGCGCTCGACCCCCACGCTGCCGCCTCCCCCGTCCGCTGGCTCGAGTGGGGTCCGGCAGCCTTCGAGCGGGCCCGGAGCGAGCAGAAGCCGATCCTCCTCCGGATCAGCGCGGTATGGTGCCACTGGTGCCACGTGATGGACGAGACCACCGACGCCGACCCGGAGGTGGCGCGGCGGATGAACGAGTGGTTCGTCCCCGTCCGGGTCGACAACGACGAGCGTCCCGACATCAACGACCGCTACAACCTCGGCGGATGGCCGACGACCGCCTTCCTGACCCCCAACGGCGAGCTGATCACGGGCGGCACCTACTTCCCCGCCGACGCCTTCCGCGAGGTCCTCGAGCAGATTCATCGTGCGTGGACGGAGAGCCGGGAGCAGCTCGACGCCGAGGTCGGGCGGATCCGCGAGCGACGGCGGTCCGCGAAGGGAGACTCGGCCCGGGGGGGCTTCGACGCCGACGCGATCACCAGGATGGTCGAGGCCGCGCTCGACGCCTACGACTGGCGGTTCGGCGGGTTCGGCACGCAGCCCAAGTTCCCGCATCCCGAGGCGGTGCGCCTGCTGCTCCACGCGCATGCCGGCTCGGGAGCGGAGGCGCCGCGCGAAGCGTCCGGGAAGACCCTCGAGGCCATGCGCACGGCGGGGCTCGACCGCGGTCGGAATTACGGGCTCTACGACCATGTCGCCGGAGGCTTCTTCCGCTACTCCACGACGCGCGACTGGACCGAGCCCCACTTCGAGAAGATGGCCGAGGACAACGCCCGCCTGGCCCTCGCCTATCTGGACGGCTGGCGCCTGCTGGCCGACGACCTCTACGCCGACACGGTGCGCGGTCTGTTCGGCTACGTCCTCGCAACCCTGAGCGACCCCGACGGCGGCGCCTTCGGCAGCCAGGACGCCGACGGCGAGGCCGAGTACTACGGGCTGCCGTCCGAGGGTCGGGCCCATCTTCCGACGCCGTACGTCGATCGCCGGTTCTACACGAGCTGGAGCGGAATGCTCGCGGCGGCGGCGCTCGAGGCCGCCGCCGCGCTCGAATGGCCCGGGCTCCAGGCCTGGGCTCTCAGAACGGTCGATCGACTGACGGGGCTCCTCGCGGCCCCGGCGGGGGCGATGCGCCATGTAGCGCGGCCCGCCGGACAGGGGCTGGGTGGGAGCGACTTCGACGTCGACGAGAAGGCGCCGCTCCTGCTGACGGATCAGGCGTGGTGGCTCAAGGCCCGGCTCGCGGCCTACCAGTCGACGGGGAACCCCGACCATCTCCGGCACGCGGAGAAGCTCGTCCTGGTGATCGAGCGTGATTTCTTCGACGCCCGGAGGGGCGCCTGCCGGGACCGGCCCGGCGAGGCCGGGAGGAACGAAGGGGCTCTCGCCGATCCCCACTTCCCGCTGGCCGACAATGCCGCGGCCGCGGAAGGGCTGGCCGCATTCGCGGCCCTGAGCGGGGCCGAGCGCTGGCGCGACCGCGCGCTCGAGATCGTGAACGCGCTCCAGCCCGAAGCCGAGCGGCACGGCTTCCTCGCGGCGTCGCTGGCCCTGGCCGCGGTCCAGGCCCTCGGCGAACCGGTCCGGGTGCATCTGGTGGGCCCTGCCGATGACGCCCGGCTGAGGACCCTCTGGCGGACGGCCTGGCGGCGCTACGCGCCGGCCCGCGTCACCGAGATCCTCGATCCGGCTCTGGACGGCGACCGGCTGGCGAGCCTGGGATACCCCGCGGACGGCCCACCCCGCGCCTACGTCTGCGTCGGGGAGCGCTGCCTCGAGCCCGTCACCGAGCCCGACGCCCTGGCGGACCAGCTTAGCGAGGTAGCGAGCCCCTGACGCCCAGACCGACCGTGCTTCCGCAGCGAAGCGCTGGTGTGGTGTCGGCGAAGACCCATGTACAGCGGGAGTATCGATGCGCCCCGCCGGCCGGATAACTCACTGCACGGCGTCGAAGACGAGCGTGGCGGGCGGCGCCTCGTTGCCGACCCGGTCGGTGATGGTGACCGACAGGGTGTGGATGCCGGGCGCTAGCGGTATCCCCGGCGGCGGCAATGGCAACGCGGTGACGCCAGGGCCGGGCGGCACCCAGGCGGCCAGGTGGTACTCGACCCCTTGGGATGTCGCGACCAGGAAGCGCAGCGTCTTCACGTCCAGGCCGAAGCCGGCCCGGTCGCGGTAGCGTACCTCGATCCCGTCCGGTGTGCGTTCCATCGTAACCGTAGGGGCGGCGAAGCCTTCGGGAAGCGGATCGCCAGGCCCACCCAGGCGCGTCAGCGCGACATCGGCCTCGCCCTCCAGCCGATGCGACGAACGGCCGTTCAAGGCAAAGACGAGCTCGCCCGCCTCGGGAGCCGTCCAGACGACGGGCTTCCGCGGCCAGGCGAACCAGCGGCCGGCCCCGAACCGCGCGACGACCTCTCCCAGCGCGGCTTCGCCGACAGGCACCGGGGCCGCGTCGGGGTCGTTCGCATGGGCCTGGCCCTCGACCCAGACCGCGATCCGCTCGCCGGCTGAGAGCGCCACCCTCGCGTCCTCCGCGGGCTCGTCTACACCCCCGCCCGGTGTCTCGCCCTCGGCCGGCCGCTCGACAGCGAGCCGTTCCACCGGCACGCCGTCGGGCACGCTCTGGGCGTAGCCCGGAACCGCGACCGCCACCATGGAAGCCGCCACGAGAAGTGCCATGATCGGAGTGTTGTCGTGAGCCATGCTCGGACCTGGACGATCGCACCGCGCCCGGTGGCACGATCCGCGAGGGGGGCGACCGGACCGGCGGTCTCTACGCCGTGTACGAAAGGAGCGCCCGCGCCCGCGATACGTGGCGCAGGCGGTTCAAGGCCTTCTCCTTGATCTGACGGACACGCTCGCGGGTGATCCCCAGCACCGACCCTATCTCCTCGAGCGTCATCGCCTCGTTGCCGTCGAGCCCGTAGTAGAGCTTCAGGATCTTGGCCTCGCGGGGTTTCAGCGAGTCGAGCGAATCCTGGATCGAAGACTTGAGCGCCCCGTCGAAGGCGTTGTCGTCCGGGGCGGGACTCTCGTCATCCGGGAGGTAGTCGAGCAGCTTGTTGTCCTCGCCGGGAGTCAGCGGCGCATCCAGGCTGAGGTGCGACTGGGTGATCGACATCGTCCGGCGCACCTCTTCGATCGGGATGTCCATTTCCTTCGCGATCTCCTCGGCCGAGGGCTCCCGCCCGAGCTCCTGCAGAAGCGCGTTCGACCGCCGCCCGATCCGGTGCAGGGTGCCGGCCCGATTGAGCGGCACGCGGACGATCCGCGACTGCTCGGCCAGCGCCTGGAGGATGGCCTGGCGGATCCACCACACGGCGTAGGAGATGAACTTGATCCCTTTGGTTTCGTCGAACTTGTGAGCGGCCCGGATCAGGCCGACGTTCCCCTCGTTGATCAGGTCGGACAGCGACACGCCCTGGTTCTGGTACTTCTTGGCCACGCTGACCACGAAGCGCAGGTTGGACCGGCAGAGCTTCTCGAGCGCCTGCTGGTCGCCCTCGCGAATCCGGCGGGCGAGCCGGGCTTCCTCGTCACGCGTGATGAGCGGGTAGCGGCTGATCTCCTTGAGGTAGAGGTCCAGCGACCCCTCGTCAAAGCTGGCGCGTTTCGATTTGTTCAGCTCCATGGCTCCAGGTCCCGGTCTCCCTGAGGCGGATGGAAGGTGGTGGTAGTGATCGGCCTGAACAGATGTGGGCCGATTATACCATACCGGGGCAAACCGTGTCTACGGTGTACAGCGGGAAAAGTGGGTCCCGGGGATCACCGGATGAGATCCCCGATCCTGCCGAAGCGGATCTCCGAGAGCCCGGGAAGCGGGCTCGCGGACTCCTTGGAGAAGTATACGACGAGCGGGCGGCCCTTGATGGCGTCCTCCGGGACGAACCCCCAATACCGGCTGTCGGCGGAGTTGTCCCGGTTGTCGCCCATCACGAAGTAGCTCTGCGGGGGCACCACGATCGGCCCCCAGTTGTCCCGGGACGGGTGGTATTCGGCGGGATCGACCCCGGGGGCCAGGAAGCGCCGCTGCCAGGCGAACTGGGGTCGGTACTGGTCGTCGACGCCGTCCACGTGCTCGGTGTAGGGCTCGTCCAGCGGCTCCCCGTTCCGGTAGAGGGTCTTGTCGCGCATCTCCAGCGTGTCACCAGGAACCCCGACGACGCGCTTCACATAGTCGGGGTCGGGATCGTACTCGTTGTAGGGATCGGGATACACGAAGACCACGATGTCGCCTTCCTGGATCTCCCGGAAGCCGGGCAGGCGGAGGTCGGTGCCGGGGATCTGGGCTCCGTAGACGGCCTTGTTGACCAGCAGGAAGTCCCCGATCAGGAGCGTATCCTCCATCGAGCCGGTCGGGATCTTGAAGGCCTGGATCAGAAA
>JBOHRQ010000085.1:0-7821 GCA_050732875.1 Gemmatimonadota bacterium | reverse complement strand
TCGGCCGAAGAGCGGAGCGGAGGGAGGCTCGACGACCGCCTCTACAAGACGGCCGCCTACAACGCCGCCGTCGTCGGCCATTACGACGTGGCCGACCGGCTGCTGGAGAAGTACTTCCGCGAGAACCCGCTGGGCGTGGAGCCGCAGCTGTGGATCGAGATGGCGGAGATGGCGCTCTCCACCGGCGACACATCCGATGCCATGACGCTGCTCACGCGGGCCATCCGGGTCGATCCGGACAACCGCCGCGCGTTCCTGCGCTACATCAACCTGGCCGACGCCATCGGGAACGAGGTCCTGACCAAGACGTTCCTGTTCCAGTGGGTTCGCTCCCACCCGGGGGACACGACCACGACCAGGCTCTACGACCGGTTCCTCGACACCGGCCGCTTTCCGGAGGAGCTGCGCTGGGACAGTATCGTGCGGGGTCCCGCGGCCGCCGTTGACAGCGTCCCGGCCGGGGAATAAACTGGCCGCGCTGGGCCGCTGACCGGCCTCGAGAGCCCTTCAACCATCGGACCGAGGGGTCGACGTGACGCTACTGCAGCTCTTCAGAGACGGCGGCATCTTCATGTATCCCCTCCTGGCCTGCTCGATCCTCGGGCTGGCCGTCATCCTGGTGAAGTTCGTGACCCTGCGGATGGCCAAGGTCCGCACCGAGCGCCTGCTGGAGCGCGTGACGGCGCTCGTCCGGAGCGGCAGGGTCGATCAGGCGATCGATCTCTGCGCCAACACCCGCGGGCCGGTGGCCTCGATCCTGCTCACCGGCCTCCACATGTACGAGGAAGGCTCTACGGCCCGCGCCGAGCAGGCGATCACCCATGCCGGCCGGATCGAGATGGCGTTTCTGGAGAAGGGGCTGGTCGTGCTGGCGACCGTGGCCAACGTGGCTCCGCTGATCGGCTTCCTGGGGACCGTCGCCGGAATGATCATCGCCTTCGGCGCGATCGAGGCGGCCGGCGAGGTCGAGGCCCCGCTCGTCGCCGGGGGCATCAAGGTCGCCCTCATCACGACTGCCGCCGGACTCATCATCGCGATCCCCGTCAACATGGCCCACAACTGGTTCGTCTCACAGATCGACGGCCTCATCGTCGACATGCGGCGCGGCGTCCAGGCGATCAATGATGTCCTGTGGCAGAGCACTTCGCGACCGGCCGCGGGGTTGCGATCGACGCCCGCCGGCGGGTTCCCGGCCGACCCGATGAAGAGTGCTCCGAAGGACGAGAACCCGCCCCGGGGGAACCCGTGAGGACGAGCGGCTCATCTACGAGCACGGGAGGCTAGCCATGGCGGTTCGACAGAAGGGGTTCGAGAAGAAGCACAAGCCGGCCAGCGAGATCCCGACGGCCTCGCTGGCCGACATGGCCTTCCTGCTCCTCATCTTCTTCATGGTTTCCACCGAGTTCCGGAGCGAGGATCCGCGCAACGTGATCCTCCCCCAGGCGCTGGCGCAGGAGAAGATCCCGGAGAAGCGGAAGGACATTCAGAATCTCTTCATCGAGGAGGGCGCGGTCTACATCAACGACCAGCGCGTCCCGGTGGAGCAGATCGCCGAGGTCATCCGTCCCATCTTTGCCGAGCACCCCCGGCTGGTCGTGTCGATCCGGGGCGACGTGGACGTGGATTACGAGCTCGTGAACGACGTGCAGGAGGAGCTCCGGGACGCGGGGGCGGTTCGAGTGAACTTCACGACGAACCTGGAGCGCGAGGCTTCACGCCGGGGCCGCTGATTTCAACCACGGACCCGCACTGGCGGTTCAGGGTATGACCAGCGGACGAGTGGGCCGTCCCCCGAGCCCCGTGAGAGGAGGATCATGGTGGAATCGAAGACCTACACCACCGCGAACAGCCGGCTGCACAACGACTACGGCCGCCTGTTCAAGAGGTTCACCATCGCGGCGCTGGTCGTCCACGGGCTGCTGATCTTCTTCTTCGTGACGCCCCGCGGGGAGGGCTTCGAGGCGCGCGCGGAGGAGATCGAGTTGATCGACATCCCGCCCGAGATCAAGATCCCGCCGCCCCCGGACGAGATCGCGCGTCCGGCCACACCCGTGATCTCGGAAGAGCCGATCGAGGAGGACATCACGATCGCCGAGACCGAGATCGTGGAGGATCAGCCGGTTCCCGAGGGTCCCCCGCCGATTCCGGAGACGGGGGATGTGGGCAACACCTTCACGTTCACGCCGTATACCGTGAAGCCCAAGTGCAAGACCAACTGCACGCCCGACGACATCCTGCGGCACATCCCGCCGCTCCTCCAGAAGAGCGGCGTGCAGTGCGACCTGGCCGTGGGCCTCAGGATCGACACTTCGGGCAACGTGACGGCCACCCAGATCCTGAAATCGAGCGGCCAGCAGGGCTGCGATTCGGCGGCCGAGAAGTGGGCCAAGACGACCGCGTGGACGACGGCCTTCAACCGCGACCAACCGGTCGTCGTCTGGATCTCGCAGCCGGTCTCGATCACGACGAACTAGCGTGGCCCACCGGGGTTCCCGGCCCCCCGGCCGGGAGTCGATCGACACGGGCGGGGGCGGCTGATCGCCCCCGCCCGTTTTTTCTCGCCCCCCCTTTCGGCCACGGCCCCGGTCATGGCGGCCATCGCCCACCCCGCCCACATGGAGGCTTCCCGCGCTCTGCAGCCAGATGCCGGCCCCGCGCGGTCACCGGTTGACACGTGCTGCCAGGGGTTCTATAATGGGTTTTTACAGGCCTGTCCCAGCCACAGCGCCGGCACTTCCAACCCTGGTGAGGGAGGTCGTTTCGTACGAACCTTGTCTGCCTTTCACGGCGCATTCCGCGCCATTTCAGTCCAGCCAGTCACCGGAACGACGCCCCCCGGAATCGGGCGATTTGCGCCTTCGATCCCGGACGGCGGCGTCGAGGAGTTTTTCCATGAACTCACACGGAGGAAGCGGTATGCAGCAACCTGGTGCGTCAGCGTTGGCTAGGTTGTCGTTCCTCGTCGCGGGCGTGCTGATCCTGCTCGTCTCGAGCGGCGGATCGGCGTTCGCGCAGGTGTCGGGCAAGATCCAGGGCACCGTGACCGATACCGACACGGGCCAGCCGCTGGTCGGCGCCCAGGTCGTCGTCGAGGGCACCAACCTGGGCAACGTCACCAACGAGGACGGCTACTACTTCGTCAACAACGTTCCCGTCGGCATCCAGTCCGTCACGGCCCAGTACCTGGGCTATCAGACGACAAGCCAGGAGGCGCGTATCCTGGCGGGCCAGACGATGAACGTCGAATTCGCGCTCTCGAGCGAGGTGATCGAGGCCGGGGGAATCGAGGTGGTGCTCGAGCGCGAGCCGCTGGTGGCGCGCGACAACACGATCTCGAAGAGCCGCTTCACGGGCGAAGAAGCGCGTAACATGCCGGTCGAGGACCTGGACGAGGTGATCGAGCTGGGGGCCGGGATCTACGAGACCTCGCGCGCGGGAGGCGGCTTCGTGATCCGCGGCGGGCGCACGACCGAGTCGGCGACCTACATCGACGGCGCCCTGGTGACCGACTTCTCCACTCAAAATACGATGACCGAGACGGCCGGGTTCGCGGTCGAGGAAGTGGACGTGGTCACGGGCGGCTTCAGCGCCGAGTTCGGCCACGCCCAGTCGGGGGTCATCAACATCGTGACGCGCGAGGGGGGCCGAGAGTTCCACGGCAACCTGCGCTACACGACCGACGGCCAGTTCGGTACCGACGGCTACGACCTGGAGGAGCTGGGTCTGGCGTTCGACACGGAGGCGCTTCGGTTCGACCGGGTGGGTCCCCCGCAGGAGGAGACCTGCTGCGGCTACAACGGGATCCAGGCCTCGATCGGCGGTCCGATCATCCCCGAGAAGCTGACGTTCTTCGGCTCGGTGGAGGCGGAGGGCGCGGCCGACTTCTCACCGTCGAGCGCGGGCTGGAACCCGGCCGGCGGGGGGTTCAACTCGGACGGCTCGACGGAGACGATCCTGCCGGGCAACCGGGGCGACCGGACGCGGGGCCAGGGGAAGCTGACCGCGTTCCCGACATCGACGACCAAGGTGTCGGGCACGTACCTGTTCAGCCGTGACCAGTTCGAGGAATACGACGACCTGACGTTCAACGGCACGCATCCGGGCATCTTCCAGATGATGAGCACGGCGTCCCGGACCAAGACGCACGACGTCATCCTGGGCTGGGACCAGCAGCTCTACCAGACGGCGGAGCGGAACCTGAACCTCCAGGTCCGGGGCAACTACCACAAGACGGACTTGTTCATCGGCACTCCGCTGAACGAGATCTCGGCCGCGTTCCTGACCGGCCTCGGCGGCATCGGAGCGGAGAACTGCGGCGATTTCTGCAGCGAGGCGTTCGACCAGGGCGACGGGTTCGAGGAGGACTTTCTCAACTACCGCTTCGGCGACGTCGACTTCTTCTTCGAAGACGCGATCCCGGCGCAGGAGAACCTGTTGAACATCCCGACCCTGCGCTCGACGCGTCCGGATCCGGTGTTCGGGGTGCCGCAGATCTTCGGCTCGGAGGGCTTCGTCAACTCGTTTTTGTCACGGGAAGAGGAGCGCTACGGGATCCGGGTGGATCTCGACAGCCAGCTCAACCGTGTGCACCGGATGAAGGTGGGCGCCGAGTGGACGTGGCTCACGCTGGCCCAGCGCAGCCCCCGCTACACGGACGCGACGTTCGCCAACCTCTATGAGGTGGAGCCTCAGATCGGCGCGGTCTATGCGCAGGATCGTCTGGACTACGGCGATCTGGTGATCGACGTGGGGCTCCGGGTCGACCACTGGAACCCGAACACGATGTTCCCCAAGTTCGCGGGCGTCGTGCCGTGCTCGATCTCGGCCTTCGACCAGTGCTCGGAGGGTCCGCTGGCGCAGCTGGTCGACGCTCCGACGCGCACGGAGATCTCGCCGCGGCTGGGTGTGGCGCATCCGATCACCGACGCCACGCAGGTCCGGCTCTCGTACGGGAAGTTCCACCAGCTTCCGGAGCTCCGGCGGTACTTCGACGCGCACACGACCGACTTCGTGGCGGCCGCGCAGAACCCGAACATCCTGTACGGCAACCCGAACCTCGACTACATCGAGACGACGGCGTTCGAGGCGGGGATCACGCACCTGCTGGGCGAGAACCTGGTGCTGGACCTGGTGGGCTACAACCGCGACCGGCGGGGCGCGCTCCGGATCGACGTGTTCCAGCCGGGGACGATTCAGCCCGACATCCAGGAGCGTCGGATCGCGGTGAACGCGGACAACGGGAACGTGAAGGGCGTCGACGTGACGCTGTCGAAGCGCTACTCGAACTACTTCTCGTTCGACGTGGCGTACTCGCTGCAGTTCGCTCGCGGGACGACGTCGAGTCCGACCGAGTTCGCGACCGCGGGCGGCTTCGGGCGGCTGTTCGATCCGCTGTTCCCGGGCCGGCTGCTGACGCCGCCGACGGAGCTGCTGGCGGAGACGTTCGACCGGCAGAACACGGTGAACCTGCAGTTCAACCTGCGCTTCCCGAGCGACTTCCGGGAGGGGACGGCGGCGGGCACGGTCCTCAGCGATTTCGGGGCCTATCTGATCTACAACGCGCACTCGGGCGAGCCGTTCACGCGGCGCACCACCGAGGGGCAGGGCGAGGCGCTGGAGGACATCAACTCGAGCCGGCTGCCGTGGTTCCACCAGGGCGACCTCAGGTTCGTGAAGGGGTTCGACGTCGCCGGGGGCCTGGGGTTCGAGGTGTTCGCCTCGGTCATCAACTTCCTCGACATCGACAACGTGGTGCTGGTCAACCCGAGCTCGGGCCGGCCCGACGTGTCGGGCTTCGAGCTCGAGCAGAGCCTGACGCCGGTGATCCCGTCCGACTTCCTGACGGCCGACGCGCCGGAGACGTTCCCGTTCAACCTGCAGACGGACATCGTGGCGGACTTCCGCGACGAGATCGCGCTGCAGGACCGGAACGGCGACGGCATCGTGAGCCTGCAGGAGGCGCAGCTCTCTCTGCGCGAGGCCAAGCAGGCCTCGGGCGACGGGGCCGACTTCATCGCCGGCAACAACGGCGACTCCCCGTTCAACTACGGCGAGCCGCGGCAGTACCGGTTCGGCGTCGAGATCCGCTTCTAGCCGGTGGGCTCACCGTCGAAGCGTAGTGACAGAACGGTCGTCTCCGGTCCCCCCGCGGGACCGGAGACACCGATCACGAGACCGTTCCCATCAGGAGGCTTCATGGAATTTCGCAGTCGGTTCGACACCCCCCGCCGGCGGACCTGGCTGGCGGGCATGGCGTCGCTGCTGCTGCTGCTCGGGGTGGTCGGGATCTCGGCGGGCGAACCGCCGAAAGACCGGCCCGACCGGCGCGGCGGGCTGACGCCGGCGACGACACCGAACAGCCTGCAGTTCGAGCGGAACCGGTTGATCCTGCTGCTGCAGGACAACGCCGAGATCGGCTCATCGGGCTCGTCGGTGGCGGGCGGTGGCTTCTGGATCTCGACCACCGACCAGTACATCTTCAGCTCGGGCCCCAACGTCGGGGCCACGATCCCCGGCGCCGGCGACACGGTTGTCGCCATCGGCGGCCCGTTCTCGGAGCTCGAGGCGGGCGGCCCGACGTTCGACGCCATCGGCCTGGACGAGTACTTCTCGACGGCCAACCCCGAGGACGAGGGGAACTTCCCGTCGGACTGCACGGTGGACGCGTCCCGGGTGGCGGAGTTCCCGGCGCTCCAGCCGTTCGCCGACGAGCCATTTCCCGGCTTCGCCGACGAGACGGTCTGTATCGCCGCCAACGATATCCAGGCCGGGACGTGCGCGGACTGCGGCGGGACGCGGGTCGGCGTGGAGATCGTGGAGACGATCTTCGCGTTCGGCGTTCCGGACGTTCAGGACTTCGTGTTCGTGGCGCTCCGGGTCTTCAACCGCACCGACTTCATCAGCGCGGACAACACGCCGAGCGTGGCGGCGGGAGACGTGCCGCCCGGTCCGTACGACCTGGAGAACACGATCGTGGCGATCGCCATCGACCCGGACATCGGCGAGGCGGGCGACGATCAGATCGCGTTCCTGCCGGACGTCCAGACGATGGTGTTCTGGGACTCGGACTTCACCGAGCCGGCCTTCCAGAACCCGCTCGGGTTCGGCGGCATCACCTACCTGAAGACCCCGGTCGACCCCGCCACGGGGGAGCAGGTGGGTCTCCAGGAGTTCACGGTATTCACCAACGGCAACCCGCGTCCCGACCCGTCCGACAAGGAGACGTGGTACGAGCTGATGACGGGCAACACCTCGGAAGTCGTGCTGGAGGTCGACCCGCGCGATGTCCGCGGCATGGCCTCGTCGGGACGGTTCACGCTGGCCCAGGGGGCGTCGGTCGATATCTACGCGGCCTACTTCGTGGCCGGGCCTGCGGGGGCCCCGCCGGCCCAGCTCCTGGCCGATGGCTACAAGAACCTCCAGACCGGGGAGCTCGACCCGAATGCCAACACCAACCCGGTCATGAACAACTTCAAGGCCGTTCAGCAGACGGCGCAGGCGGTGTTCGACGCGGGGTTCATCGTGCCGACGGCGCCGCCCAAGCCCGCCATCGAGCTGATCCCCGGCGACGGCCAGGTGACGCTCGTCTGGTCTGCCGACCCGGTCGCGTCGGTGAACCCGTTCGCCAAGGTGGCGCGGGATCCCTTCGCCCGGCTTCCGACCGGCGCGGCCGATCCGGCGGCGGAGCCGGTGCTTGACGAGGCCGGCCAGCCGGTCACGCTGGCGGCCGGCGACGTGATCTACGATGCGGACAGCGACACCTTCGTGACCGCGGCCGAAGCCGGGCTGACCGGCCGGACGGTGACCAACACGGCCTTCAAC